>NZ_RXHX01000005.1:0-295439 GCF_005930655.1 Pseudomonas sp. FSL W5-0299
GCCTCCTGAGAGAATCGGGAGCACAGCATCCGGCATCAGCTAAGCGCTTTGAATGTGGGGTTCATGGAGCGCTTACTTCACATCTGCGTGACCCATCAAGCCTTGGATGTATTCCTGTTCGAAACCCTGCTGCTCGTACAGCCAGGCGCCGAGTGTGCGGATCTCGTGGAAAGTGGGCCGCTCACCGGCCGGCACCTCTTCGTAGGCCTTCGAATCGTCGCGCGCCTGAGCGAATGACTTGCTCAGCTCAAGCTTCAGTGATGAAGAGCCTGTGCAGTTCGCCGTCTTTAAATACTGGTCGTGCTCTCACCTTTAATGGGTCATGGCGATTTAGGCCTTCATAAACTGGTCCAATGCGGCCTTCATGCTTGCCAAGTCAGAGCATGGGTATGCCGTTGGCAACAATTGAGCTGATGCACCCTTTGCGCGCCAGTCATTACCAGCGCCGATGTTCTCACCTATCGCGCCAGTGACCACCAGCCCCGCGAAGATTACCAACGCTAAAACTATTGCGACCCGATTAACTGAAGGCTTAGACGCTGATTGTTCATATGACCCTTTGATGATTTTTCTCCTTGCGCGATGGTTGTGGTAGAAAAAAGCTCATATTGAGCTTGGGCGAAACACGTAAAATTTGCACATGAAGAAACCAAAAAATGCGACAGTGATTATTGCAAGTACTTGGATCAATTCGTGTGGATGATGAAAGATGTCGACGAGCACGAACAGCATTGCGAAGTTTATTAAGTACCCAGCCACATGCATTTGGATGTAACGAACGAGAGCGCCTCGGTTTGTTTTTTGAGAAAATGTCCATTTGTAGTTCGCGATGAAACTAATCGCGACGCCTATCATGTACATTAAGGTCATTGCTGATTTTTCACCAACTCCAGAATATACAACCAGAAGATAACCGAGGTATAGCATAAGGTTATTTGCTAAGCCTACTGCGCCATAGCGAATGAATTGACCTATGGCGGGTGACGATAAGTAGTTCATCTGCGTCAATTTCCTCTTACGTCCTCTGGATCAAGGAACAGCATTGAATGGATTGACCCGCTACGTGCACCTTCTTGATCTAAGTCGTAAGTACTTCTACCTATTATGTACAATGGGCGTTGCTTTGTTTGGTCAAATGTCTTGCCAACGTATATGCCAACAACTCCTTGTATTGAAATCACAATGCCTCCAATGAAAAACATTGAAACCATGATGCTGGTCCAGCCCTGAACTACGGCGCCGTGTGTCATCGTTGTAAGGATTAGATACATACCATATATAAATGACAGCAATGCCATAGTGAATCCGAGTTTTACAGCGAGCCGGAGCGGTTTGTCAGAGTATGCAATGATAGTCTCCATAGCCAGATTCCATAGTTTTGAAAACGTATAGGTGCTTTTCCCGTCCATACGCTCCGCATGCTCTATCTCAATCCCTGTACTGGTAAAACCTGTCCAGTGAACCAGCGCTCCGAAAAATCGGAGTTGTTCCCGCATTTGGCAAACGTTATCTACAACTTTTCTGGAGATGATGCGGAAGTTTCCACTGTCTCCATTATATTCGAAGTCAGCTAAATAACTGAAAATCTTATAAAAGAGCCAGGAGGTCATCCGCTTTAGCGGCGGGTCGCTTCGCTTCCCTCGCAAAGCCAAGACAATATCGTAACCTTCCTGGGCTTTTGCATAAAGCCGCGGAATCTCCTCTGGACGGTCTTGTAGGTCGCAATCCATCACGACAGCCCATCGTCCACGGCAGGCATCCAAACCTGCTGTTATGCCGTAGTGCTGGCCGAAGTTTCGGCTCAGTTGTAAGCCGCGAACTCTTGGGTCAGCTTTTGCAAGCCGTTCTATTACTTGCCACGAACGATCGCCGCCACAGTCTTCGACCAATAAAATCTCAAATTCGGTAGATATGGTTTCAAGTGATTTCTTCAATCTAGCGTAAAGCTCATCGAGCGAATTTTCGGCTTTATAAACTGGGATGATTACTGAAATAAGAGGTCCGTCGATTTTTAGTTTCATTTTTATCGTATCTAAATTAAATCAGGGTTTACCAGAATTTAGCAGTATGTAGGAGTTCTTGTTTAAAAAACAATACCCCGAATGCTGCGTGCAATGAAAGCAAGATGAAACAGATTGCGTATTTTATTTTCCCTGTATTGCTATTAGTCAGCGCTTTAAAATTTTTTAGTAGAAAAGCCAATGAAAATAGGAAGGCTAGGTAAAGTCCAATTTGGCCGCTCCACCAAAAGTTTCCATCGTACATTCGGTATCCGCTCTCAGCGAAAAAGTACGTGAGGATTGCGCCCATTAAAAAGCAGCAGGATGATAATATATTTGCGTCGTCTTTGATGAATTGTTTTGGATAAAACAAGAAAGCAGCGAGCGGGAACGCTATCGACAAAAAGAATTTAGGCAACAAAAAATCTGAATAATGAGACATTGTCTCTAGCGGCATAATCACGATGTGATTTTCCGTACTGCCAACCATTTTGGAAAGGTCTTGTAAGAAAAATGTTTGGAAGAACTGTAGCCCGAGAACTGTAAATATTGGTAGGAAAAAACAAGTATATATATATGTTCTGCTTAGCATGATTTTAAGTTTTTTGGTGATAAGCAAAAATGTTAGGAAAGCTGGTAGCACAATCATCAAGAAACTTGGTTTCGAAATTCCACAAAAGAACAAAGATAGCGCTAAAGCCAATCCACTAGTAAGTCCGTTTTTTGATTGATCATTTGCGGCTTTCAAAGCGTAGCAGAACGCCAATAATGATAAAGGCTTCAGCAGAAGCATCGTAGGGCTATGGTAGATACTGATTCCAATGTAGCCAAAATATAGGTGAGAATCTAATAAATAAAACGCTTGCAGCGGTGTTACGATTAGAAGGCATATGGATAGAAAAATGGCAGCAGCTATCGATGTATACTGCGATAATACTTTGTAATTTAGAGCAGCTAAGAAAAAAATTGAAAGTACTATAATTACAGTTGATGATTGAGCGTAGTCTATGGTGAATATATGTTTTGCAAGGATGACTAATAGGTGATAAAGAGGGTGAGGTAGATTCACGGTATGGCTGGAATCCATTTCACTCGCCCACTTCAAATGGACTGAGTAGTCCATAGCGTGAATGGATAATGTGCTAATTAATGGTGTGAATATAATCGCACAAATCGCCAGAAGTATGGTGTAAATGAAAATATTACGGAAGAGGGTTGACTTTGCTTTGTGGCTTTCCGGATTAGTTATATTATTGTCGGTGTCACTTAAATGCTCAGCAGGTTTTAGCAAAGTCATGGTTGTCGCGCCGCCCGTATGTATTCCATATAAATTAAGAGATTGCAGCATTCATGGGGGCACCAGTATACCCGGTACGCGCACGCATCGCTGCTAATGACAGAACGAGTGTCGGCCCGATCGTCAGGGCTTCATTGGAAGGCTGTTTTCGTGCAATTAAACTGTTTATATATACAGTAATAGGGGCATGACTATTCTGCGAGAGGGGGCTGACGAACAGTCGCAGCTTTAGTCCGGGGTCATCATGAGCGCGAGCGTCATCTTGATGAATTCTTCGTTGCGGTCGATGGCGTCCAGGGAACTGCGGACATTGTCGGCGATGTCGCTGCCGCCGTGGTGCTCAACCCAGTTGGAAAGCTCGAGGATGGCCGCCTCCAGGGCAAGCTGGTTCTCGTTGATTTTGTAGAGCAGGGAAGGGAGCAGGTCGGAATTGGGCATGGCTGGGTCCTCGGTTATGAGGGCAGAGTAGCATCACGTGAAGGGATGTTTAACGGTCGGCAGAACGCCGGGAAGGGAAACTACTGTGGGAATATACAACGCTAAGTTGTTGATTCTTATAGGGTGAAGCGGCGATTTTGCACCCCCTCTAAAACGAATACTTTTCCTTATGGATCAATAGCT
Organism: Pseudomonas sp. FSL W5-0299; assembly: GCF_005930655.1. Taxonomy (NCBI): domain Bacteria; kingdom Pseudomonadati; phylum Pseudomonadota; class Gammaproteobacteria; order Pseudomonadales; family Pseudomonadaceae; genus Pseudomonas; species Pseudomonas sp. FSL W5-0299. Next base: position 3,919 of record NZ_RXHX01000005.1, read on the forward strand.
TGCATGGGTTTCGTGGTCGCCTTGACATGGTGGGGGTCGTTGGTTCGAATCCAATCGCGCCTACCAAACAAAATCCGCTCTGCTGGGCGGTCTAGAAGGGCTCACCGAAAGGTGGGCCCTTTTTTGTTGTCTGGCGTTTAGCAATTCCAGCCGCTCACCTACAGACGGTATAGTTTAGTCAGCTAAATTGTTAAGGAGATCTTGCTATGGATAAGGCATTTCGAAATCCCATGTTTCTAACCGGCATCCCGCTGGCCATTTGCGGATCCAGCTTTGGCTTGACCGGCTTGTTGAACGAAGCAACGTTCAGTGGCATGGCAGCCCGGGCTGCTCATTCCAGGGCTCGCCTTTAGGTTGATCGGCTGGATGCAGAGGAACAAGTGAGCTTCTCGGCCGTTTACGCCATAGCTAATCTTGAGCGTCGAGCAGAGAAATGACGTAAACAGCAGGATTGATCATCCTGCTTTTTCTATTTAGATCCCTGATCAGTAAGAGCAGGGGTTATCGGTTAAAGCGCTCAACCAGCGAATACTGAGTTTTAGCTGTCTGTGTTAGTTCCTTGGTTACCTCGGCGGAATGCCTGGCTTGCTCAGACGTCTGATCGGCGAGGGTTGCGATGGTGGTGATGTTGCGGCTGATTTCCTCTGCGACGGCCGACTGCTCTTCAGTCGCGGCCGCGATCTGGGTTGTCATATCGGTGATGTTGGCGACGGCTTCACTAATGCCGATCAGGGCTTTGTCGGCCTCCAGCACCCACGCAACTCCTTCTTCGGCCTGGCGCTGGCCGCTTTCCATAGTCTTCACGGCATTGTTTGAAGAGACCTGTAGCTTGGAAATCAGGCCGTGAATCTGGGTCGTCGACTCGGTTGTTCGCTGTGCCAATTGGCGCACTTCGTCCGCGACGACCGCGAAACCTCGGCCCATTTCTCCCGCGCGTGCAGCTTCGATTGCGGCATTGAGCGCCAATAAGTTGGTTTGATCGGCAATGCCTTTGATCACATCGACGACCGTCCCTATTTCGTTACTGTCTTTGGCCAGTTGCGCGACGGTCTGGCCTGTCTCGCCTACCACATTGGAGAGCCGCTGAATGGCGTCGCGGGTGTCCCGGGCTACGTCACGTCCGCGGCCTGTCAGCACGTTGGCTGCCTGGGTGGCGTTGGCAGTGCGCTGGACGTGGCTTGCGACCTCTTGCGTGGTCGCTGCCATCTGATTGACGGCGGCCGATACCTGCTCGGTTTCGATTCGTTGGCGATCAAGTCCACGTGAGCTGTCGGAGGCGAGAGCATCAGATCTCCCGGCCAGCCCGGTGAGCTGCTCTGCGGTGTCTTGTAAGCGTGTCAGGCAAGTCTTGAGGCGTGATGCCTGGCTCACGAAGGCCGTTTCAAGACGCGCCTGATGACCTCGCTCGTCGCTATACATTTGCGCGATCAGTTGGTCGGAAGTGGAAGCTTCTGCCATTTCCAGCAGATGCAGCGCACCGCGCTTCTGTCGGCGCGAAGCAATCAGGCCCATCGGAGTCGATACACCTACGGCTACCAATGCTGCCAAGGGAGGACTGAGGAAAACACCGCCCAAAGTCCCCGCTAAGCCCATGGCCAGGAACGGCAGCCAGTCCATCAAGACGGGTTGCCATTTGTCGCTGCCGGGCACGGCAGACTTGCCCCGGTTGATTCGTTTATAGAGAGCTTCGGCCCGGCGGATTTGTTCGATGCTCGGTTTTACCCGGACCGACTCATAACCAACGACTTGGCTCCCTTCAAATATGGGCGTGACGTAGGCATTGACCCAGTAGTGGTCGCCGTTCCTGGAGCGGTTCTTGACGATGCCCATCCACGGGTTGCCTTGTTTGAGGGCGCTCCACATATGGGCGAATATGGCGGATGGCACGTCAGGATGACGAACGATGTTTTGCGGGGCGCCTATCAGATCTGACTTGTTGAAACCGCTGATGTCTACGAAGGCGTCGTTGCAGTAAGTGATGACCCCTCGTGAGTCCGTTGTCGAGATGAGTTTCTGTTGAGGTCCAAGGGCAACCTCACGTTGTGTAACGGGTTGATTGTTTCTCATCTGTGTTGCTCCTATGCCCTAAGCTTGAGACATCGGCAAGAATTTGCAAAAGGTTAATGAGTTCTTGGAAATGAAACTGTCTTGTGTCGGAAAGTTTATGGGGCGGCGCGTTTGCGTTGGTCTTCAGCGGCTGAGGTTGTTTGCGGTTCAGGCGTAAGATAGCGGTGCTATCCCACCAAAAGGAGCCGCATATGATCGCCGACCAAATGAACAAACAGGCGTCTGAGGGCAAGGCTGTTTGGGATCAATACTTCTGCGCTGCGTTGATTGCGGAAAGCAATCTGACGGCACCCATTGTCGGAGGGGCTACTCACGAAGACAGGCAGAATCTGTTGATTGAAAGGGCCAAAGCGCTCGCCGATAAGATGATGGAAAACAGAAAATAACCAGGGCCCAGCCATCGTGCTGGGCTCTCTGTTTGGCGCTCTAATAGATGCTCAGTTACGACACTGGCCGTTATAGGATTGTTCAAGCTCCACAAAAATAGTGTGGATATTTAAGCACTTATAAAATTAATTAACCGAACGGTCCTCAAAATATATTGTTACAAGTGTCGGTTTTAGGTAAGATTGCTTCGCGTTCACCACCACGGTTTATGCATTTTTAAGTCCCAAGCGTCCATCAGCTGCTTGGGATTTTTTTTTCCCTGCGGTTTGTCCTGGTTCGCTCGAACATCGCAAGGACACCTCAGCCGCCTGCTTCGCTCTGAAAAAGTTGCCTGTATGCCGTGCCGCTTCTATGGAGAAGCGCGAAACGCCTCCTGTGCAAACCCGGGCGAATCGCGGTTTTTTGGACTACTACTGACTGGCCAAACTCAAACTCAGTCTGATAGGAGTCAATCGATGCTGGTTCATTGGTCGCTTGCGGCAATTCACTTGCTGGCTTTCGCCTTGGGGTTCTGGGCTGTACTGACGCGGGGAACCGCATTCAGCCGTCTGGCGGCCGGGTCGGGGGAGGCCCGCCGAGTGTTGATGGCCGATAATCTGTGGGGGATCTCTGCCGTCATCCTCTTGATCTCCGGTGGGATGCGGGCCTTCGGTGGGTACGAAAAAGGTACGGATTACTACCTTCACCAGCCATTGTTCCATCTCAAGATGACGCTGTTCGTGCTGATCTTGCTGCTCGAAGTGGCGCCGATGATCACGCTGATCAAATGGCGGGTCGCACTGAGTCGTGGCGCGGCGATCGATACCGGGCGCGCGAAGCTGTTTGCGCGGATCAGTCATATCGAAGGGCTGCTGGTGTTGCTGATGGTGGTGGCGGCCACGGGCATGGCGCGCGGCGTAACGTTTGGTTAGCCGAGTCGGATCACGTTCTTCCTGGGGGATAATCAGAAACGTCTGACAGTCAGGGCAGGGGACGTGTCGTTAATATCGGCTTCACGTTTTGGCGGGCAGGGGCGAACGGATGGCAATACTACGCTTGAATCTTTAGCCAGCCGTTGTCCGGGACTGAACGGGCTGGCTACTGACTGCAACAGGATTCAGGGAGTTTGCGGCTTGTCTGGAGCGGTCAGGCCAGCCTGAATGCGTTGATAGATTTCTTCGCGATGCACTGCGACGTCTTTCGGCGCGTTGATCCCGATCCGGACTTGCTGGCCGCTCACGCCCAGTATGGTGATCGTAATGTCGTCACCGATATTTATGCTTTCACCGACTTTGCGGGTGAGTATCAGCATGGTCTTCTCCTTGATTGCTTTGTAGGGCACCTGATTCGAACAGTGCAGAGGTCGGTGGTATGTATAGATTAGTGCGAAGTCTCACGGTTTGGGTGCCTCTTTCTGACGCGCAGATGCTGCATTAATTCCCAAGGCGTAACTATACAGAGGCCGCAACCATCATTCTCGTTGTTTTGCGCCCATTTTGCGGCACTCGGGAAGTATTCATGAATGCTAAAATCGCCGCTTTCAGCATTCAGAGGGACACGTTGTGCGCAAAATGGTCTTGGTAATCGCAGTACTGGCGCTGGTTGGGTGCGATCAAGGTAAGGGTGTTGACGCTCAAAAGCCGAAGCCGGCAGTCGTTTCCGCGCCCGCGGCAGTCACCGGGCCGCAATGGGATGTCGAAGTGAGAGGCGAAACGCCCCAGGCTGTCAGCGACCTGAGCGGTTGGCTGATCGAGCACAGCTTTGTGTCCAGCATCGTCAAGGAAAACGGCAAGACTCGCATTCTGCTCGGACCATTCAATTCGAAAGCCGAGGCCGAAGCCAAGCAGGCCGAGGTGGCTGCGGCGCTTACCCGGGCCAAGAAACAGAACATCGAAGTGCTGGTGCTTGAGCGTCCCGTAGCCCAGTAACAGCCCTTTTCACGCAGGCCTTCCGTCGAAGCCCCTTAAAGGGGATCCACATTGACTCGTCTCTAAGCGTAGTCACTGTCGATTCCCAGAAGGAGCTCTCCATGGCCTCCGCCACCCCTTACAAAATATTCGACGCGGTCCTGGCGCACAAAAAGACCCTCAGCCCACATTTAATGCGCGTGACCCTGGCCGGTCCGATGGTCACCGAAATGGCCACCTGGGCACCGGATCAGCGCGTCAAACTATTCTTTCCAGCCGAAGACGGGTCGCCTGCCAGACTGGCTCATGACCAGCATTGGTATGCGCGCTACCGTTCAATGCCGGCCAACCAGCGTCCGGCAATGCGCACTTACACCATCCGGCATCTGCGGGCCGAGCAAGGCGAAGTGGACATCGACTTCGTATTGCACGGTGAAACCGGTCCGGCCTCCCGTTGGGCAATCCGGTCGGGAGTGGGCGAGCCAATCCAGATTGTTGCGCCTGATCGTCAGTTTTCAGCGCAAGACGCGGGAGGTTTCGAATGGAAGCCGCCTCACACGCTCAAGCATCTGTTGCTGGTGGCTGATGCCACGGCATTGCCCGCCGCTCTCGGCATTCTGGACGAGATGGCTGCCTTGGCCGAGCCGCCGACGACTCAGGCATTTTTCGAGGTGGCCAGCGCAGAAGACGCATTGCCGGTTCCTGAATGGCCTGGGTTGTCAGTGCGGTGGCTGGTCCGGGATCATTCCGCCGGTAGGGCAGCAGGTTCGCTGATGGTTGAAGCGGTCCGTTGGGCGGAGCTGCCGGTTACTTCCTCGCAGACTCACGCAACAGTGGAGCTGGCCAAGGTCGATGTCGACCAAGAGATTCTCTGGGAAACCTCCGACTCGACCGGTCAGGGTTTCTACGGTTGGATCGCCGGGGAAACGATGGCCGTGATGAGCCTGCGCAAGTACTTGATCAAGGAGCGCGGCATCGCTCGGGAGTCACTGAATCTGATGGGTTACTGGCGCTACAACAAAAGCGGCGGATAGAAACGTAAAAAGGCCTCGGGCATGAATGCCCGAGGCCTTTTTGGTTTTATGCGGTCGATCAGCCGCAGGCCTTCATGTCCACGGGCCCGACAAACTCGTTGCCCCGACCCATCACGCAGGCCACGCTCTGGTTGCGCTGACGTTCCCAGGCTTCAACCGGATAGGTCTTGTTCCACGCGTCGTACAGTTGCCGGTCCTGTTTCGACAGGCGCAAACCGTACTGTTTGCTCATGTAGAAATACGTCCGGGCGATCATGCCGCGAATGGAGGGGCGGGGCATGACTTTCTTCGCCTTGAAATCGACCTGGGTCAGGCACGAACCGTACTGACCCGATTGCACCGGCAGCCAACCGAAACTGAAGTTACTGCGATCGCCATTCACTTCGCCGATGCTCGGCACCAGGTTGTGCAGATCAGCCTCGGCCTTTTGATAGACCGGATCGTACCGCGTGCAGTTCTTGCGTCCGCCCTCTTGCCAGCACTGACGCTGATGGCCGATTTGCCAAGCGGGAACAATGTGTTCCCACTCAATGCGGGCGGCGCGCTTGGCGTTCTTGCGCGGCACATACCCACAGGCTGCGAGGTTGACCTTGTTGCCGGTGTATTTACAGCCGCAATAGAACTCGGTGGATTGCGGCGCGTAAAGCTTCCAGGCAACTTTCTTGGCTTCGTTGAAGGTGCGGGGGGCGCCAGCCTGGGCGCCAAGGGTGATGAACAGAAACAGCAAAGCAAACCAGCGGACACTCATTGACTCAATCTTCCTTCGGCACAACCCAGAAAATCTGCACACCGCCATCGTCGCGATAGGCGAGGGTGACGTTGTCGTTCTCATCAATTTCTTCGAGCAATTGCTCCCACTCATCCACAGGCTCGTCCGGTAAACGGAAGATCAGTGCGGCTTTGGCTTTCTGAGCGGTGGGGGAGTTGATGATTTTCTGAACGCGTATGCCCATGCGCTGATAGGCATCAGGAGAAGCAGAGGTGGAGGCCACGGAATTATCCTTATTAAGCTGTACGTGCATACAGTATTTAACTGTAGGCATTTTCGCAACTGCTTAAAATTCAAGAAAATCCTCTGACAGCAGTTTTTTCCATTTGGTGTAGGAAGAAGGGAAAATTTTTATAGGAGTATCAGGCGGGGTATGAACCACTCGCCCAGGCTGGCGAGTGGTGAATGCAGTGCCCGACCGGAGTCGGTCGGGCGAGGGCGAATCAGTATTCCCAGAACATCCGTTGCAGCTCTTTGCTGTCGTTGGTCTTGGTCAGCGCGACCATGGCCAGGATGCGGGCTTTTTGCGGGTTCAGGTCATGCGCCACGACCCAGTCGTACTTGTCGTCAGGCTGTTCGGCATTACGCAGGACGAAACCGCCGGCGTTGACGTGGGACGAACGAATGATTTGCACGCCGTCCTTGCGCAGGGCTTGCAGGGCAGGGACCACACGCGAGGAGACCGAACCGTTGCCGGTGCCGGCATGGATGATCGCTTTGGCACCGGATTGAGCCAGTGCCTTGTAGGCCGTGTCGCTGACGTTGCCGTAGGAATAGGCGATTTCGACGTCAGGCAGGCTCTTGATGGTTTTGATGTCGAATTCCGAATCCATGGTGTGACGCTTGGCCGGCAGACGGAACCAGTAGGATTTGCCCTCAACTACCATGCCGAGCGGGCCCCAGGCACTTTTGAATGCCTCGGTTTTGATGTTGATCATTTTGCTGACGTCGCGCCCCGACTGGATCTCATCATTCATGGTCACCAGCACGCCTTTGCCGCGGGCGTCTTTGCTGCTGGCGACGGCGACGGCGTTGTACAGATTCAGCATGCCGTCAGCCGACATTGCGGTGCCTGGGCGCATGGAGCCGACGACGATGATTGGCTTGTCGGTTTTTTCCACCAGGTTCAGGAAGTACGCGGTTTCTTCCAGGGTGTCGGTGCCGTGGGTGATCACGATCCCGTCGACGTCTTTGCTGTCGGCCAGTTCGGCGACGCGGCGACCCAGTTGCAGCAGGTTGTCGTTGGTGATGCTTTCCGAGGCGATCTGCATGACCTGTTCGCCGCGAACGTTGGCCAGCTGGCTGAGCTCCGGAACCCCGGCGATCAGTTGCTCGATGCCGACTTTCGCTGCCTGGTAGGTGGCGCTGTTAGCAGCGCTGGCGCCGGCACCGGCAATGGTGCCGCCGGTGGCGAGGATCACCACGTTGGCCAGTTTCTGTTGGGTTTCGACTTCTTTTGCCTGAAGAGCGGTAGGCAGGAGCAGCAGGAGGGCCAAAGCGCCCGGAATAAAGGTGTTGAAGGCAGATTTCATTATTTTCTCTCTAGTAGTGAGACGGTGCTGATGCAAGTTCATCTAGATACGCCCCAGGCAGATCTGAACGCTTGGGGTCTAGGTGAAGAGCAGGATCTGTACCAGCCCTACGTTGAATGAGAAAAACTTTTAACTGGATGATTTATATCAATATTTACCCAGTGGGTTACCGGCCTTAAACAGCTTCGTGTCCGGGTTTCCGAATTAGTTGAGGTTTCGCGTTCGGCTCTCCGAAAAGGCCTACGACCTCTGGTGAACTCTTCGCCTTGCCAGATAGAAAATCAGTGCTAAAGAAACCCGCGCACAGGTCGATGTCCCTTCAAGGGATTTTTTTTCGGGAGTGCACATGTCTTTTTCTGTCGGTTTTCCAAATGCGGGCGCAATCACCATTGGTGGCAAGACACCGTCGACGATCAATGCCTTGAGCGAAGCGACGGAAGAGGCGTCGACACAGCTGACTGGAAAAGAAGAAAACCAGGTCAGAACCGGAGGGGCTGCTCAGGACGAAAGCAAATCCGAGAGCAAAAGCAGCCAGAGTATTGCGGTTCAGGTGTTGCTCAAGCGTATGCAGGAACTGCAACAGCAGTTGCGCGAACAACAGCAGCAATTGGCGGCCGCTCAGGCAGCGTCCTATCCAACCGAGGAGGCCAAAGCCACAGCCGTCATGTCGATCCAGGGGCAGATCGCCGAGACCAATGGTGCGCTGGCGCAAGTCACCGGGAATCTGGTGAAAGAACTGGCCAAAGACTCCAGCGCGGGTGGTCTGGTCAGCACGACGGCGTGATCTGGTGCCAACCGAGACACAAAACAGGTCGTTGACAAATCACAGCAGGGTTCGCATAGTTCGGTCTACGCAAACGTTTGCGCGTTGTTCTTGATGGCTCTGTCCATAGTCGGACGCCATGAAGCTTACGCCAGCGCAAGCGTTGCTCACAATAATCATAAGATCGGAGTGAACCCATGAAGCTGCCATTCGCTGGACGTCTTCTTGCTGTCGCTATGCTGGCCGCCGCATCCGCCGCGCTGCCTGTCTCTTCGGCTTTCGCCGAGACTCCTGAAAAACCCAAAGTCGCACTGGTCATGAAGTCCCTGGCCAACGAGTTCTTCCTGACCATGGAAGACGGTGCCAAGGCTTATCAAAAAGACCATTCCGGCGATTTCGAGCTGATCTCCAACGGCATCAAGGACGAAACGGATACTGCGGGCCAGACGCGCATCGTCGAGCAAATGATTCTGGCCAAGGTCAATGCGCTGGTCATCGCGCCGGCTGACTCCAAGGCCATGGTTCCCGTGATCAAGAAAGCCATCGATGCCGGTATCACCGTGATCAACATCGATAACCAGCTCGACCCGGCCGTGGTCAAAAGCAAGAACATCACCGTCCCGTTCGTAGGCCCGGATAACCGCAAAGGCGCTCGTCTGGTCGGCGAGTATCTGGCCAAGCAGCTGAAGGCCGGTGACGAAGTCGGCATCATCGAAGGCGTGTCCACCACCACCAACGCCCAGGCCCGCACCGCAGGCTTCAAAGACGCGATGGAAGCGGCGCAGATCAAGGTCGTCTCGTTGCAATCCGGTGACTGGGAGATCGACAAGGGCAACAAGGTTGCCGCCTCGATCCTCAGCGAATACCCGGACGTCAAAGCGCTGCTGGCCGGTAACGACAGCATGGCCGTCGGTGCCGTTTCCGCCGTGCGTGCGGCAGGCAAGGCCGGCAAGGTGCAAGTGGTTGGTTACGACAACATCAACGCCATCAAGCCAATGTTGAAAGACGGCCGCGTCCTGGCGACCGCTGACCAGTTTGCCGCCAGGCAAGCCGTGTTCGGTATCGAGACTGCGCTGAAAATCATCAAGGGCGAGAAGGTCGACAGCGGCGCCAACGGCGTGATCGAAACGCCGGTAGAGCTGGTCACCAAGTAACCCTTCTGGCGGCACAACGGTGCTCGCCCGATCGGGCGAGCGCATGGAGAGTTTTATGTCAGTTTCCGCCCCGAACGCTGTCCTCTCGGTCAGCGGCATCGGCAAGACCTACGCCCAACCTGTCCTGACCGGCATCGACCTGACGCTGATGCGCGGTGAAGTGCTGGCGCTGACCGGCGAGAACGGTGCCGGCAAGAGCACGCTGTCGAAAATCATTGGCGGGCTGGTCACGCCGACCACCGGCCACATGCAATTTCAGGGGCAGGAATACCGCCCTGGCAGCCGCACCCAGGCCGAAGACCTGGGCATCCGCATGGTCATGCAAGAACTCAATCTGTTGCCGACCCTGTCAGTGGCGGAAAATCTGTTTCTCGACAACCTTCCCAGCAATGGCGGCTGGATCAGCCGCAAACAACTGCGCAAAGCCGCGATCGAGGCCATGGCCCAGGTTGGGCTCGACGCGATCGACCCGGACACCCTGGTCGGCGAACTCGGCATCGGCCACCAACAAATGGTCGAGATCGCGCGCAACCTGATCGGCGACTGCCATGTGCTGATCCTCGACGAACCGACGGCGATGCTGACCGCCCGTGAAGTCGAGATGCTGTTCGAGCAGATCACCCGGCTGCAAGCTCGGGGCGTGTCGATCATCTACATCTCCCACCGCCTCGAAGAACTGGCGCGGGTCGCCCAGCGCATTGCGGTGTTGCGTGACGGCAACCTGGTCTGCGTCGAGCCGATGGCCAATTACAACAGCGAGCAACAGGTCACGTTGATGGTCGGCCGTGAACTCGGCGAACACATCGACCTGGGGCCGCGCAACATTGGCGCTCCCGCCTTGACGGTCAGAGGGCTGACTCGCTCGGACAAAGTTCGCGACGTGTCCTTCGAAGTCCGCGCCGGTGAGATCTACGGGATTTCCGGATTGATCGGGGCAGGGCGCACCGAGTTGCTGCGTCTGATCTTCGGTGCCGACACCGCGGACAGTGGCACCGTTGCGCTGGGGTCACCGGCTCAGGTAGTGAGCATCGGCTCGCCGGCCGATGCGGTCGGTCACGGCATCGCCCTGATCACCGAGGACCGCAAAGGCGAAGGCCTGCTGCTGACCCAGTCGATCAGCGCCAACATCGCGCTGGGCAACATGCCGGTGATTTCCAGTGGCGGCATCGTCAACAACGCTGACGAAATGTCCCTGGCCCAACGTCAGATCGATGCCATGCGCATCCGCAGTTCGAGTCCGACGCAACTGGTTTCCGAGCTGTCGGGTGGCAACCAGCAGAAGGTCGTGATCGGCCGTTGGCTGGAGCGTGACTGTTCGGTAATGCTGTTCGATGAACCGACCCGTGGCATCGATGTGGGCGCCAAGTTCGACATCTATGCGCTGCTCGGTGAACTGACCCGGCAGGGCAAGGCGCTGGTGGTGGTGTCCAGCGACCTGCGTGAACTGATGCTGATCTGCGACCGGATCGGTGTGTTGTCGGCGGGGCGCCTGATCGACACCTTCGAGCGCGACAGCTGGACCCAGGATGATTTGCTTGCTGCCGCGTTCGCCGGCTACCAAAAACGTGATGCGTTGCTCAACGAAGCAGCGCCTAGGGATCTTCCATGAAAACTGCATCTTCTGCCGGCAAACGTAGTGGCAATTTCTACGGCCTGGGCACCTATCTGGGCCTGGCCGGTGCCTTGCTGGCGATGGTTGCGCTGTTCTCGGTATTGAGCAGCCACTTCCTGTCCTACGACACCTTCAGCACCCTGGCCAACCAGATTCCCGATTTGATGGTGCTGGCGGTCGGCATGACGTTCGTGCTGATCATCGGCGGTATCGACCTGTCGGTCGGCTCGGTGTTGGCGCTCGCAGCGTCGGCCGTCAGCGTGGCGATTCTTGGCTGGGGCTGGAGCGTCCTGCCTGCAGCGCTGCTCGGCATGGCGATCGCGGCATTGGCCGGGACCATCACCGGATCGATCACCGTGGCGTGGCGAATTCCGTCGTTCATCGTGTCCCTTGGCGTGCTGGAAATGGCCCGTGGCGTGGCGTATCAGATGACCGGCTCGCGCACGGCTTATATCGGTGATGCCTTCGCCTGGCTGTCCAACCCGATTGCCTTTGGCATCTCGCCGTCGTTCATCATTGCCTTGCTGATCATCATCATCGCCCAGGCCGTGCTGACCCGTACCGTGTTCGGCCGCTACCTGATCGGCATCGGCACCAACGAAGAAGCGGTGCGTCTGGCCGGGATCAATCCAAAACCCTACAAGATCCTGGTATTCAGTCTGATGGGGCTGTTGGCCGGTATTGCCGCGCTGTTTCAGATTTCCCGTCTGGAAGCGGCGGACCCGAATGCCGGCTCCGGTTTGGAGCTGCAAGTGATCGCCGCGGTGGTGATCGGTGGCACCAGTCTGATGGGCGGCCGTGGTTCGGTGATCAGCACCTTCTTCGGGGTTCTGATCATTTCCGTACTGGCGGCGGGCCTGGCGCAGATCGGCGCGACCGAGCCGACCAAACGCATCATCACCGGCGCAGTGATCGTGGTGGCGGTGGTGCTTGATACTTATCGCAGTCAGCGCGCAAGCCGGCGGACCTGAGTCATGGCAACGATCAAGGATGTAGCGGCACTCGCGGGGATTTCCTACACCACGGTGTCCCATGTGGTGAACAAGACCCGGCCGGTCAGCGAAGAGGTACGGATCAAAGTCGAGGCGGCGATCAAGACCCTGGACTACGTGCCGAGCGCCGTGGCCCGATCATTGAAAGCCAAGACCACGGCGACCATCGGTTTGCTGGTGCCTAACAGCCTCAACCCGTACTTCGCTGAACTGGCCCGTGGCATTGAGGATTACTGCGAGCGTAACGGCTATTGCGTGATCCTCTGCAACTCCGACGACAACCCGGACAAACAGCGCAGCTACCTGCGCGTGCTGCTGGAAAAACGCATCGACGGGTTGATCGTGGCCTCGGCCGGTGGCGACGCGGGGCTGGCAGAGGGGCTCGCCGGCGTGCGCACACCGATGGTCATCGTCGACCGCGGGCTGGAAGGTGTAAATGCCGACCTGGTGCGTATCGATCACGAATACGGTGCCTACCTGGCTACCCGGCATCTGCTGGAGCTGGGCCACCGGGACATCGCCACCATCGGTGGCCCGGCAGGTACCAGCGTGGCGCAGATGCGTCTGGCCGGTTATTGCCGAGCCTTGAAAGAGGCGGGGGTGGAAGTACATCGCGAGCGCATGCTGGAAAGTGACTTCACCAGCACTGGCGGTTACAACGCCGCCGCGATTCTGCTGGAAAAGAACCCGCCCAGCGCGATCTTCGCCGGCAACGACATGATTGGCATTGGCGTGTTGCGAGCGGCTGCCGAGCGCAATGTGCGTGTGCCGACAGAACTGTCGGTGATCGGCTTCGACGATATCCAGATGAGCCGTTATGTCTACCCGGCGCTGACCACCGTGGGCCAGTCGATCCTGCAACTCGGTGAGATGGCGGCCGAGGTTCTGTTACGACGAATCGCAACACCCGACATGGCCACTGATCAGCGGATCGTGACGCCCAGTATTGTCCTGCGAGAATCGACTGCGCCGCTTGCCGGTGTGTTCGACGAATACCGCTGAAACCGAATTGACGAGTAGTGATGTATGCCAGCAAAAGTAGTGGTGATAGGCAGCCTGAACATGGACCTGGTGACCCGGGCTCCACGGCTGCCCCGTGGCGGTGAGACGCTGATCGGGCAGTCGTTTGCCACGGTTTCAGGCGGCAAGGGCGCTAACCAGGCGGTCGCCGCGGCGCGGCTGGGGGCGCAGGTGTCGATGGTCGGTTGTGTCGGCAGCGATGCTTACGGTGAAGAACTGCGCGGGGCTCTGATGGTCGAGCAGATCGACTGCCAGGCCGTCAGCACTGTCGAGGGTTCCAGCGGCGTGGCATTGATTGTGGTCGATGACAACAGCCAGAACGCAATCGTGATCGTCGCCGGTGCCAATGGTGCGCTGACGCCACAGGTGATCGACCGGTTCGATGCCGTGTTGCAGGCGGCGGACGTGATTATTTGTCAGCTGGAAGTGCCGGATGCCACGGTGGGTCACGCCCTCAAGCGCGGCCGTGAGCTGGGCAAAATCGTGATCCTCAACCCGGCGCCGGCCAGTCGTCCGCTGCCAGCAGATTGGTATGCGTCCATCGATTACCTGATTCCCAATGAAAGCGAGGCCTCGGCGCTGAGCGGTTTGCCGGTTGACTCCCTTGCGTCCGCCGAAACCGCCGCAACCCGATTGATCGCACTGGGTGCCGGTAAGGTCATCATCACCCTGGGAGCTCAAGGGTCAATGTTCGCCAACGGTACAGGCTTCGAACACTTCCCGGCACCGACGGTGAAGGCTGTCGATACCACGGCGGCCGGCGATACCTTCGTCGGCGGTTTTGCTGCCGCGCTGGCGTCCGGCAAAACCGAAGCTGAAGCGATCCGTTTCGGCCAGGTAGCCGCGGCGCTTTCAGTCACCCGTGCCGGCGCGCAACCCTCGATTCCCACCTTGTCCGAAGTACAGGCGTACAAAGCACCATGAAAAAGACACCTTTGCTCAACGTCGCGCTGTCTCGGCTGATCGCTTCCCTGGGTCACGGCGACATGGTCGTGATCGGCGATGCCGGCCTGCCCGTACCGCCGGGCGTCGAACTGATCGACCTGGCCCTGACCCAGGGTATTCCGGATTTCGTCAGCACCTTGAACGTCGTGCTCAGCGAAATGCAGGTTGAGCGCCATGTGCTGGCCGAGGAAATTCTGGACAAACAACCACCCGCCTTGAGCTCTCTGGATGAGCTGAATGCCAAGGGCGCGCTGGGCCAGCGTGAGCTGCTCAGCCATGAACAATTCAAAGTCCTCAGTCGACAGGCGCGAGCGATTGTCCGTACCGGCGAATGTGCGCCGTACTGCAACATCGTGCTGGTCTCGGGGGTGACCTTCTGACCCGCTGTACACAATCTGTTTCCCCACGCACAAGGAGTGCGATATGCACCGCTATGCTCAGAAACTGCACCACCTGCTCCGGAGTTTGCTGCTTTTGTCCCTGATTACTGCAACAAGCGCCCAGGCTGCGGAAAAGATCGATTTGATCATCGACACCGACCCGGGTGCCGACGACGTCGTCGCTTTGCTGTTTGCGTTGGCGTCGCCGGAAGAATTGAATATCCGTGCGCTGACCACCGTCGCGGGCAACGTGCGACTGGACAAGACTTCGCGAAATGCGCGACTGGCCCGTGAGTGGGCGGGGCGCGAGGAGGTGCCGGTCTACGCAGGCGCACCGAAACCGTTGATGCGCACACCGATTTATGCCGAGAACATCCATGGCAAGGAGGGCTTGTCGGGCGTCACCGTGCACGAGCCGAAGAAAGGCCTGGCCGAAGGCAATGCGGTCAATTACCTGATCGACACTTTGAAGGCCGCCAAGCCTCACAGCATCACCATCGCCATGCTCGGTCCACAGACCAACCTGGCCTTGGCGCTGATCCAGGAACCTGAAATCGTTCAGGGCATCAAGGAAGTGGTGATCATGGGGGGAGCGCATTTCAACGGCGGCAACATCACCCCGGTGGCCGAGTTCAACCTGTTCGCCGACCCGCAGGCTGCGGAAGTGGTGCTCAAGAGTGGCGTGAAGCTGACCTATCTGCCGCTGGACTTGACCCACAAGATCCTCACCAGTGAGGCGCGCCTGAAGCAGATCGCAGCGATCAACAACAACGCCAGCAAGCTGGTGGGCGATATTCTCAATGAGTACGTCAAAGGCGACATGGAACACTACGGCATTCCGGGTGGCCCGGTGCATGACGCCACCGTCATCGCCTACCTGCTCAAGCCTGAATTGTTCACCGGTCGTTCGGTCAATGTGGTCGTTGATAGCCGCGAAGGCCCGACCTTCGGCCAAACCATCGTCGACTGGTATGACGGCCTGAAAGCGCCGAAGAATGCATTTTGGGTAGAAAGCGGCGACGCCCAGGGATTCTTCGACTTGCTGACCCAGCGTCTGGCTCGTCTGAAGTAAGTTTCACACCCGCAGCTGCCAGCCTGCGGGTTTTACGCCCGCTCGTTCTCTGTCAAGCCCATATAGCCGGCGGGGTATTTTTCGAATATCTGCGCGATGAATTTCCTGGCCGCTTCAGTTCCCAGTTCCTTGACCAATAGATCGATGCCAATGATTGCGAACTCTTCCGGGCTGCCCGGGCTGTAAGAGCTGTGACCCTGCGGCCACTTGACGGTGATGTTGGCGTCGATGCTTATGGTGGACATGATGGCGCTCGTGAAGTCGGGAAAGTCTGAGTGTCGAGTTAACCATTTTGCGCGGCGTTTGGCACTCCGACTTAGGCATGAGAGGAGGGCTATGCGACACTTGGTCTTTGACGAATTTTCAAGGACCGTGCTGTGCAGATCGATTTGAACACGCCCGACGGCTTGACCCTCGAGGCGGTGCGCCAGTTACTGGCTTCTGCCAGTGATGACGAGCATACGCAACTGCGGGTGACCAAGGCTGGCGTTGCCTATATTTCTTCGGGCGTTGTGGGCGGCACCGATATCAACGGACTACTGTTTCGGCTGGAGACGTGGGCCAAGGGCTCCGGTTACGTAGGCTTGGTCGCAGCAAGCGATGAGGTCTGGGTCATGCAGATCTTCAATGCGCTGAAAGAGAACTGGCCGAACCCGCCGTATGATTACATCGACGTCTATTGAGGGCTGTTCATATTCAGTCACGATTGAGTGATGAACGGCGCGGCGATGCTCAGGCAAACTCGCCGCTCGTGCGGTTCCAGGGCAGAGTGATGGCACTCACCTTGAAACCAAATGCCGGATTGGCGGTCGCAAGATCTCAGCTTAACTATTGGAAAAAAGGAGGCTTCATGCCTTGGAAGCTCGCGTCATTGGGTACTTTGTTCGCCGTCACTTTGCTGGCTGGTTGCAGTAGCACGTCCTCCGAGTCGGCGGCAGACCCTGTAGCGACGTCTGACACAGGTCACAGCCGTTGTGAGGCAAAGGCAGCCGAATTCGCCATCGGCAAACCGGCTTCGCCCGCACTGTTGGAGCAGGCACGTACCCGCGCAGGCGCACAGAACGCACGGTTCCTGTCGCCTAACGATATGGTGACGCTGGAATACCGCTCCGATCGTCTGAACCTCAACACCGATGCCAGCCGGGTGGTCACCCGCGTCAACTGCGGCTGATCGCTTCAGGCTTTTGCTTCACCCATAAAAAACCCCGTCACATGGACGGGGTTTTTTTAGTGCGGCTGAAAATTACTCAGCGCGGACTTGTGCAGCTTGCATACCCTTTTGGCCTTTCTCAGCCACGAAGGAAACAGTTTGGCCTTCTTTCAGGCTTTTGAAACCGTCGCTTTCGATAGCTTTGAAGTGTACGAACAGGTCGTCACCGCCACCTTGAGGAGTGATGAAGCCGAAGCCTTTTTCATCGTTGAACCATTTAACGGTGCCGGTTTGGCGATTAGACATGGTGTATCTCCAAGAAACATATATTTTCAGTAGTGCTGTGCTGCTCAGGCCAACTGGGCACACCGGGGTATCATAGTCGAAATGTTCGCTTTGGGAGCCCCCCGGACGTGCTGTTTGCCGTGCAGTCGCGTTCCGTTTGCTGCTTGATGTAGCTGAAAGCCCCGTTTTACAAGGCTTTCAGCCGAAAGTAAAGACGATAAAAAAACCTGTAAAACCTGCATAAATTGTACGAAAAAGCTCAAATGCAGCGGTTTTTATCAGCGATAAGCCGAGTCAAAAGGACTTTTTTGTCACTTCTTCGCCGGTGTATTGGCCTTGCATTTGGCTATCTGACCCAGAGCTTTCTGCTGCAATTCCGGGCTGGCCTTATTGTCCATCAATGCCTGGATATCGCCAGCCGGATACGATTTGATCGCATCAGCACCGCAAGCGCAGTGGGCCTTCGCTGCGGCCGCACCAATCTGCGGAGTGGCTGCATCTGTGCACTGAGCCATGTATTTTTCGCGCTCGCCCTTTGGCCAATCGGCATGGGCGGCCAATGGCAGCAACAGAACGATGGGGGCGACGACTGCGAACAAACGATTCAGACGCATGCTGGGATGCTCCTTGTGGGTCAATGTCTTGTTATCTGAGGGGTAAAGTGGGGTTCAAGTTCAGCACTCTGGCATAAATTGCGAGATTTGCCCCGGCATAAGCCTCGTTGCATCGATGACCGTTCATCTGTGCTAGCATGCCTCGCTCGGGCTTTTGCGGGCTCCGGATGACCTTCAGTCCCGGTGGCGGCAACGGCGCGAATAACCCTGATTTGAATCCCAGTCACTCTGGTTCGGTTTTCCGGTTGGCCGCAAGGCTCCTGCCGCTGTAAGGCAGGCGTTCGTCATTGAATGGCCTGGATCGGATCTTGTACTGGCTCATCCCAACCCACGTGACCTTTGGTAGGGGTCACCACTAGGAGAGGAGGCGCCATGCCAACTATTACTCTTCCCGACGGCAGTCAACGTTCATTCGATCACCCGGTTTCCGTAGCCGAGGTCGCCGCATCCATTGGTGCAGGTCTGGCCAAGGCCACCGTGGCCGGCAAGGTCAATGGCAAGCTGGTCGACGCCAGCGACATCATCGACAGCGATTCCACGCTGCAAATCATTACGCCAAAGGATGAAGAGGGGCTGGAGATCATTCGCCACTCTTGCGCCCACCTGGTTGGCCACGCGGTCAAGCAGCTGTACCCGACCGCCAAGATGGTCATCGGTCCGGTCATCGACGAAGGCTTCTATTACGACATCGCCTTCGAACGTCCTTTCACTCCGGACGACCTGGCAGCCATCGAACAGCGCATGCAGCAGCTGATCGAGAAAGATTACGACGTGATCAAGAAAGTCACTCCGCGCGCCGAAGTGATCGAAGTGTTCAAGGCCCGTGGCGAAGACTACAAGCTGCGCCTGGTCGAAGACATGCCGAACGAGCAGGCCATGGGCCTGTACTATCACGAAGAATACGTCGACATGTGCCGTGGTCCGCACGTGCCGAATACGCGCTTCCTGAAATCCTTCAAGCTGACCAAGTTGTCCGGCGCCTACTGGCGTGGCGATGCCAAGAACGAGCAGTTGCAGCGCGTTTACGGCACCGCTTGGGCGGACAAGAAGCAGCTGGCGGCTTACATCCAGCGCATCGAAGAAGCTGAAAAGCGCGATCACCGCAAGATCGGCAAGCGCCTGGGCCTGTTTCATACCCAGGAAGAGTCGCCGGGCATGGTGTTCTGGCACCCGAACGGCTGGACTTTGTATCAAGTGCTCGAGCAGTACATGCGCAAGGTTCAGCGCGACAACGGCTATCTGGAGATCAAAACTCCACAAGTCGTTGACCGCAGCCTGTGGGAGAAATCCGGGCACTGGGCCAACTACGCCGACAACATGTTCACCACGCAGTCGGAAAACCGCGACTACGCGATCAAGCCGATGAACTGCCCTTGCCATGTGCAAGTGTTCAATCAAGGCCTGAAGAGCTACCGCGAGTTGCCGATGCGTCTGGCCGAATTCGGTGCTTGCCACCGTAACGAGCCATCGGGTGCGCTGCACGGCATCATGCGTGTGCGTGCGTTCACTCAGGACGATGCCCACATCTTCTGCACTGAAGAGCAGATGCAGGCCGAATCCGCCGCTTTTATCAAGCTGACCATGGACGTTTATGCCGACTTCGGCTTTAAAGACGTCGAAATGAAGCTGTCCACTCGTCCGGAAAAACGTGTTGGTTCCGACGAACTGTGGGATCGCGCCGAAGCCGCATTGGCTGCAGCCCTTGATAGCGCTGGCTTGCCATATGATTTGCAGCCGGGCGAAGGTGCGTTCTACGGTCCGAAGATCGAGTTCTCGCTGAAAGATTGCCTCGGCCGTGTCTGGCAGTGTGGTACCCTTCAGCTCGATTTTAACCTGCCTGTCCGTCTGGGAGCCGAATACGTCTCCGAAGACAACAGTCGCAAGCACCCGGTGATGTTGCACCGGGCGATCCTCGGATCCTTCGAACGTTTCGTCGGAATCCTGATCGAGCACTACGAGGGTGCATTCCCTGCGTGGCTGGCTCCGACCCAGGCAGTGATCATGAATATCACTGACAAACAGGCCGATTTTGCCGCCGAGGTCGAAAAAACCCTCAACGAAAGCGGATTTCGTGCCAAGTCTGACTTGAGAAATGAAAAGATCGGCTTTAAAATCCGCGAGCATACTTTGCTCAAGGTTCCTTATCTCTTGGTTATCGGAGATCGGGAAGTCGAGATGCAGACTGTCGCTGTGCGTACTCGTGAAGGTGCTGACCTGGGCTCGATGCCCGTCGCCCAGTTCGCTGAGTTTCTCGCGCAAGCGGTTTCCCGGCGTGGTCGCCCAGATTCGGAGTAATTACTATTAAGCGTGAAATGAGACAAGATAAACGAGCTGCACCGAAAGCCCCGATCAACGAGAATATCTCGGCACGCGAGGTTCGGTTAATTGGGGCTGAAGGTGAACAGCTTGGGATTGTGTCAATTGAAGACGCGCTTCTTAAGGCTGAAGAGGCCAAACTGGATTTGGTGGAAATTTCCGCCGATGCAGTACCCCCTGTTTGCAAACTGATGGACTACGGCAAATCGATCTTCGAGAAGAAGAAGCAGATTGCCGCGGCCAAGAAAAACCAGAAGCAGATTCAGGTTAAAGAAATCAAGTTTCGTCCAGGGACGGAGGAAGGGGATTACCAGGTAAAACTGCGCAACCTGGTACGTTTCCTGAGTGATGGGGACAGGGCCAAGGTATCCTTGCGATTCCGCGGCCGTGAGATGGCCCACCAGGAGCTGGGGATGGAACTCCTCAAGCGAGTTGAAGGTGACTTGCTCGAGTACGGTTCGGTCGAACAGCATCCTAAGATGGAAGGACGCCAGCTGATCATGGTCATCGCCCCGAAAAAGAAGAAGTAATCATCAGGGCACGGCAGGCCTTCTGATTATGTTTATCAACTGAATGCGGAGTATCCGAACATGCCAAAAATGAAAACGAAAAGTGGTGCTGCTAAGCGGTTTCTGAAAACTGCTAACGGTATCAAGCACAAGCACGCTTTCAAGAGCCACATCCTGACTAAAATGTCGACCAAGCGTAAGCGTCAACTGCGCGGTAGCAGCTTGCTGCATCCGTCTGACGTGGCAAAAGTCGAGCGCATGCTGCGCCTTCGTTAATTTTAGTCAAGAATAGAGGAAGTAACTCATGGCTCGTGTAAAGCGTGGCGTCATTGCCCGTAAACGTCACAAAAAAATTCTGAAACTTGCTAAAGGCTACTACGGCGCTCGCTCGCGCGTATTCCGTGTTGCCAAGCAAGCGGTAATCAAGGCAGGCCAATACGCCTACCGTGACCGTCGTCAGAAAAAACGTCAGTTCCGCGCTCTGTGGATCGCTCGTATCAACGCTGGTGCACGTATCAACGGTCTGTCCTACAGCCGTTTCATCGCCGGCCTGAAAAAAGCGTCCATCGAGATCGACCGTAAGGTTCTGGCTGATCTGGCAGTGAACGAAAAAGCGGCGTTTGCTGCGATTGTCGAGAAAGCTAAAGCCACCTTGGCTTAAGTACCCCCGACAGTCACCCGGTCTCACCTCTGTGGGACCAGGTGTTAAACGTCATAAATAGGGGAAGAGCCTTCAAGCTCTTCCCCTATTTTGTATCTGGAGTCTGTACATGGAAAACCTGGACGCGCTCGTCTCTCAAGCACTAGAGGCTGTGCAAAGCGCTGAAGATATCAATGCCCTGGAGCAAATCCGGGTTCACTACCTTGGCAAGAAGGGTGAATTGACTCAGGTGATGAAGACCCTGGGGAATTTGCCGGCAGAAGAGCGTCCGCAAGTCGGCGCCCTGATCAACGTTGCCAAGGAGCGTGTCACAGAGGTTCTCAATGCCCGCAAGGCGCTGTTTGAAGAGGCCGATCTGGCCGCCAAACTGTCTGCCGAGTCCATTGACGTGACCCTGCCTGGCCGCGGCCAGACCTCGGGTGGTCTGCATCCGGTTACTCGTACTCTGGAACGTATCGAACAGTTCTTCACCCACATCGGCTACGGCATCGCCGAAGGTCCTGAGGTCGAAGACGACTACCACAACTTCGAAGCGCTCAACATCCCAGGCCATCACCCGGCCCGGTCGATGCATGACACCTTCTATTTCGATGCCAACATGTTGCTGCGCACCCATACCTCGCCGGTACAGGTCCGCACCATGGAATCGAAACAACCACCGATCCGCATCGTCTGCCCAGGTCGTGTGTACCGTAGCGACTCCGATATCACCCACTCGCCGATGTTCCACCAGGTCGAAGGCCTGCTGGTCGACCGCGACATCAACTTCGCCGACCTCAAAGGGACCATCGAAGAGTTCCTGCGCGTGTTCTTCGAAAAAGAGCTGGCCGTGCGTTTCCGTCCTTCGTACTTCCCGTTCACCGAGCCGTCCGCTGAAGTCGACATGGAATGCGTGATGTGCAGCGGCAAAGGCTGCCGCGTCTGCAAACAGACGGGCTGGCTGGAAGTCATGGGCTGCGGGATGGTTCACCCGAACGTGCTGCGCATGTCCGGAATCGACCCGGAAGAGTTTTCGGGCTTTGCCTTCGGCATGGGCGTTGAGCGTCTGGCCATGCTGCGTTACGGCGTGAATGACTTGCGTCTGTTCTTCGACAACGACTTGCGGTTCCTCGCGCAATTTCGCTAGTCGTAACGAATTCTTAGGAGAGCAGGATGAAATTCAGTGAACAATGGCTGCGTGGCTGGGTAAGCCCGCAGGTAAGTCGCGACGAGCTGGTTGCTCGTCTGTCGATGGCCGGTCTTGAGGTCGATAGCGTTACGCCGGCCGCCGGTGAATTCAGTGGCGTGGTCGTGGGCGAGGTGCTGAGCACCGAGCAGCACCCGGACGCCGACAAGTTGCGCGTTTGCCAGGTCAGCAATGGCTCGGAAACCTTCCAGGTTGTGTGCGGAGCGCCAAACGTGCGCCCTGGCCTGAAGATCCCGTTCGCCATGATCGGTGCCGAACTGCCAGGCGACTTCAAAATCAAGAAAGCCAAGCTGCGTGGCGTTGAGTCCAACGGCATGCTGTGCTCGCAAGCCGAGCTGCAAGTCGGCGAAGGCAACGATGGCCTGATGGAATTGCCGGCGGATGCGCCGGTCGGTCTGGATATTCGCGAGTACCTGAGCCTGGACGATGCCAGCATCGAGGTTGACCTGACCCCGAACCGCGGCGATTGCCTGTCCCTGGCCGGTCTGGCCCGTGAAGTCGGCGCGCTGTATGACGCTGAAGTCACCCGTCCGGTGGTGGCTGTTGTGCCCGCTGTGCATGACGAAGTGCGCTCGATCGAAGTACTGGCGCCAGCCGCTTGCCCGCGTTACCTGGGTCGTGTGATCCGTAACGTCGATCTGTCCAAGCCTACGCCGCTGTGGATGGTCGAGCGCTTGCGTCGTGGCGACGTGCGCAGCATCGACGCGGCCGTGGACATCACCAACTACGTGATGCTTGAGCTGGGTCAGCCGCTGCACGCGTTCGATCTCGCTGAAATCAATGGCGGCATCCGCGTGCGCATGGCCGAAGAAGGCGAGAAGCTGGTACTGCTCGACGGCCAGGAAGTCAGCCTGCGTAGCGATACGCTGGTGATTGCCGACCATACCCGCGCCTTGGCCATCGCCGGCGTCATGGGGGGCGAGCACAGTGGCGTCAACACCGCGACCACGCGTGATGTATTCCTGGAAAGTGCGTTCTTCGATCAGATTGCCGTCGCTGGCAAGGCTCGTTCTTACGGCCTGCACACTGATGCTTCGCACCGCTACGAGCGTGGCGTGGATTGGCAATTGGCCCGTGAAGCCATGGAGCGCGCCACTGGCCTGCTGTTGGAAATCACTGGCGGCGAAGCTGGCCCGATCATCGAAACCGTCAGCGAACAGCACCTGCCGAAGATTGCTCCGGTCACCCTGCGTGCGCAGCGCATCACTCAGATGCTGGGCATGGAAATGGAGTCGGCCGAAGTCGAGCGTCTGCTCAGCGGCCTGGGCCTGAAGATTGCTGCAGATGGAGCAGGGCAGTGGCGCGTTGAAGTGCCAAGCCACCGCTTCGACATCAGCCTGGAAGTCGATCTGATCGAAGAACTGGCCCGTCTGTACGGCTACAACCGTCTGCCGGTTCGCTACCCGCAAGCTCGCCTGGCACCGCAAGCCAAAGCCGAAGCGCGTAGCGATCTGCCTGAACTGCGTCGCCTGCTGGTGGCGCGTGGTTATCAGGAAGCGATCACCTACAGTTTCATCGATCCGAAACAATTCGAGTTGTTTAATCCGGGTGTCGAGCCGCTGCTGCTGGCCAACCCGATCTCGAACGACATGGCGGCCATGCGCTCGTCCTTGTGGCCCGGTCTGGTCAAGGCACTTCAGCACAACCTGAACCGTCAACAAGATCGCGTCCGTCTGTTCGAAAGCGGCCTGCGTTTTGTCGGTCAGCTGGAAGGCCTGAAGCAAGAGCCGATGATTGCGGGTGTTGTTTGCGGTAGCCGTCTGCCAGAAGGCTGGGCTCAGGGTCGCGATGTCGTGGATTTCTTCGACGTCAAAGCCGACGTGGAAGCGGTGCTGGGCTTTGCCGGTGCGCTGGATTCGTTCACTTTCGTGCCGGGCAAACACCCTGCGTTGCACCCGGGTCAAACCGCGCGCATCGAACGAGAAGGTCGTCTGGTTGGCTTCGTCGGCGCTATCCACCCTGAATTGTCAAAAACCCTCGGTCTCGACCGTCCGGTTTTCGTCTTCGAGCTGGTTCTGGCCGAAGTGGCATTGGGAAAAATGCCAAAATTCCAGGAGTTATCACGCTTTCCTGAAGTGCGTCGTGACCTGGCACTGATTGCGTCCACAGACGTTGCGGCCAGTGCCGTACTGGATGTAATCCGTGAAAATGCAGGCGAATGGCTCACAGACCTCAGGCTATTTGACGTGTATCAGGGTAAAGGCATTGATCCTGATAGAAAAAGCCTTGCAGTCGGCTTGACCTGGCAGCATCCATCGCGCACTCTTAATGACGATGAGGTGAATACCACGACGCAAAACATCCTCACCTCGCTCGAACAAAGGTTGAACGCCACGTTAAGGAAGTGACGTATGGGGGCTCTGACGAAAGCTGAGATGGCGGAACGTCTGTATGAAGAGCTGGGCCTGAATAAACGGGAGGCCAAGGAATTGGTCGAACTGTTTTTTGAAGAAATCAGGCACGCTCTTGAAGACAACGAACAAGTCAAATTGTCCGGTTTCGGCAATTTCGACCTTCGGGACAAACGCCAGCGGCCTGGCCGCAATCCGAAAACGGGTGAAGAAATCCCGATCACGGCTCGCCGTGTGGTCACCTTTCGTCCAGGGCAGAAGTTGAAGGCCCGAGTTGAGGCTTATGCTGGAACCAAGTCATAACGACGAGCTACCCGTCATCCCAGGCAAACGCTACTTCACCATTGGTGAAGTCAGCGAGCTGTGTGCGGTAAAACCGCACGTGCTGCGCTATTGGGAGCAGGAGTTTCCTCAACTCAACCCCGTCAAACGCCGCGGAAACCGCCGGTATTATCAGCGACAAGACGTGCTGATGATCCGGCAGATCCGCGCGCTTCTTTATGATCAAGGGTTCACCATCGGCGGCGCGCGCTTGCGTTTGTCCGGCGATGAAGCCAAAGACGACACCACCCAATACAAACAGATGATTCGGCAGATGATTGCTGAGTTGGAAGATGTGTTGGTTGTCCTCAAGAAATAATTTCCTGCATTTGAATACTTCCAGTTTTCAAAAGCTTGCGATATATTCTTGAGCGTTCTTCGAGAAGAGGAACGAGTTTCACGCCTAGTCGGGGCGTAGCGCAGTCCGGTAGCGCACTAGCATGGGGTGCTAGGGGTCGAGTGTTCGAATCACTCCGTCCCGACCATATTTTTCAATGACTTAGCCCAATCTTCACAGGTTGGGCTTTTTCATGTCTGAAAAAATACTCCCACATTTACTCCCACGGATATTCTAGATCTAGGTAGCTTTGGTATCTCAAGGGCTGTGAGCTAGCGACAGCTTTGGCATAAGCAGCAACGTGGGCGTTAGTTGAAATCAGGAACTTCGGGTCCTTTTTCGGTGCGCCCAGCATGGGCGCAATCTTGTGGGAGAAGATCCCGCCGTAATGCAAAGCCAAGCAGCAGGCGAAAGATGTGATTCATCTCTGTCGTGGAGACGCAAAGCAAGCGGCCGAGATCTATAGCCCAAGAGAGGTGGTCGCTGAACCTATGACTGCCTGGAAGCCAGGCTACGTGTACGATCCGGGGGCCTTCGACACCAACTAGTGGTCTTGATCCTAGCTCTAGCATGTGATGGGCATACTGATAGCCATTTACCATCGGCATGGTGGTCGTTATCCTGAAGACACGAGAACAACCGGTTGTTATTTCAGGGAAAGGATATGAAGGACGTCATTGGCTTTTTTGCTTACGCGTCAACGCCTGCCGAGATAGGGCAAACCATTGAGAGTGCTGTTGCTACCAGCTCAAGAACCAATACGAAAACGGTTGTGTCTACCTGGAGGGCCTTGGACATCGTCGGTCACTTCATCTCTGACGAAGTGCTGGCAAGTATTGATGCAGCCGATTTCCTGGTTGCTGACATCAGTGAGCTAAATTTCAACGTCACGTATGAAATTGGCTACGCCCTTGGTAAATCAAAGCGCGTTCTGCTTGTCAAAAACAAAAGCCTCCAGTCGCAGGGGTTGAAAATTTCCGATGTCGGTATTTTTGACACCCTTGGGTTTCAGGAATACCAGAACTCGCCTGAGCTGAGCGGTTTCTTGAACAACGCGTCAGCCTGGAAATCGATTGACGTGTCTGCTGCGCTCAATCTCAAGGCACCGGTTTATTTGTTGGATACACCGCACAAAACCGACTGGTCGACCCGCATCATCTCGAGAATCAAAAAGGGCGGCTTCATCTTCCGTAACTTTGATCCAAACGAAACTCCCAGGCTTTCGGCCTATGACGCGATCAATCAGGTCGCACAATCCTATGGAGTTGTGGTTCCGTTGCTATCTACTGGGGCGACAGGAGCGGCCATCCACAACATGCGAGCCGCCTTCATTGCTGGTTTGGCCGATGGCATGGGCAAGGCGATGTGCATTCTTCAGTCAGGCGATGAGCCGGTCCCAGTGGATTATCGAGACTTTGTCCAGGTTACCTACCATCCGAATGATGTTAACCGCGCCATTGAGGTGTTTGCGTCCGATGTGACCCAAGCGTTTCAGCAGCTTGAGGCTTCTGGCGCGAAACCCGAGCGGTCATTTATCAAAAAACTCAACCTCGGCGCGACATCTGCCGAGAACGAAATGCGGGATCTCGAACGTTATTATCTGGAGACCGATCAGTTTCTGAAATCGTTGCGTGGCGAGGCGCATTTGGTCGTCGGTCGTAAGGGTTCTGGAAAATCAGCCATCTTTCTTCAAATCAGGGATGCCGAGCGCGACAAAAACCGTAACAAGAATATCGTTTTGGATTTGAAGCCAGACGGCTACAAACTCATCAAATTCAAAGAACGCATCCTTCAGTTTCTTTCCGAAGGCACCTACCAGCACACAATCACGGCGTTTTGGGAGTACGTGCTACTGCTGGAAATTTGCTACAAGATTTTGGAAAAAGACAAACAGCGTCACATCCATGATCATAGGCTGTATGAAGGCTATCGCGAGCTCGCCGAGCTGTATCGGGGAGAAGATTACGATTCAGAAGGCGATTTTTCTGAGCGCATGTCGATGCTCATGGAGAAAATCTACTCCGAATACCAATCCAAGTACGGTTCAACCAAAAGCGTCAATCTGAGCTCATTCGAAGTGACCGAACTCCTGTACAAGCATGACGTAAAGCAACTCAAACAAAAGCTGGGACGTTACCTTGAGAACAAGCAGGTGCTATGGCTTCTCTTCGACAATATTGATAATGGCTGGCCAACGTCCGGACTGAAGCATGAAGACCTGCTTATGGTCAGAGCTTTGATCGACGCTACGCGAAAAATTGAACGTCAGTTCAGCAGCGACAACATCAAGGTGCGCTCGGTAGTGTTCCTACGCAACGACGTCTACGAGCTGCTGGTCAAGGAGACGTCTGACCGCGGCAAGGAAGCCAGTGTGGTGCTGGATTGGACGGATTCTGACTTGTTACGCGAGCTCGTTCGTTTGCGAATCGTGTCCAACGGTCTTGAAGAAGACCTGGACTTCAAGTCGGCCTGGCTGCGGCTTTTTGTAAGCCATTACAAGGGCGAGGAAACGTCTCAGTTTCTGATAGAGCGTTCCTTGATGAGACCACGCTTTCTCTTGAATCTGATCAATCATTGCAAGAGCTTTGCCATCAACCTCAACCACGAGATTATCGAAGGCAGCGACATTGAGAAAGGCATCGCGGCCTATTCAGCGGATCTGCTGCGCGATATTGGCTACGAGCTTCAGGACGTGTCCGATGAGACTGAAGGCCTTCTCTACGCTTTCGTCGCATCATCCGCCGACCTTTCTGAGCAGCAGGTGATGGATACTCTCCTTAAGTCTGGGCTTGATCAGCAGAAGGCGAGTCGCGCGGTAGATCTGCTGCTTTGGTATGGATTCCTGGGCATTCGAATCAACTCGGACGATCCTAAGTTTATTTATGATTTTAGCTACAACAAAGCGCTCATGGACGGGGTTAAGAAGAACTCGAACCAAGCGGTCAGTCTTGTAATTAACCAGGCGTTTTGGCCAGCATTGATGATCAACCAATAATCTAAAAATCATCCGCCAGATGGTAGGGATAGCCCCGTTGTCTGCCTTAGCCGCCGTTGGCCTGACAGACCTCAAAACAATGCTCTATGTGCGTCGCACGATTCAGATTTGCCCTTTTGCCGGAGATCGAATTCGTGGTTGCTTCATATCTTTCGAGGGCTCATCAATGAGCCTTGCATGGGCTTAGCTTGTGCTCGAACAGGATCGATAGACAGCCGCGATTTTGATCAAACATTTTTGCGAGTAAGAGATCGCTGTGATGAAGTTATGCTTTGTCGTGATGGGGTATGGCAAGAAAACCGAGTATGAGTCTGGTCGCACGCTCGACCTGAATGCAACGTACGAAACGATTATCGAGCCCGCTGTCACCAGCCGCGGCTTACGCTGCGTTCGGGCTGACGAGATCATGCAGTCGGGACTTATCGACGTAAAAATGTACGACCTGCTGCTCAGGGCTGATCTGGTCATCGCCGATATTTCCACGGGAAACGTAAACGCCGTCTACGAACTGGGAGTACGTCACGCGCTGAGACCGAATTCGACCATCGTCATGAGCGAGGACAAGGGCAAGCTGTACTTTGACCTCAATCACATCAGCACTTTCCAGTATTCGCATTTTGGTGAGGACATTCTTGCACGTGAGGCGCGGCGCGCCACGGAGGCCCTGGGTAACCTGATTGAGGCCGTGATGGCCGCCCAGGCTATCGACAGTCCAGTTTATACGTTCCTGCCCAGGTTGCGCTCGCCGAGTATGTCGGATGAAGAGTTTGAAGAGTTGGTCGATGAAGCAGAAGCCGCTCAACAACGACTTTTTCATCACATGCGCGAAGGTGAAAAGTTGATGCGGCAGAGTCAACATCATGCTGCCAGCGTAGAGTTTGCTGCTGCAAGGGATATGAAGCCTGGTGAGCCTGATATTTTGCAAAAGCTTGCACTGAGCACCTATAAGTCAAAGATTCCTAATGAGCTCGCCGCGCTGCGAGCTGCCATGGAAGTGCTTAGCCCCCTCAATCCTGAAAGCTCGAATGACCCCGAGACTGTTGGCATTGCGGGAGCGATCGTCAAGCGAATCTGGCTGCTTGAGGGTGATAGAGCTTCACTTGACTCCGCCATTGCTTTTTATCGCCGAGGCTTTGAGGTCAAGCGTGACTATTACAACGGCGAAAACCTTGCGCTGTGCTTCGAGTTTCGAGCGCAAATACAAACAGAAGACGCGGAGAGAATGTTCGACTTCATGTGCGCGCAGAAAATCCGTGAAGCGATTTTGAGGATTCTGTTGCCTGTGCTGGAGTCTCCCGATTTCATTGAACGCAGCGACAGACGCTGGGTGTATGCGACTTTGGCCAACTGCTATTTTGCGGTCGGAGACGCCACGCAAGCCGAGACGTTCGAGAATCATTTTATGGGAGCCTTCATTGCTCAATGGGAGGTTGATACTTATCAGGCGGGCAAAAGTCACGTGTTAGCAACCCGAGAGAAACAGCTCGCAGCGGTGGCCCCGTCTCAGCACTGACCGTTTGAGGTTATCGACAATGCTCAACCAACGACTTCAAGAAAGGAACAGCGAAATGGGGTTGCCCAGAACATTCGTCGGCTTCAGCAGCACAGACCGACACATGTATGAACTGATGGGGGCGTGGAAGAAAAACACTCGGATCGATTTTGATTTCGCCGACTGCCAGTTGAACATGGCGTTGAACTCGGAAGACGAGGATTACATCAAGCGCAAATGCCGGGAAAGGATTGATATGGCCGGCACCTTCGCACTGCTGATTGGCAGGGACACGCGTTCGAAACACAAATACGTGCGTTGGGAGATACAGGTAGCGATAGAGAAGGGGTGCAAGCTCATCGGCATCAACCTGGACGGAGCCCGCCAGGTGAATGCTGATCTTTGCCCTCCCATCCTGCAGGACGTTGGGGCAGTGTTCGTCCCGTATTCCCCTGCCATTATTGCTCATGCCCTGGCGAACCCCACGGCAAGTGAGCGTGGCAACTATTTCTATCCGCCAGCCGTGTATCAAAAACTCGGCTATGAGGTTCCTTGATGCAGATTTCTGATTTCCCTGGTCTCTATCAGGCCGCCGATGAGCTGTCGGGTTCCGCTCAGAAGCATTTTCTTGCCGCGCTGCTCACTAACCTGGCGCTGTTGGTGGTGGCCGCAGTCGTCTCGGTTATCAATTATCCTCACTGGGGTGCAGCGGCCCTGCAGGCGGCTCTTTTAGCCGGCGCATTAGCCAGCTCTGTGTATTTGGCGACACAGCGGCCTGAGCGGCTTTGGTATTCGGGGCGTGCCGTCGCCGAATCAATCAAAACCATGGTGTGGCGCTACGTGTCCCGCGCAGAGCCTTTTCATGAAAGCGACGAGGCGGCCAAGAAGCATTTGCTGGCAAAGCTTACGCAAGTGGTTGAGCAAAACCCAGGCGTGTCGAACAAGCTGCTCACGCATCTGCCGGCCCAGCAAATTACGTACAAGATGAAGCTGATGAGGGCCGGTGATTTCGAAACCCGGCGCGATACGTACATCGAATCCCGGATCAACGACCAACTGGGATGGTATTCACGTAAAGCTAACTTCAACGCCCAGGCCGCCAAGTATTTCTTCATTACATTGATCGCCGTTAACGCCATCGCTTTTGGATGTGCGCTGATCAAGATCGCCAACGTGGAATACCAATACTTTCCGACTGACGTGCTGATCGCTGTTGCAGCAAGTATTCTGACGTGGATGCAGGCAAAACGCTTCACTGAGCTATCGGCGTCTTACGCACTGACTGCGCATGAGATTACGCTTATACGTGAACAGGCCGATGAGCTGAAAAAAGATGAGCATTTGTCGACATTTGTAGGTGACGCTGAGAACGCATTTTCTCGTGAGCACACTCAGTGGGAGGCAAGGAAGGACAACTGACAGCGCCTCGCGTGCGAACGACTACTGGCAGGAGTAGGGCGCTAGTTTCAGAAGCTAAACACCTTCCTGCCGGCAGCTTATTTAAGCTCGTCGGAGAGCTTCGACCAGGGTACGGTTTTGATCTTGTGTTCCGATACCCATTTAGGCTCAGCTGCGCCGAACTGCTTACCGGAATGCACAGCTACAACCTTCTTGCCAAGCTCTAGGCTCTTTTCTACCTCCCATTTCACCCACTTGCTCTGGGCAGTGTCCTTGGAAATGAAGACCACAGTGATAGATGAGCGGTTGATGCGCTCGGCGATCTTGCGCTTGATGTACTCCGCCTGCTCACTGTCGTAGGGTTCGCGGACTGAATGATCATTGAACTCGATGTCATTGTTATCGTTTTTTGCCTGTCCCCTGAGCAGATTGACCTCAGCCATGTCCTCAGTGGCAAAACTGATGAACACGTTGCGCTTGCCCTCATTTAGAGCAGCCTTGGCTTTTTGCTCCAGTGACCTGACATCACCGAGTCGGCTCCATCCACCTGTGCTGCTACCGCCCATCATTGGCACCCTCAAATTTGAATTCGTTGCAGGCGATACAGTTGCCGCACGGCTGTTCTTCACCCAGGTGGCACGAGTAGGTCTGAGAGATGCCTTTCTCGGCTGCCAGCGTCACGACGTCAGGTTTGGTGAACGATGAGAGCGGTGCAAGCACCTTGATATTCCGGCCCATGCATAGAGTTATCATGCGCTCAGCCTCCTCGAGGAATCCGGAGGTCTGATCAGGAAAAAGGCTGGTGCTTTCGTGAAGCAATCCGATGGAGATCGCATCGGCGTTTTTCTGATGGGCGTAAGCGGCGGCGGTCAACAGAAAAAGCATGTTCCGGCCGGGAGTGAAGGCGTCGTCAATGATGTGCAAGGTCGGGTCGGTGAGTCCCGAGCGAATCAACCTGCCAAATCCCGACAGACCGGCAATTTCGGGCTCAGGAAGTCCAAGCTTCTGCATGGCCAGCTTGCAGGCTGCGAGCTCTCGGTCGCGGGCGCGTTGACCATAATCTACAAAGAGTGGAAATATCTGCAGGCCTTGCTCCTGTGCCAACTTGGCGACGAGCGTAGAGTCTAGGCCTCCGGAAACCAGTGTCACGATACTCATACTAAAACAGCCTCCTGCTTGCGATTTGCAACGCGCATAACGATCCATATGGCCCAATCCAAAAGACCAACCGGGCAATCCATTTCCCGGGCATGGTCACGAAGCCTGTCTTCATGCCTGCCATACTGATTCAATCCGGATATGGATACCTGAGTGCCTGAATATATCCCCTGAGCAGACATGTAATTGAGCACGTGCCGATCAAGGATTGCCAAGTCATAAGTAACCCCGCAATTGCGCAAAAACATACTGGCTTGCTTGGGCCCCATACCGGATGCATGGGCCACTAGCCACGCGCGTACATCACTGACGTCACCACTGATCAGCGCCTTGAGTGAGCCGCCAATGCTTGCTACGGCCGCCCACGTGGACGCTAAGTGACCGGCTTTTGCCCTGGGAAACCTGTAAGTGCGCATTTTGCCGTCGACAACGAGAGGGGTTCTGAGCACTTCAAACAATTTCTCGGCAAGGTGCTCGCTGTGTTGTTTGTTGTGATAAAGATAGCCACGTTCATCGATGGCATCGGCGGCTGCCATAGCGAGCGGGTAGGGGACCTGGCTACTGAGAATGCAGCAAGAAAGCTCCCACCATAGATGACGCTCGTCAGACACTGCGCCGGCTTCGATGCGTGTGCGAATATCTGGACAGACCGCAGCGACAGCTCTGCAGAGCGCTTCAGCGCTATAAGTGGTCATAGAAAAATTCCTGGGAATAGCGATCGAAGCTCGGCGCTTTTCATGCCGGTAACTCCCATGGCGAACGGTTCTTCGCGGCCTTTCGAATACATGTCACGCATGATTCGGCCAAACTCCGCATAATACTCTAGATTGTGGAACGCAACCTTGCCTGCGTAGCCTATGTTGTTGTTTGCCATCACCCTATCCATAAATTCACTTCGGATCCTTTTCGTTTTGAAAAAGTCGAAGTGTTGGAAGTGGTGAAGCCGCTCAAGCTCAGGATCTACCGCAAACCGACACCACTCAAGACCGTCGAACGTGTCCGCGCCAGCGGCCGCCAGTAGTGCAATGCTCCACGGGTTTCCAGTGCCCAGTAGATGAATGGGTTGATAATAGGGCAGCTTGTCCAGTTCATCCCTGATATGTCTGACAGTCAATGCACGCTGCGCAAGGCCCGCACCCAGTTCCCTTTCCGGAATGGCGATGATAGGCGGTTGCAGGTGCTCGGATATCGCCCTGACGATCCGAGGAAGTCTTTCGAGCCCCTTAGGGGTCTGCTTGACGTGAATGATGGGTAGCACCGGAGCAGAGGTGTGCTTGGCGTCGCGCTCCACTGCTTTTATGACCTGCCTGACCGCCACTTCGAATTTGTCACTGGGGGTCATGTTGTCAAAACAGAACGCCCAATCGTGTGGCGTATCGGTTAGCGCGCGCTTCAGGTTCGATGGCTTCCACTGTTTGTCATTCAGGCGGTAAGCCTCATAATTGCCCGAGTCGATGAGAACAAAACCGCCTAGGTCTCGATAGGTCGTTATTTCAGCAATCATCTTGTGTCGCGATTCAGAATTAACCAGGTCATAGGCAGAAACAAGAATCGAGCGCGTCGGATACACCGTTAATGCTTCCAACGCTTCTACGGGATCGAACTGTGTCTCGTGTGACGAAACAGACATGAAGACATTAGGAAGGGCAAGCGCACCGTCAGCTATCGTGGCTAACCGGACGGGCTTACCCTGAGGAGGTACAACGAGCCCGATTTTCTTCTGCAGCAACTGAAAGCATGAGTGATCTGCTTCGCCCTGCCATGACCGGAAATCAACACTGCTGAAGTGACCATATGGGTACGGCGGATCACTGTCATCCAAAATGAGAGGGACGACCTTCTTTTGATATTTTTCTGCCAAGCTCAACTCGCCAGTGATGGTGTGCTTGTGAGCAAATGAGGAATATAGAGCAACGACGCATTTCGCTTCTTTGAGATTTTCTGTAATCGCGACACTGAAGTCGCCAACTATCAAATCGTCTAGCCACACGCTCCAGGACGCGGAGAGGAGATCGCGAACCTTCAGCGCTGTCTTGCTATTTTCTTTGGCATATATGATATAGACGTCCGCCATGGATCGATCTGGCCTCAGCTGGTTACATTCCGTTGCATGACCCTGCGGGCGATGCCGATTATTGTTTTATCTTTCAGTGAGTGGCAGCGGCTTCGCCAGCAGCCCAGACTGCGAGGTACATTGCTGTCGTGAAGTCATCCGTTGTCTCTGTTGCAACGGTTAATACACTCGCGGCAGTAGTGCGCTCGTGGAGTGTGATGATCGGAATTGATCGGGCTCGGTCTTCTGCAATTCGTGCCAGGGACTCCACCGACAACTCATCATTTATTACCAAGGTCGCATCCGTATTCCAGCCAGCGTTTGCCACTTCAATCTGTGGACATGTCACATCAACACCCAGTTCGCGCAATGCAAACCGGGCTTCTTCCATCGTGTATCGCTGTCCTAGTGAATCAACACCACCTTCAAGACGAACCCTGCCACCTCTCCAAGATGAGATAGGCTGACGTTGCTTGAGGATGGATTCATCAAACTCGAACGCACGGGTATCGCAATAGACAGATACCGACCGTGACGCCAGATCTGCAGCTTGGTGAGGCGGCAGTTCGCCTTGCGCCCAATGAACCGCAAATACGGCAGTAAATATGTCACCTGTTCCGATTTTAAAAACACTGCTGGAACGATAAGCCGGTATGTGTGAAATCTTGCCTACACCCTCGTAAACTGAGGCGCCACGTGCACCTTGTTTGATCACGACAACCTGTGCGCGTTGTTTTTTCAGCAGGTGTTGCGCCGCTAAGTGCAACTCATCGATTCCAGTTATCTGGCGCACTTCCAGTTCATTCATTACTAGGGCCAATTCTCTGGCCGTCGACCCATTGGCTCCAAACGATGGCGGGTTATGCCAGGTTTGCGGGTCGTATACGGCCCGATTCGCCGTGACCACCGCATCTCCCTCAAGAAAGCCGAAGCGCAAAACGGCGTTCCCAGTCACCGATATCGAGTTTTCGCGGTTGATGGACGCGCGGGGTGGCTCAATATGGGGCGAAGAAAGGGGGTGGAAATACGCAAAGACTATTGGCGATGGCCTGGTAGCGGCATGCGTGATGATTCCCTGCGACTCCAGCGAAACCAATGCGGAGCGATCAGCGGGGGAGGCATAAGTGGAAAACTCGACACCCGAAGCCAGTGCGTTGGCGGCCAAGGCAGCGCGACCTCCAGAGCCCAGCGTAGAGTCCCAGAACGGTACATCACATAACTCGCGATATAGACCACCAACGATGTGCATTCCGTGCCCTCGGTCAGTCTTACGTCGGATCGGCAGCCAATGCATCGCTTCAGAGACTGAAGTTCAGATGATTTGCTCTTTAACGCATATCGCATCATGCCCTACAAAAAAAGCCTGAAAACCAGCAGCCACATAGTCGCTGCGCGGCGAACGACAACGATCGTCGATTGACACTTCGGTCGATCAAGCTCACGTCCTCGAGGCCCGATGATGCTGCACGAGTATAGGTGTCATGATGATATTATCGTCAAGCAGGGCGCCCCAAAAAACTTTGAGACTAAGCCAATCAACCATCGAACTCTATGAGCTCCTGGAGAGCGGCAACGGAACGGTTCAGTAATGAGCGCTGCCCCGAGTTGATTGTGCATGTCGAGCACCCAATGGGATGCTACGGAGATTTAAGCTTTTTCGAGCTTAAGAAAGGGATTATCGGTAGGTACGGCCGCAGCTTTGAACAATAGTGCTGGTTCTTCTAGCAAATAGCCTTTGAGTTTTGCCTTCTTACGGGGACCTTCGACCTGACAAGCCCAGATATTTAGACCGTCGTCACGCTTCCTGTGGACCTTCAATTTTTCGAATTGCTTCTGCACCCAACGCCATTCTTCAGTCTCTTGATTGGCACCCTGAGAGATACCAGGGAACTCCTGCGCATAGCGTTGGAAGAGACCAGGCGTGACCAGAAATACGCTGCCACTCACCGTGTGGATTTTGGCCTTGCTGTCATTGATGACCAGTTTGTGGCTCAGGATGCTTTCCTTGACCCAATTCAAGAATGCCTGGCCAGGGTTATTCGAAGGAGGATTTGAGATTTCGAGAGCGTTTGCTGACGGTGCATCACGTGCCTCGGGTTCTGCCATTTCGAACATATCCAGCAACGCTCCTAAGTAGTCGGCATCTTCCGTGGCTACGGGATCTGGCTGTGATGGGCTTTGATCTGATCCTCTACTGACAACCTTGGGTGCTAGTGGCGATGCCGGAGCGTCAGTTGAGTGGTCATCGACTGCGAAGCTTACCGTTCCGCTGAAAGCTTCAGGTCGGTCTTCGTTCGCCCAAATCAACGCCGGTTGAAGGCGCAGAAAGGTAAAGCTCTGCTGCCAGTTTCCCTGCGTGACAAGCGCAGTCCAGATGGCTTTGCCTTCCGGCGTGGACTCAACCAATCCATGCGATTGCAGTTCGTCGAACACAGCAATGTTGGACGACGGAATGCCTTCTATCGCTTGTGAAAGCAAATAAGCTCGGAGTTTGTCCGTGACTGCCTTACTAACCAACCACAGGGAGTCCTGGGTCAGCCATCCCGCGGCCCCTGGCTGGTTGAGTTTCAGCTCGTGCTGAACGAGATGACGCAGTCCGCTGATCAAGTGATGTTGCAGCGTATGAATCGGCGCTTGCAACGCCTTGCTTGGGTTGCCACCGATGTTCTGTGCGGTGGAGACCCGGTCGGCTTGAATCACCAACTCGCCCAGCACGCCGGCGCGTTCATACTGGCCGGCTAGGACATACAGCAGACTCGCCCACAGCGGCGGAAAGCCACTCAGCCAATCGAGGATCGGTCGGTTGAGAATCTGGGTGTAGAGCAAGCCTGCGGCGGCGCCGTGCAGGTGATAGTCGCGACCTTTGAGGTAGCGAAAGCGGTAGGGCTGATCCAGGGGACCCTGCCAAGGATGCCAAACACGGCCATCCTGGCGTTCGACTAGCAGGTCCACGGCGATCTTGCCGATGTCATGCAGAAGGGCACCATAAGCAATACCCGCCGACCAGGCATCGGTCTGGGCGGCTTGGTCTTCGGGCGCAGCGCCGGTTGGCAGCAGATACGACTGACGCAGTTTCAAACTGCAAGCGACCAGTTCCAGTCCATGGTCGAGCATGCCGCCAAGGTAAGCATGGTGGTGCGTCTCGCTGGCAGGCAGTTGCTGGACCTGTTCGGCGTAGCGATGGATCGGATTTATATAGAGCTGGGTGAACTGCGCGTGGGAGAGGGCGGTGTACTGCCAGATGCGGTCGAGCAACTGGCGGCGGTGTTCCGCGGCTAACAAACTGTGAGCCGACTCGATGGGCAGGTAACCTTCGGCGACGTTGACGGTCGGTGGCGGAGGGGGCTTCTGCCTTTTGCGGCGAAACAGGCTGAGCATCGTGATCTCCGGGAAGTGGCTGGGTCATTGGCCTTTTAGCCTTTTCGGATAGCGCTCTTACCCTTGAGTGCCCATTCCCTTCCAACCCTTACCCGTCCTTTTGGCTCGTGTCCCTTTGTGAGGCAATCGGAATATGGATACTGCTAGGCATCATTTTTTTGGGGGCTAGTACGGAAAAGAAAAGAGTCGGTACACTGCGGTGCCTATTTTTTGGGTCTTGCCATGAACCTTACTGACGCCACGCTCGTGCTGCTGCTCGCGGCACGTATCCATGGGACCGACGAAGCCGTCAGGGCCTCGGCGAAGAGCGTGGTCAAGAAGTTACCGCGCAGTAAACGCGATCTGATCTACAAGGTGATCGACAGCCGGAGTCCGCTCGAGCTGGTGGATTTTCTGGCGCAGAACCTGGATACATAACGGCATGCTGCGGGTGTGCGCCCCTCTCTTTTTCTTTGCGTGAGGGGCCCGCCGTCTGTTTTCTGGAAACAGAAAAAAGGGCTCAACTCGCGTTGGGCCCTGTGAAGCGTTTGCAGCGGTGAGGTAACGATCAAGCTCCATCGTTCATGCATAGTGAGTCATCCAAGACCGCTTGCTTCAGTTGCTGCTCCAGGTTGAGTACATACTCCGAGGCGCTTCGGGCCTGGCCACTGGCGCGGAAGATCGCGCGTTTGTCAGCCTTGAGCAGGCCGAGCCAGGAGTCAATGTAGCCCTCGTGCCTAAGTTCTCCCTGTATACCGGTGTAGGCACATAAAAACGCAGCGCCCATCTCGGCGATCAACTCCTCAAACGCGTAGCCTGGCGAGCCGAACGGACAGGCTGACGTCATGCCTTCGCGCTGCAACCGAGAGTGATGCCCGGTCCAGTGCGTCAGCTCATGAAGTGCCGTGGCGTAGTACCCGCCTTCATCGTGAAATTGTGCTTTTGTCGGCAGTTGGATGAGATCCCTGATCGGGTGGTAAAAGGCTTCGTCGGCAGGCCGATGAACGATGCGTGCACCTGAACTTAATAGCAGATTTTCCGCGGCGCTGTTGGGCTGGAAGGGATCACTCTGTTCCGTCTCGAGCAGGGTTTCATTGAGCATTTCGAGCCCCTCCGTTTGCTCGATGTTGAACAGAAAATGTGTCCTGAGAATGCCGAAGTGAGCGACCTTGGGTTGACCGTTTTCATCGAGTACGGGTTGGCCTGACTCGGTCTGTTCCTCGCGCTCCATCGGCTTGTAGAGCACCGCCAGAGTGCTGTGCTCACCCTTACGAATGTGCCCACCGGTCTTTTTGGCTTGGTTGAAGGTCAGCCAACGATCTTGAGTGAACCCCTGCAACCTGGCCTCGGCCCAGAGCAGCGGTAAATTGATGCCCGAATACGGACGTCGTGTGATGGCGTTGACGGGGTAGGGTTGATGACCGATGTAAGCGGAGCCACTTGAGGACCAGGGTTTGATCCAGGGAGCAACGCCTTGGTCTAACGCGGTAACGATCTTGTCAGTTACGTCTTGGTAGATATCGCGCATGGCAATTTCCTCGAGAGAAAACGGAGGAACGCCTTGCC
The DNA here is from genome assembly GCF_005930655.1 of Pseudomonas sp. FSL W5-0299. Lineage (NCBI taxonomy): Bacteria > Pseudomonadati > Pseudomonadota > Gammaproteobacteria > Pseudomonadales > Pseudomonadaceae > Pseudomonas > Pseudomonas sp. FSL W5-0299. Next base: position 43,281 of record NZ_RXHX01000005.1, read on the forward strand.
CGTCGGGGGAGGGTTCCCCGGTTGGGTGATGGGTTGGATTGATGCAGGTCTTGCATGCCGCCCGAATGTGGAGGTGGGCGCCGCCCATTGCGCTTAGCGCTGGTGTTCTCCTGCAAGCGCTATCAGCAAGGCGGCAGGCTGACCCGGTTCTTGGAGTAGGCTCAGACTCAATTGCAGCAACGGGTCGTGGTGTAAGTGATCGGTTGGTTCAATGTGGATTACCTCGAACAGCACGTAGGGCTTGTGTGGATAGGCCAGGTGGGCTTCGAAGGCTGCGCGCAATACGTGGCTCAACCGATCGACCTGCAGCTTCTCAGCGTGATCGGATTGCTCGAGCAGTACTGCGCGTTGCCACGCGCCAGGGGTGAACACGATGGGCAACCGAAGGGTGTTCAGTGTTTGCGGTGTAAGTGAGTCGGGCATGGTATGTCTCCGTTGAATACGCGAAGAAACCTGCCCTGTGCGGGGAAAGATTTCCCCGCAGTGGGTTGAAGAAAATCAAGAGGGCTTATCTCACGAGCAGCGCTCGAAAGGCGCTCAGGAGAGCAGTAGGCGTTCATCATCGTAGCAACGGTCACCGTGCGAGCCACCGAACGCTAATCGCACTTGGGGAGAACCATCATCGAAGTGACGGAGCCTTGAAGGTTCTGGCTACCTGGGAAAGTGCTGTCGATAACAGCGATCCGTACCTTGTATTTAGCTGGACGATTTATCTGGGTCAATCACTGTAGATAGGCTTTTTCACGGGGCTTGTCTTCTGTCTTCCAGTGAAGATTTTTTCGGCTGGGCAAACTGATAAACGGTCAGGCACGGACAGTTTTCAGTAGTAGGCTGTTACTCCTGTCTCAACCATGAAAACGCTCAGAAGAGTGCGAGAGCATGCCGACTCAGCAACCTGTTCAGAATTCACGTGGCCACAGCTGGGCGTACGCATGTGGCACGTCGGTAAAGCGTGGTTATCGCAAATTGCAAGCGTTTGAGTCCCGCCTGGCTGAGCGTGCGGTGACGGCAGGTATGCCCGCAGGTAAATTACTTGTTCGCGGGAGCTTTCTGATTGCCAAACTGGCATTGATCGGAGGATTGCTCTTTGTCAGTGTTTGGCTGGTTACTTTTTTTGTGATGATGCTGGCTGTCATCACTTTGCTATGGTTCAGGGCTTTTGTTGGTTCCGATCATCAAGAGGAAAGTCCAGGGCCAGACTACCTAGGTGCTGATCTCTACATCGGTGACTTCGATGACAATGGGCATTATATAGGCGACAGCAAGTCATCTAATTGAACGTTTTGCAGCACCCAATATTTGATCCGTACCTTTGCTCGCTGAATCACTTGCGGCTTTGCTACCGTTCGCCAACATGCCTTGAATCCCGTTGCCGACTGAATATCCTGCCCAGCTCATGGCCCCTAGAAACAGCATTGGTAGCACGATGAACATCGCCCCCATCACATACTCGATCACCTGTGCCGTGACGGTTCCATCCATGAAGCCGGATGTGGGCAGCGATAACAGCACTTGATTGGAAGCCGAAACCTGGTTGTACAGCGTATCGAGCATGCTGGAGTCGATCCAGCGAGCGAGTTCCCACCAGAAGCTCAGCATGTGTAAGGTGAACAGCGCGAACGTCACGGTCATGACAGTTTTCAACTGGTAGGTACTGACCAGCAGGATCAGCGGCAAGCTGATGATGACGCCCATGATCAGGAACGCCTGCACCATCGGCAAGGCGGCGCGTAGTGCATTCATTGCCGGGAAGTTGCTGAAGGAACCGAGGGCCAGCCCGGTATTGGTGGCTAGGTTATTGAGCCCCTGATTGATCGAGCCGCCACGAGCGCTGGAACCATAGTCCTGGTACACCTGTCCGGGCGACATGGACATCGATTGCTGGCGCGGACTGACCAGTTCGCGCAGGGTGGCATCCTCGATGTCGTTGCTCGAGCGGCCAGTCAGCCAATTTTTCAGCTGAGTCAGCAGAGAGGGATCAACCTGCTGGATCAACTGCTCGCGCAAGCCAACACCGCTGTCGCTCCACCACTGCTTGCAAGTGGGGTAGCCCGCGGCACTCTCCAGCCGCGGCAAGGAAACATCGCGGCTTTCGTCATACGGCCAACTGATTCGCGGTGTGCGTGAACGATCCGTGTCGTAGTAGCCGGGCGTGTCGAGAAGATAGCTTGAGCCGATCCAGGACGCGTCGTGACTTTGTGCCTTGTCCAGTTGCGGGCGATTGGTAAACAACCGAGAACGGGAATAGCCATAACAGTCGCGGGTGAAGTCGGCGACTTCCTGCAGCAGTACCTGGCTGTTGATACGCGAGCTGTCGATCTCCATGCGCATCTGCCGAATATCCGGTGCGCAGGGAATGGAGGCGGTGGCTGCGGCGGTTACTCCTTTGCTCAAGGCATGCACTAGAAACCACCAGATCGGTACGTTGGCGGAGCGTTCGCCGATGGTATTGAAGGTTGTCCCCCAGGCGGTTTCCGCTGGCTTGGCCACATTTACGCCGCAGCGCTGACTTGCCGCATCATCGAACGTCATTGACGAGAGGCTCAACGGAAAGACCGGCGCGCAGCCGAACAATACGACGATGTAGGCCAGCCACAACCGGTTCTCGATCCGTGGCACCGAGAGCAATCCCTTGTTTCCCTCATCCGCGCCTTGCTGACGGGCTGACAGCCATTCCTGGAGGATGATCGCGCCAAAGGGCGCGGCGAACAGTCCGGTGTCGGACAGGACGCTCCAGAGTCCGTTGTTGATGATCCAGGCCAGCAGGGAGAGGTAAAACTCCAAGTAGCTGTTGGTGCTCATGAGCATGGTGGTGACCTCACAGTCGGGTGAGTTCGACGAAGGTAAAGAGCACGAGCCCTAATGCCCCGATGCGTTTCACGCGCAGTCGATCCTGTGGTCGATGTCGGTAGCGCCGAAGCAGATCCACCCACAGCGCGAAGAGGGCGCCGTAGAGCAGGGCACGCCACCACTGCAGATAGGGCCTTACGGATTCGAATGCCTGCTGCCAGACCTCGAAGCTGCCCAGCGCAGCGTGGCCGATCCATGCGACCAGTGCGGCGGTCAGGATCATCACTGCGGCAATCCCCAGACTCGAAAGCAAAGTGAATAGCGGTGAGCGTTTCATGGCTCACTTGCGCCTGGCGTCAGCGTCATTGAGTCGGCCCGGCTCAGGGTCGCCTTGCTCGACGGTGCGCGAAGCATCAGCACCGCCGGCATGCCGATCGAGCACTAGGCTGGCGGTATTGGTGGCCAGCATCTGCCGGACCTGCAGTTCGGTCTGCAGCAGGCGGATTTCGCGCTCCAGAGCGTCGATGTTTTTCGTCAAGGCGGTTTGGGCCGGCTCGGCGGAGGCGATGTTCGGTTCGTGACTGCCCGCCAACAGGGTGCGCAGTAGCAGCAACGCTTTGTCGAGCACACTGGACAAGGCCGTCTCACTGGCCAGGCGCCGTGCCAACAGATCCTGGTCGGGATCGTCGCGCAGGGCTTCGACCACGCCACGGGTTACCGGCAGCATTGGGCTGGAGGCTTTAGCCAGATTGTCAGGGGTAGGCGGCAGTGAGCCAGACAGCAGCCCTTGCAGGGCCTTGAGGCGTTCGCTGTAGGCCTCCTGGATCAGCGGCGTCAGTCCGCTGCCAGCGGTCGCACGCAGGGTTTCGCAGGTATCGCAGGTCGTGACTTCAGTTTCGCCCAGCACGCGAACGGCCCATTCGGATTCCTCCTGGGGCGAAGCCCAGGTCTGGCAAATGGCCCCACCCAGGCAATCGCTATTACTAATCGAGGCATTGTCATCCATCGACCGGTTATGCAGCAGGTTGTAGCCCGCGCGCACTACGTCGGCGGTCACCCGAATGGGCGTCTGCCCATCACCGCCAGCCTTCGAGCCGCCGACCCAGGACACCCCCTTGTTGCCGTTATGGGCCTCGGTGTTTTTCACCGCGGCCACCGCATCACCGCCGGTTTGCTCCAGATTGCCCTGCATCTCCTGGTTCTTGGCCAGCGCGCCCCAGCCGGCTTGACCGACCTTGTCCGCCATCTTCTCGGCCATGGCCTGGCAGGTCAGCTTCGAGCGGTCGAAGTCGATACGCCCCTGCATCACCCCGTTGCTCAACAACTCATAGAGGCCGGGGTTGGCGCGTTGGATGATCAACGCCGGCAGCGACATCACGGCTTGGGTCGCGTTCTGCACGATGCTGCCCATGATCTGCTGGAAACCTTCGGTGACGCCGTTCAGCTGGTTTTGCAGGGTGTTGGTGAGGCTCATGTTTCCGCACATCATGTTCGCCCGCCATGACCCGCCGACACCGAGACCACTGGGTCGGTAGAGCGAGCTCGGTGAGCCGACTGCCGAGCCGCCACCAATGGTGTACATCACTCGGTCGTCGAGTACTTCACCTTGAGTACCCAGACGGTAATCGCCCTCGGCGGCGTAGGCATGTGTGGCAATGGCGAGCAGTCCACAGAGCAACAGACTCATCGTGCCCAACCAGGGCCGCGCGAGAAGCCGACTCATGAAGCACCTCCTTCGAAGTCGATGCTGAACAGGAAGGTCTGTCCCTCACGTTTGCAGCAGCTATAGGGACGCCACAGCGACCAGGCGTAGCCGCCATCCGCGCTCTGTACCGGATCGCTGGGGAAGATGGCGCACGTGGGCTGCACCTGGGGGTAGAGCAATTGCCATTTGTGGGTCGAAGCGTCGTTTTCAACGATCGGGCCAGGCGGCCAGTAGCCGTCGCGTTTGGCGGGCGTGAGTGGTAAGTACACATGCGGCTGCCAGTTGTGGGTAATCACATCGCCGGCGCGTTGCGCCATGACTGCGGCCGCCTTGAAATCGTCGGGCTGTACCAGAAAGCCCTGCCGGGGATAAACGTTGCCCCACATGTTTCCCGAGACCTGACGACCAATTTCACGGATCCCCGGCATGAGCGATTCGGGGTAGAAACTTTCTGGGATGCCATGGCGCCAGGCCAGTGAGTCCAGGGTACTCAGGTAGTAAGGCATTAATGCAGTTGCACCGCTGGCGCAGGCATAGCCGGATTGCGAAGCCAATTGCGTTGCGACCCAGCCACCGGGGTGGCCGATGCCATCAACGTTCTTGAATCGAGGCAGGTTGTCGCGGCGGGCGTTCGGCGTGATCAGGTTGCCGCCACCTTCTGCACCGCTGATGGGAGCGGAGAGGGTGGTCATCTCGGTCCAGGGGTTATTGCCGGTGGTGGCGTAGCTCGAGACGACCAGTTCAGGAATGAAATGACGAACCTTGGTCGAGGTTTTGACTGTGCAGCCGAAGGGCGTGCAGAGTAGCCAGAAACAAATGCCGACGACCCTGTATTCGAGACAGTTTGGCGAAAGCACGGAGGAGGTGATGCTGACGGTGTCCAGCGCCATGCTTGGGCCGCACGCCAGCAGAATGCTTAGCGCCAAGGGCCTTAGTTTTGTGGGCGGAAGTGACGAGCAGGCAACAGGCATTATCCAGGCTCTCGGTGTATGGCCTGGGCAGGTTCGGTTAGGGACTGAAGACTGTCAGTGGGAATTATGAAGGCGGATCTATCGGATTTGTGAGGCGTGGGTCTATTATTTGACGTGAAGGGAGCTGCGCAGGGTATCGGCGTCTACAAGTAGTTGATCTGTGGTGATTTCGAAAATATTGGCGAGTTTGCACAGGACCAACAGCGAGGGGTTGCCCGCGCATCGTTCGATTTGGCTGACGTAGGTGCGATCCACCTCGGCCATGAGCGCCAGCTGCTCCTGGGTAAGGTTCTTTACGCGCCGCATCCAGCGGATGTTCTCCGCCAGTTGCAGACGAAGTTGTTCGTAGTCTTGAGTCATGCGCGCAAATTGCGCCTTGAGGGACTCTCAATCCACGGGATATAGTCTACATTGGCATTCAACTAGGCCATTTGGTGTTCATGCCTGGTATCGAGCGTTCATTTGGTGTCGTTACGCTTTTCGAAGCTGCGCCCAGCATCTAACAATAAATCAGAAATTTAGGGTGTGTATGGACCAAAACTACATTTCAATTCCTGCGGCGGATGGTTGCCCAAGTCTTCTGACACCTTGGGGCAGCGAATTTTCGCCGATGATCGAGCGTGGTGTGCAATGTGCCCAGGCTTGGCTTGAGGCAACGACCGATATTCCTTTGTGGTGGGAACTGGCGCAAACGCGCAAGACCTTTCCTGTCGGTGACTGCCAAGATGCCTTCGAAGCCGGTTTTCTGTTGAGAATTCAGCAACGGCTTCGGAGCGTGTCACAGTAACCCTGTTGCTTATGGGCGATTGCATCGTCTTGATCGCCCGTTTGCACTCAACCTGGCTGCATCGACACAGACCATGCAGTTTAAGAACGATTGCCGCTTCGCTGGCGCGTTTTTTCCACCGGCTGAACAACTCGGTGGGGGATTGTGCTTCCCTTATTTGGGCGCTGCACCAAGGGCGGCACTTGCTTCAAATGCCACCGGTCATGCATCGAACGTGAAAATCTCTTGAAAGGTATGGTTCCAGACGCCATTCCTCTAGAATGAAGGCTGACAGAAGTAGCTTTCGCCCTGTTACAAACAGGTTTACGTAGCTAAGATTCTGATTAAGTGCAGATTCTGCACGCTCTGAGAACGTGGAGCGCGATATGAAAGCCAAACGAGTGTTGAGTGACGATCTGGTGAGCCGACTGGAGGATAAGATCCCGGTCATGGCTGAAGGCGCCATCAATACCGCCTATATCAACGCCCTGGCTGCCGGCCGCAGTGTGATGGAAGTCATGAACGGCATGCTTGTTGAAACGACTGCTGACGGTAAGCACAAAGTCATTCGGGTGGCCAAGCCCAAGCACAAAGTGACTCTGGGTGGCGTCATTAAGGTGCGCCGTTGCTCATGACTGTCCCTCGGTTGAGGGTCTTTGCTGGACCCAACGGCTCCGGCAAGAGCACGATGAAGAGTGCCATCCCTTCCCACCTGATCGGTATCTACATTAACCCGGATGAAATCGAGAAGGCTGCCAAAGACAGCGGTCGTCTGGAGTTCAGTGATTTTCAACTGGAAGTTGAGGGTGATGAGGTCCTCGGTTTCATTAGGGAGCATCGGCTGGTCAGGTCTGCCCGGCTCGATGAGGAGGCGACCAACATAGGCTTTAGCAGCAACGGCCTGAATTTCCAGACGGTCGCGATGAACTCCTATTTTGCCTCCGTGCTCTCTGACTTCATCCGGAACAAGCTCCTCGAAGACCAGCTGTCTTTCACCTTCGAAACGGTGATGTCTAGCGACGACAAAATCGCTTTTATGCTCAAGGCAAGAGAGTCTGGATACCGAACCTACCTGTACTTTGTGGCAACTGAAGACCCTGACATCAATATCAACAGGGTCAGGAACCGTGTCGCGGCAGGTGGGCACCCAGTTCCCACAGAAAAAATTGTACAGCGCTACGGCCGTTGCCTGAGCCTGCTGCCTGTGGCTATTGCTGCTTCGGACCGGGCCTACATCTTCGATAACTCCGGTGCCGATCTGGTGCTGCTGGCCGAAGTTACGGATGGGACGGACCTTGAGTTCAAGGTTGATGAGGTCCCTGACTGGTTCATGGATGCCTACGTTGAAAAGGTGTCCAACGGCTAGCTGCCGGATTGGCCAAGCTGGGAGCGCCACACCTCCCTTATATGGGCTCTATTCCTCGTGCGCTATCGATCCGTTCAGCTACCCGGTAAGCCGCTTCCAACTCCGAACAGCCATTCTCCTGCATCAGTGTCCAGCGTTCGGCTTTTTCCTCGGGCTCTGTCATGGCCAAAGCGAGGTAAAGACTGGGTGGCACGGCTCGAAACAGCGTCTCGAGCTTTTTCGACAGCACCACTCCCTCGGTGTATTTCCCCGGCTCTTTGCTGGCGGAGAGCAACAGGGCTTTCTGCGCAGGTGAAAGCTTCTTGAACCGTGCGATTTCTTCGATTTCCGCGGGCGGCATATTCAAACAAATCCACCATTCGATCATGTTGAGCATGGTCTGCGCAGCCGTGGGAAAATCAGCAAGGTTCTGCGTCGCCAGCCAGAACCAAGCGCCGAGCTTGCGCCACATCTTCGTCCCCTTGACCACGAACGGCGCCAGCAACGGGTTCTTGGTGATGATATGACCCTCGTCGGTGACCATGATGATCGGTCGGCCCAGGTACTGGTCGCGCTCGGCGAGGTTGTTCACGGTGTTCATCAAGCTGATGTAGCTGATGGACATCTGTGCCTCGTAGCCTTCGCGCGCGTAAGTGGCAAGGTCGACAATGGTCACATCGCTCTCGGGCCAAGGCGTGCCTTCGCGATCGAACAGTTCACCCTCGAAACCCTGGCAAAATAGGTCGATGGACTCGCCCATTTCCTGGGCACGCTCGCGACGTTTCTCCGGCAAGTGCGGGTCGGCGGCGATGCCCAGCAAGGCGTCGCGTACGTCGCGGGTCAGTACCTGGCGACCCGCCGCGACGCAGGTCTGCGCCGCATCGAGAATGCACTCGCGGATCAAGCTGCGATCGGCTCGACTCATGCGCGCCTCTTCTTTGGCCTCGCCGCCGGTGATCATCAGGCGGGCAGTGATTTCCAGTTCGCCGAGAACATCGCGCTGGTCTTCGTGACTGGTTACCACCTCATCGTCCAGCTCATCGATCGACAGACTCGCCACCTGATCCGGCTGCTCGACCAGGCGCCAAGCATCGGCGAACGGGGCGAGACAGACCGAGGCGCCAGGTTTCAATTGGACCTTGTTGACCGACAGGCCCTGTGTCGCGAAGTAGTCTCCCTGCAAGCCGAATGAGTTGCCGGCCTCTACGATAAACAGGCGAGGGCGGTACACGGCCATGACCTGCATCAGTAGGGTGACCAAGGTCGCCGACTTCCCGGCACCGGTGGGGCCGAACAACAGCAGATGACCGTTCATGGCCCGATCCAGGCGTGACAATGGGTCGAAGCTCAATGGCGAGCCGCCGCGGTTGAACAGGGTGATGCCCGGGTGGCCGGTGCCGGTGCTGCGGCCCCAGACCGGAACCAGGTTCGCTAGGTGCTGGGCGAACATCAGGCGGGTGTACCAGTTACGCGTGTCGCGGGCCGGGTTGTAAGCCATCGGTAACCAACGCAGGTAGCTGTTGCAGGCGGCGACCTCATCGCCTTCACTTACCGGTTGCAGCCCCGCGCCCAACAGCGCGTTGGCCAGGCTGACCGAGCGCTGGTGCAATTGCTGTTCATCGTGACCGCGTACGTAGAACGCCAGGGTTCCTCGGTACAGCTTGTGCTGGCGGCCGATGATCGCGCGAGCCTCTTCGACATCCTGACGAGTCTGGGTCGAGGCCAGGTTTTCACCGATGGCTTTGCGAGCTAGGCGGTTCAACTGATCCTCGAGTACATCCTGTGGTTTGACCATTAAGGTCAGACTCGTCACCGTACCTTCGGGTAACTGGTCGAACAGCGCATTCACCGCGTCACCCTTGCGGGTTTCGCCGGTGAGTTGACCAATCGATGGTGCCCGCCGCAGTTTGTCCACCACTATCACCCGGTGGGGTTGATCGTCGAAAAACCAGAGTCCGTGCTGCACATCCGAACGCGGTTCGTTGAAGAACAGCCGCTCGGCAAAGTCATGATCGAAGGGCAGATCCAGCGACTCACCGTCACCCGACTCCGGATAGGCCACGCGGCGGTAGAAATTTTCGGGCGCTTCATCAGTGAGCCTGGGGGCCGGATTGAACCAGGGCAATAACCAGGCATACAGACCTCGGCCATCGACTCGCGTTGAGTGCACCCCGCACGCCTGCAACGAAGCACGGATACGTTCGCAAGCCTGTTGCAGGGATTGCACCGGGGTGAGTCCCGTCTCCTCAGCGTCAGATTCAAGCCAGCGATAGACCACCAGACGCACCCGTCGGTTATTGCCGCGCCAGGGCAGGCGCGTCACCACCTGATCCTCAAACAGACCACCGGGCTTGGCGATGGCCTTCAGATGACGGCGGCTGAGCTGCAAATACGCCTCGGTGAAGACCGTACCTCGCGCGCTGTTCTGAATATAATCGGTGAGCTGGGTCAGGTAGGGTGTGAAGTCGTTGTCGTCTTGACAGAAAAACTGCGCCACCCAAGGCGCTTGATCCAGCTCGTCAAAGCTATCTTGCAGGGCGTCTTCGAGGGCGTCGCGGACCGCCATCAGCCAATCGGGTTCGCGCCCTTCGGTGCCGATGGGCAGCAACTCGAACACCGCACCCACCGAGCGATTGTCATCCAGTAGAAAACACTGCTCAGTGTCGAGGTATTCGACCCAAGGCAGGTAATCGGTGAAGCTGGGGTTGTGCGCATAGAGTGCGGCCTCATCGGCCAAGGTCGCGCGAGGGCGCAATGGATTGCGCCAGCCTTTCCACGTGGGAGTGCGATTGCCCGAATCGCCGCTACGCACTACAGGTCTTCCTGACGTTCACCAGGTAATGCGTACTGCACACGTTGGTAGAACGGAAAGACGGTCGAGTAACCTGGGATCGGTGCCTGCTCGGTACCACTCAGATGCGGATACACGTATAGCACCAGATCGGGATTGGGCAAGCGAGGGAACAGGTTGCGGATCTCGTTCGCCGCTGTGCGAGTGTACGGTTCCTGGAGAGAAAAGGAGAAATCTGCTTGAGCCAACGGGCGGCGTAACTGCTGCCGAGCATCCAGCAGTTGCTGCTGAGTGCCTTGCGAACCGGCGCCGTTCCAGATGTCCAGCATGGTTTGCTCTCCATGGGGCAGAAGCGTCTCCTTGTCGGTGGAGCACCCCGCCAGGACCCAGCAGAACACGCTAATCCAGGTCAGGCAGGGAGGCATGGTCTTTTTCATGGCGAACGCTCCGGCCCTTGGGCTCGTAGTCGATGGTGATCTCATGGTCGAGGTGCAGCGCGACTTGTGCTGCCGGTGGCACGTACACGGCAGCAAAGGCTTCGCCATACAGCTTGTTGACCCACTCGCGGATGTCGCTGACCCCGCCGCTGAGAATTGAATTCAGCGCGCTGTTGCCACTGCTACTGGTGACCCCGAGGGTACTGCCGCCTGAACTGATCACGCTGCTGTTGTTCCGCTCATCCCCGAGCAGGGCGGCGACACCGGCGCCGGCGGCAGTGATCAGGCTCTGGCTGCCGAGGTATTGCTGAGCGTTCGAGCGGCGCTCGCCAGCGATGCAAGGAATGCCATACGGATCGGACAGGTAACCGAGTCCGCCGCGGATCTTGTCGGTGTTTGAGCTCTGGGTGGTGGAGGCAGTGCGGCTGGCTACTGCTTTCGGCTGAGGTACCGTGCGGATGGTGCCATCGGTAAACACAAAGGTGATTGACTCGACCTGTCCACGTACGCAAGACAGGGTCCAGTCACCGGACGCGGTGCCGCTCATTACGGCACCCGCGACGTCTGGCAGGTCGATGCCGTTGGCGGTCAGGTTCTCAGGGCCGACCAGCACTTTGAAGGGATAGGGATCATTCACAGTGCCGTCCACCGGGACGCGGCCGATCAGCGCGGTCATGGCGACTGAGCCCATCAATGTCGCGTTTTCGGGGATGGTGTAGACCGGCTTCGCCCCTTCGGTTCGGTCAACGGATCGCGTCAGGTCACGCTCACCCTTGGTGACTGCACGTAGCTGTTTCTGGCTGCGATCAATAGGATTGTCTTTCAAGCCTTCCAGTGAGTTGAAGGCGGTAGGCAGACTCAATGCGAGGGAGGAGGTCTTGGTTTTGCCTCGGGTGTCGGTGCCCGAAGCATCCGAGGGTTCAATCCACTGCAGCGCATCATTGGCAGGATGCTGTCCGTCAAACTGAGCACCGTCGCCAGGCTCGAGCCCCAATCCGATTGGCATATCCTTGCCTTTGCCGGTCAGCCCCGACAACTGATCCTGCAATTGCGTGAGCAGGCCGCGAGCCTGACGACTGTCTTGTTCCGCTTTGAGTCGGGCCTCGTTGGCTTGGCGGCGGCCTTCGTCGACCTGCTGGGTCACACTGCCAAGCGCGGTCTGGATACGCGAATCGACACTGTTTTCCCGCTCGCGTAGGCGGTTGTTTTCCGTCTGCAGTGAGTCATTGTGTTTCTTCAAACCGAGCATGTCGCTGCGCATGGCCTTCACCTGGCCGACCAGGGTGGCGACCGTGTCGCGTGGGGTATCGCCCGCAATGCCGAGCGACTTGGCTTGCTCGGCGGATAATTGAATATTGCCCTGATCAACTGGGTGCTCTGGAGAAGGTGTGCTGCCACCCGGGACCCAGGTTTTCAGGATGATCAGTACCACGCCCAGCAGCGCAGCCGGTACCAGCCATTTGAGCAAGGCGTTAGCTTTCATCGTCAGCACCTCGCGCAACGGGCGGTAGCAGCACGGCTTGCTCGAGGCCGGCACCGCGGGTGACAAGGTAGGCGATCGTGGTGTCTTCAGCGCTGCCGACAGGCCCGAGGAAAGCATGCTGGAAGGCCGCGGCGAACAGCTTGGCCTGAAGTCGACGTGGATCGAGTTGCACCGTCTCTGAACCACGATTGCGCAATTTCACCGCCGTCACCCAGTAATCACCGAGTCGCCAGACGGCGATGGGTGTGCTGGACACGTTTTCGGTCGGCAGCAGGGTCGGCAGTTCGGTACGCAGCTTGAGCGGGACGCGGCGTACACCGGGCAGGGACTCCACGGTGCGCAGCGGCGCGTACAGGCTTTGCGCGGCGTAGCGCGTCAAAGCGACCGGGATCGGTGTGCGTTCTGGAACAGGGACGGTGCTAGATTCAGCCTCGGTAGCTTGCCCCTGAGCATTCTTGAGAATACGTACGGGCTCCAGCGGTTGATCGCCGGGAGTGGCCGCGATATCCAGGAGGATGATCTCGCCCGTCGTGACCGATTGCAGCTGCAGTCGGGTCGGTGCAATGGCTTCCGACGCTCGCAGGTACAGCGTGCCGCCGGTTGATTGCACACGCAGCTTGCCGGTCAGGGTTGAGGGCACACCGACGCGAACAGCCTCATCGATAAAGACCACTCGTTCCTGATTGATCACCAGCGGGACCGCGAGGGGGAGGCGTTCCCAGTGCATCAGCTCGACGGCCTGCGCTACAGCTCCCCATAGCATCAGTGCAACGGTGAGTCCCAGGGTAGAAATCCGCTTCATGGCTCACCTCCAGGCAGGGAGATTTTTTGCGGAGTGCCCTGATAACAATCCAGTGCCAGCCCCCACTTATTGCGTTCGGGGTCCAGATCAAAACGCACCACGCGCAATGGATACCGCACCACCACCCGTTTCACCGGTTCGGCGGCGTAATATTCATCGGCATTGAGATCGAGCTTGACCAGCCAGCTGTCGCGGTCGAGTTGCTTGACCCTGAGTTCCGGATCTTCGCTGTAGCCTCGGCCCAGAATTTCGTAGACGCCACGCACCCGCTGGCGCAGCTCGCCGGCGGCCTTGCGGTACTCATAATCACCGTCGAGGAAGGCCTTGCAGGCGGGTGTCAGGTAGGACTGCAAGCCATAGATGGCGCGGCGATAATCCTGCTCGCCATCCGAAGGCCAGCGGTTGAGTTGGCCAAAGATGTACAGGGCAAAGGCATAGACATTCTCTGGGGGGACATCCCACCACTTGCGAGTGCTGCCCGAGCGCAGATCCGGGGGGACATGCACCGTCAGATCGGTCGGTGCCGAGCGCCAGCCATACCAAAGTCCGGCACAGACCAGGGCCAGAATCACTACCGCCAGACGCAGGCTGAAGATGTGGGCGTGTTGGGCATCCACCTTGTTCCGAAAACGATTCATGGTTGCCACCGGAACAGGGCAGGGCGCAGTCGACGCGAACGGCGAATCGTCCAGGCGCCGGAGTGGAGAATCAAACTTCCGCGCCCCAGGCGCCAACGGCTGGCGAGTATCCATTCGAGCTTGCGGTACAACCAGGTCTCGGGGCGAGCCCGTTTGGCCCGACGCAAAAGCGTACCACCGGCAAATAACACCAGCGCCATGCTTGCGATCATGCTGGTCGGCGCAACGGCAATAGACGAGGTGACGATCCCTAGAGGAACGCCCAGCAGCAGGCCAATGGCGGCGCCAGTGCCGAGAGCTACCCACATCTCATCATTGGTCAAACCGCGCAGTACGGCAGGATCGCGGTTGAGTCGCTCCGGCAGAAAGACCAAGGTGCCGTCGGCAAGGCGTTCGATAGTGTCGTTCATGTCGACCTCACAGAATCGCGGCGGCCTTGGTCAGGAACCAGATGATGATCACCACCAACAGGGCGCCGATGCCGACCACCGCGCCGAGGTCCTTCCAGGTCTTGCGCTGGTTCTGCACGTCGGCATAGACAGTTAGGGAATGCCAAGCCACCCCGAGAAAAGCGAGCAGGGCGATCAACAAACCGAGCAGGATGCCGCCGTCATAGGCGTAGTTTTTGATCGTCTCGATCAACCCGGAACCTTCACCACGCGAAGGAGCCTCCATGGTGGGAAGCTCGGCAAAAGCCAGGCTTGGGCCGAGCACCAACAGCAGGCCGATCAAGCGCTGGCTGGCACGATCACGCAGGTTGTTTTTTAGAGGGGTAAAGCACTTGAGCATGGCAGTGATCTCCTGGATTAGGACAGCGTGAAGAACATCAGGACTAGTAGGGCGAGCAAAACACGTGCGGCGCTGCCGCCAAACGCGCCGAAGCGCACACTGCCGGTGGCCCAGCCCCGGTAAGCCGTCCACATCACCCAGGTGCACCAGAGCAAAGCCAGGACGAGAACCAGGGACAACCAGAGTGTCGAACTGCTCTGTGCCGAGAAACCGGAGGCGTTTTGGAACGCTGCGGTCTGAGCGTCGGTCATGCTCATGGCGACGGTTCCACGGACGGGATGTCGAGGCGGTAATCGCCGACCAGCTCACCAGCGTCGTGAGGTTGAGCACGGGAGGGCGACAGATAGTTCTGCATTCCTTGGCGAATGCGTTGGATGTCCTGAGACAGGCGGGGATAGTCGAAGCGATAGCGTTCGTTTGGTTCGGAGGTCCTGGCTACCTTAGCTTGCGCCGCAAGGCGCTCAATAGTGTCGACCTGCTGCTGAACTAGGCTGAGCTGCTCGCGCTCATGAGCAGATGCGGCATAGCCGCCGCTATGGAACGTCATCAATATGAGCAGTAGGCAGATTCGGAAAAATGTAGTCGGCATGTGGATAGCCCATTTGGAGATGGGGCCAGCATTCAACTAACGTCCAGGACTCAGCAGTAAGAAACACGAAACACGCTGCGTCATTTTATTTCGATACAGTCTCTGATCGTGGAGCGAGTTCGAACACCGTATCGAGAGCTACGAAACGCGGAAAAATGACACGATTGGACCGCAAGTACAGCATTGGTTACTCATGAAAAACGATTAGTAGCCGTTAACTTTTGATTCCGCTAACAGCATTGTTAGCGGGGCGCAGATAAGCGCGGACGAAATCAGTTAACGAAGAGTGATAGCAGAGAGTGAACATCCAACAAGCAATTCGGCGGTACCGTATTCGACAGGCCGTGGGCTTCTCCTTGATGGTCTTCGGGGGGCTATTTTATTTGGTTTCATCGTTGATTTTTCTGCACCATCAAGCAGAGACTCTCGCGAGCACAAAATTTTTTGGGCATTTGGGAGGGGTTGTGCAAAATTTAGTAGCCGATGTTTACCAGGTCACATCACCCTACATCGGTTTTGTATGGGAGCACGCGCCTACCCTCAGCCAGGAAAACCCGCTCAGCTATGGAAATTTGCTGTTTTTCGGTTTGCTGGGTGTGATGATTATTGGAAAGCAAATTCTCCTTTCCGCTAGCCAACTCAAGAGGCGTGTTCAGGTTCAATTCGAACGTCTTGAGGAAGCTCAGTGGCGCAACTCGATGCAAAATGGAGCAGCCACCCAAGTCAACGCAAATCAGATCGGGCAGATCAATTTTTATCAGCAGTCTATGCCGCCGTCCCCTAGCGGTGATTGGTGGCAGCGGCCGTTGGGTATTGTTGGTTTGTCTATTATTGGCGGTTATGTCGTCGCGATTTTGGCTAAATTCACCGGAATGGTTTAACACGTCAGCGTTACATTTTATTAAATGTATTTTTTAAACGTCGCCGCGGTGATGGCTGTCGTTATTCCGAGCATCATCGCGCAAGGCAAAAAGACGGCCATAGGATTGAGCGAAAAGGGCAGGGACAGATACATGATCCAGGGTACGAGCAGCAGGGGTATCACTGCTCGTTTAGCTCGGTGATAGACAAAACTGCTTTCTCGCCCGGCTCCAAACTTGCGCAGGTCGCGGCGCATCAAACCATCGACAAAACCGGTGAACGAGGCCAACAAAAATAGCGGTGTGGCCAGAGCCAAGATGGTTAGGCGCACTACGAAGGTAAAGGTCACATACACCGCCGCCAGTACGAAATCCTCAATGCTCACGTAGAGCTGATTCGCCCAGCTCCAGAAGCCATTGCCCTGGCCCGAAACCCGCGCCTGCCGGGCAAAATCCTCAAAGCCAGTCTTGACCAGCAGCCACTGATTGAGGAGCTCCAGCCACTGGACAATTGTTTTCCCAGGCTGTTGGATGAGAAGTGAAGCTTTGAAGTGCTCGCTGAGCCAGCCCAACTCACTGGTTAGCATAGCCTGACTATGCCGCCAGCCCTGATCACCCCAGAACAGTAGCAGCCCGGCGAACTCGATGAGGATCGAGAACAGCAACGAGGCAATCAGCAAACCGATGATGCGCAGGACTAGGCTGATCGTCGAGATGATCAATCCCGGACGCTGGATCGGTTGTGGCGGCGTGTTCTGGGTGGAAGTCGCCATAGTTCACCCCATTGCGCGCTGCAGAGTTGATGTGGGCAATACGTCTCCTGGATCGTTTTCTGCTGAATCGAAACCTGTTGTGGGGTAGGGCTACCCCACCTGATCCAGATCGAAGTTGGTAGTTGGGCCGCCACCGCTTGCGCTCCACCATTGCCCCGCCTGCGCGTTATAGGCCGCCCGCATCCGTTGAGTGAGTTCCTGTAGGTCCTTGGGCATGGCGTCGACGTTGGAGGGTTTTGGCAACGGCATGCGGACTTTCCAGAGCTGCCCACCGGCCTGGAAGGAGAACATTTGCCCCTTGGGCAAACTGACGATATGAGCAGGCTCGATCAGCGGCACACTGGTGCTGCTGACACGGTCCTGGGAGGACGAGGTGAAGTCCGTGTTGGCGTCCGGATCGGATGTGTCCGTCGCACCCGACATCAGGGTCTTGGTCAGCACGTTAACCTTGGGTAACTGCTGGGTGAGCAGTTCAGCGGTGGCGGTTTCGCGCACGCGGAGCATCTGCAGGGTGTTGAAGTTGCCAATCACCTGGCCAGCTTTGGCGCGGTTGCCGATACGTGCTTCGATATCGCTGAGGGTCTGGGTGTAGGCGGTTACCTGGATACCGGCGCCGCCACCCTTGTTGATCAGGGGGATGAACTCATCGCCCATCAATTCGTTGAACTCATCAGCGTGCAGGTTTATCGGCAGCTTGTCACTGCTGCTGCCTGATGGGGGCAGGCCGTGGTCAATGCCATGTTTGTAGATGTGGCCCGCGACCGAGACCAAATCAGCGAACATGGAGTTGCCCACAGCGGCTGCGACTTCGGCGTCGGTCAGCGCATCCAGGCCGACGTAAACGATGCCGCGTTTGCGAATGATCTGCATCCAGTCGAAGATTGGTCGCGGGTCATCTAGGTCGGTGTAGTTGGGGGCCAGCAGTTGGGCGGTCTTGCCGGTGGTGAGTTTCTCCAGCAGCGGCAGCAGCGAAGCAACGATTTTGTCGAAGTAGGTGCGGTCGTAACGTACTGCCGAGCGCAGTCCATCCAGCACCGGATCGAATACCCGTTTCACCGCCAGGTACTGTTCGATGGCCACCACACGCTTTTCGCGTCCCACCATATGCCGGGGAATGTTCTTCTCAGTGAGTTTGCCTTCCAGTTGGACGATCACTTCCCAGGCTTTCGGATCGGTCTTGGCGAAAAACTGCTGAGCGTATTCGATGAACAGCGCGTCTATATTGACCACATGTCGCTGGATCTGCAGGTAGTCTGGGCGCCGGCCCAACTCGATCAAAGCCCGGGCAATGATGTTGACAAAGCGCCAGGCGAACTCGCGAAAGGCTGCGGAGTTGCCTTCGCCACTGAGTTGCCCAGCGATGCGCGATGCTACCTCCGAGATGCGCCCGAAACGTCCCACCGCGTTGTAACGCGCGGAGATCTCTGGCCAGCCTAGATGGAAAACATAGAATTCCTTTTCCCGACCGGCCCGTTTGGCTTCGACGTACATGCGTTTGAGCAGGTCGGCATCGCCCTTCGGATCGAAGACGATGACCACCTCATGTTCGACGCGGTGAATGTCCTGGGTGATGTACACCTCGGCGAGTCGCGTCTTGCCGACACGGGTAGTGCCCAGCACCAGGGTGTGTCCGACCCGTTCGCCCAGCGGCAGACTGACTTCCGTTTCGTTGGGCTCGACCCCATGCAACAGAGGCGAGCCACCGACTGGGGGTAAAGGGCGCAACGGATTGAAGGCACTGTCCCAGGCGGTGACACGGGCCAGTATCGAGAGCGGAAACGGTGCATGCTCCAGGCGCCGTTCGAGTTCACGGGCCAGCCGGTAGTGGGTCGGTTGGTCGACATAATGGGCGACCGCCGGATCCTGGGCCTCGACCAAGCGCTGGGTGTGCAGGCGGGTCCAGCGAAAGCCGCGACCCATGAACAAACGCTTACGACTGACCGGAATCTGCCGGCTGGTCAGCTCGTAGCGGGGCAGCCGGCGGATATTGCGCCGATAGCGCAACACCTCCCAGGCTTGTCGCAGGCGGATCAGGCCGAACAGGGTATAGGCCAGCGCCGCAACCTGCCCGATCTCGGGTGACAGGGCCACGGCCCAGGGCGAGTACACGCACAACACCGCGGCGGCGATGCAGATTGTTACGGTGTACAACTCGACCGCTGGCCGGAGCTTGGACTCCATCGCATGCTCGGCCATGACCTGACTCACTGTCCCAATGAGGTGGCGGTGATCAAGACGGGGTAGTGCAAAATCTGCAGGCGGGTGGCGATGTCGTTGCCGTTGACCGGCAGGATGGTGATGTCTGGAGCGGCTGCGCGAATTCGGGCCAGGGCTTCAGTGTCGGCTACTTCGACGGCGAGGCCAGCCGCGCCCATTTCCTGCAGTTCAGCAGCGCGCTGACGCAGCCAAGTCAGCGACAGGGGATCGTCACCGACCAGAAAAAATGGCCGCAAGCCCGGCATGTTCAGGGCGCGATACGTGATCTGGCCGGGGCTCAAGTGGGGGCTACGGATGGGCAGTATCCAGGCTTCATCGGCAAACGTGGACAGGTCCGCATGCATGGCCCGATCAGGCTGGATCTTGTTGTTTATTAGCGGCCTGGCAACTTGAAAATGGTGTCGGGTGAAGTCGCTAGGCTGATCCCCGGCTACGGTCAGTTCCGGCTGGGCGAAAGATACCAAAAGCAGGATGAAATAACAGGCGATGGGGATTCGCTTCATGGTGGTGTGCCCTGTTTGAAAGAAACCAGCAACCGTTCGAGTTGCCGGGAAAAGCCGGCGCGGTAACGCGCGGCCGGCGTTCCTCCTGCCGGGCGGTGATATCGGCCGGCAGCTGATACCCAATCACCGGTGGTGGCGTGATGCTCCTGCAACAGCGCGGCGGTCACGGCGAGATTTCGGTAAGGGTCAAGGGCTTCGCAGGGGCTGGAATAACGTTGCCCGTGGTAACCCAGGTTGGTTTGTCCAAGACCGACATCGACCCGCTTGGCGTCATGTCGCGCGAGCGCCTGAAGTAAGGCGTGACAGGCGGCCTGGCGAGTGGCGAAGCGGTAGGGTATTCCGGCGATGTTCAGGGTCCAGGGCCAGGGCAGCAATCGACCACGGACGTGGATACCACTCTCCTGCAGGGCAATTGCGAATAGCACCATAGAAGGGATGTCGGCGTCATGCGCCGCCAATTGATAGGCCGGAGGCGGAAGTTGGTCGGCCTGGACGGCGAGCACCGTCAGCACCAGCGCAAGACCACTCAGTCGAGGCGTTGCCATTGTCCATTCACCTGTTGAAATGTGGCAGGCATTGGCCCCGGGGCACCCAGGCTGAACCAGCGACCACGGTCATGGTTCAGGGTGATCTGCCGGCGTTGAACCTTGACGGGATCGATGCCCGCTTGCCGAGCCCAGCTACGGACGCGTTCATCCTCGCCTTGGCTGCCCACCAGGTAGATATCGAACGCCGTGTCGCTGCTTTGCAGACGCTGGGCTTCGGCGGTACACGCTGAGCAGTGGTCCTCCACAAATAGAGCCTGGCGCGGCGCGGCCGCTGAGCTGATAGGGGGCGGGGATGCCATGCCCTGGATCGGTAGCAGCCCGGGAAACAGCTTGGTCCAGGCCGCGGCGTAAGCGTTTTGGTAGGCCAACTCGCGCTCGGCGCGTTTGGCTTCCAGCGCTACCTGTAATTCGGCATAGCGCTGGCGCTCTTGGTCGGTCTGGGCCTCAACCCCGAGCGCGGTCAACGGATCGAGGTTCGGGCTCCAGAAACCGCGTGGGCCGGATTGGATCTGTTCGAAGCGCGTCCACTCCTGCCCCGTCAGGCCCCAGCTCGCTGCCTGTTCAGAGTCAGAGCGCCCCAGCGGAGCAGACTGCGTGTCCTGGGTCTGTGACTGTGTCGTGACGGGGTTGCCCATCGCAGCGTCCATGGCCAGTAGCGAAGCGAGACAGACGACGGTGGGCAGTAGCGCTCTGTTCATGATCGCTTCTCAAGGGAGGTGCACGGTCTGGTCTGGCTGAGCGGCCACCGCGAAGATGGCTGAGTTCGGCTCCAGCACTTTCAGGTACCAGGCTCCGAGCTGCTCGCCGCTATGCAGCAGCCGAACATCTATGAGAGAGCGACTGTCATGAGGTGCGACTGCCAAAAAGCGCTCACCACCACGGGATTCGACCCCCAACACCGAGAACGGTGGCGAGAGCGGGACGGGCTTGGGGCGAGCGGTCTTTTTCGGTTTAGTCGCGGAAGGCGACGGCGGTGGGGGTGATGGCTGGGTCTTGTGCTCCTGGAACTGCTGCTCGACCTGTTCAAGGTGTGCGCGCAGCGCTGTCAGTTCTGCCACGGTGGCGCGGGCTGCCAGACCATCGCGCAGCTCCTGTATTTCTTGCGCCCACTGATCCAGCATCGGATCGAGGGTATTGGCCTGTTGCTCACTAGTATCGACCATCTGCTTCAGGTCTTTCAGCGCGTACTGCAGCTTCTCTTGTGCATCCTTGAGGGCGCTTGAATCATGTTGCAGGGTGTCCAAAGTTTGTCGGTATTGCGTGTCCGTGCTCTGCAGTTTTGCCATGCGTTGATACTGGTTATACAAACCACCGCTCAGCCCGGCGACCGCCAGGCAAAGGAGCCCGATGATGAGGGTTTGAAACGTTGAGGCTTTCATGACCGCGCCTCCGATTGATGGGGCAAGACGGGTGTAATCAGCGCGACACCGGCATCCGTTTTCTGCTGTTCGAAGCAGACCGAACGGCTGACTTCATCGGTCGTGAGTTGCCAGGCGGGGCCAGCCAGCACTTGTAGCGCGCGGCGCAAAGGGATTGGACCAAGCCGGTAATGGGCTGCAGGCAGAGGCCGGGTAAACAGCAACTTCACCGACGCAGTAACGGGGCAGAGCGAATAGCCCGAGCGCTGCAATACGTACTGCAACGCATCCTGCACTGAGGGGTTTAGGCTGGACGGGATGTTCACTTCAATGATTTGAGCGAGAAGATAGCGTTGTTCCGTGGTGGGCTCGGTGCTGACCAGCGTATAGCGGCCATAGCGGAGTTCTGTCGGATGGTTTCCTTCCGCTGTGTCCCTCGAAAGCTGGGCCCGATTGGAGCCACTGTCGATCTCTGGATGGGTTGGCAATGTATTGGGGATTTGCGCGGTGCAGGCGCTCAACAAACCCAGCAGGCAGACAGGCGTGAAAAAACGCTCCATGGAAAAAACCTCATGACAGATTCAGTGCAAAACCTGACATGAGGTGAAGGAGCAACTCAGTGAGAAAGTTGATTCAAGGCGGGTCGTGTTAACGCTGAACGCGTTGCTATTCATCAAAAATAGCGAGCCCATTCAAGACGGCAGCGTCGGGGTCGAAGATCAACAATCTCGCATCCGCCAATGCCGCCAGGTACAGTACGTTGACTAGGACTTCCGGTGTGCCTGCGTCGAGTTGCTCTTGTCTCAAGCTTGAATAACGTTTGCCCTCAATGTTCAGCAAGTTTTCGTCCGTCCATGGCGTGCCAATCAGCTTGCAACTGATGCCGCAGCAATCCGGCAACTCGAAAAGCTCGAACAAAAGGCCGGTTTGCCTCGGAGCGGAGTTACTTGCCCATCCTTCCAGATAGAACATCGCTTCTTCAGGAAGGTGTGCGGTACTGATCTCCCAGGCTCGACTGTAGTGCCCCGTTTCGAAGCTCAAGCGATGGACCATGGCTTGGGCTTCTTCCAGGGAGTACAGATCGCCGAGGTGATGCCGCTCGTTGAGCATGTCGCCCATCACGGCGTAGATCACTTGGCGCACCAACCCGGTGGACTGGCAGCGTTCATCTAATTCATCCAATTCATCCGGAATGGATTGGCCTTCGCTGATCAAGGCGAAATCGTCATTGAACAGGCAGGTGAACAGTTGCAGCTCATTGTCGGGCAGATGTGCTTGTGAGTCGTGCACTGGTCGAACGCAGGGAGGGCAGTCGTTTTCGTAGGTGATCAGTAGCAGCCGTTCGATATGAAGGTTGTCGTAGCCGCGAGCAAATGGGGTTGAGGCCATCAGCAGAGCTGGGGCTTGGTGTGCGGGGTTCATGAGGGTTCTCCAGAATGAAAATGAACAAGGCGCCCGAAGGCGCCTGTGAGGGTTAAAGCCAGCCGTATTCGGCAAGGGAGAGAGGACGACCTTCACCCACGATGAAGTGATCCAATACACGCACTTCGATCAAGGCCAAGGCCTCCTTCAGCCGTGCGGTCAAGACGCGATCCGCCTGGCTGGGTTCTGTACAACCCGAGGGATGGTTGTGAACCAAAATGGCGGCCGCAGCGTTATGCGCTAGGGAACGCTTAACGACTTGGCGGGGGTAAACGCTGGCGCCATCAATGCTGCCGTGAAAGAGGACTTCGAATGCCAGCACCCGGTGCCTGGCATCGAGAAAGATCACACCGAAGACTTCATGCTCTTGTTGCGCAAGCTGCAGTTTTAGGTAGGAGGCAACAGTGTCAGGCGACGTCAGGATAGGGCCGCGGGCGAACAGCCGACGATCCAGAATATGCTGCGCTTCGTCGATCAGCTGGTTTTCTTGGACAATGCGATCAGCCTCGAAATCCGAGGTCTCAATCAGTGTAAGTTGGGTGCTCATGGCGGTACCTCCGAAGGGAACAATCAGGGGTACACGCCCGAGGGGAGTGGTATCCCCCAAGGTGGGTGTGGAGTCTTGGGCGTTAGCAGATGGCGCGCTGTTTACAGCCGAGTGAATCGGTGGCGTTGACCGTGTAGATGTGAACCACAGCCGTCGCAAGGCGATGGAGAAAAGGTTCTTATTCCCCAGCCGGCTTCGGGATCGAAGTCGGCACTGATGGGCATCAACCGAACTAGCTCACGATGTATCGCGGCGATGCGTTGTTCGACCTCATCCTGCGAGTAATACAGCGATAAGGTGCTGTAGTCCTCGTAAGCTGTAGCGAACAGGCAGTCGTCGCAAAGCCAGAAGGATTCCATAATGGTCCCCTGTGCTGATTGAAGAAAAGGCGCTCGACGGAGCGCCTTGATGAGGAACATCGTGGACTGTTCAGGCGGACTGAACGGTACGGGTGGCATCACGGCGGGCCGTGCGCGGAGCGGGTGGAGATTCAGGTTCCACCCGAGCCTCTATTGGGTTTTCGGTATCCTCAACTTCGGCATCAGCCGACGGTGGGGATGGTTCACTGTTTGGCGCTTGCTCAGCAGGTGCTGTTGCTTCCTGCCTGGCGGGTGCTTTGTATTCGAACGTGCCGTTGATCTTGATCCAGTCGATGAACAGCAAACGACCTTTCAGGCTGGCGCCCGGTTGGCCTTGTTTCTCGCCTTTCTCATAGAGAAACGGATCGATCCACAGGTCGCCGATACGGAACGACAGCAAGACCTTTTTCTCGGCGTTGACGGCGTCCATATAGAGACGAATCAAGCGTTCAGCTTCACCCCCAGCGACTTTGCAGTCGAAGCGGGTGTACTCCACCGCATCGGTGGCACCGTGCAGGGCTGCGATATCGCAGGCAATGAATGGTTGGCCGCGGCGGACTTGGACTTCACGAACACGGTTGAGGTAGCCGATACCGACGGTGTGCAGGTTGAAGTAAGTGGTCGCTTCTTTGGATTGGTTGGCGTGGGCCATGGTGGTTCTCCTGTTTCAAGGGGAAACGGCGACGCACAGTCCCTGATGGGGAAGTGAGCCCCCGTCAGGGTGGGTAAGGTGAAGAAGAGCGATGAACGACTCACCACCGGCAAGCCGATGACGATCAGAACGATGCGTCTGGCGGAATAACGGTGCAGCTGAGGAACGTCTGCGGTAGTGGTTAGCAGACATGGGGTAGTGGGCATTCATCACCGCTGAGGCGGTAACCGTGCGAGCTTCCGAACGCTGATCGCACTTGGGTAAACCACCACGAACGTGGCGTAGCCTTGAAGGTTCAAGCTACCTGGGCTGGGCTGTCAACGACAGCAAACCACGCCCTTTGTATAAGCCTGTCACAGGGGAGCGTCAAGACGCTGCAACCCGATTTTTTATAGCCGGAATACAGTGGCAGTCACTGGACTGAAGAAAGTGAAGAGTGGGCCTGACGGGATGCCAGGCGAGGAAGAAAAAAACCACCTTTGACGGTCTTACGCAGTCGACCAGCGCCTCGCAACACTTGGTTGAACTGCGCCATGATTCGCCAACCGACCCTTGTCGTGGCCTGGGTCGGAACATGCTGGCACGCATCCGCGCACAAAAGGTGCCCAGTGTTTCCCCGGCGGGCTCCGGGACTGAATACGATCGCCGAAGCGGATGACCGCTGTTGCCGGGTAGAGGCAACAGTGGTCATCCGCCACCACGATCAGGTCAAGCACAAAACGGGAATGAAATCCCGCAGAAGAGAAGGCTCCGAACTCGACGAGTTCGACCGAGCTACCCGGAGCAAATCGGTCTTGGGTCGCCATTGGCGATGATCCTGAGGCACTACAGCAGAGAGGGTGGGACGACGTCAAGGCAGAGAACGCACCGTTCTCATAATGATCGTCCCATGGAACATCATGAGCGACGCGTATCTTTACTGATCGACACAGTGCCCTTGCAATCTGGGTAGTGGGAGCATGACCAGAACTGCCCTGATTTTCCTTTACGTCTACGCATCGAGGCATTGCAAATGGGGCAGGCCGGGCCGGCTTCGACAGGTACCGCCAAGGTGAGTGCGCCACAGTGTTCGACCAATTGTGCAATCCAGTTCGCCTGCTTGGCGACGAACGCATCAAGGGTCAGGCGTCCCGTTTCGATTTCGTCCAGGGCCTGTTCCCATATCGCGGTCATGCCCGGATCTGCGATTGCGGCGGGTACCGCCTCAATCAGGGTATGGGCCGCTGCGGAGGCCATTAAGGCGCGTTTTTTCTTCAGCAAGTAACCGCGATCAATCAACCCCTTGATGATGCCGGCTCGCGTGGCTTCGGTACCGATACCGGTAGTGTCCCGAAGTTTCTGTTTCAGGCGTGGGTCGTTGACCAGCTTGGCGACGTTTTTCATCGCCTTGATCAGATCGCCCTCGGTGAGTGGTTTGGGGGCGGCGGTGCGCATGGACTTGAGTTCGACGTCGTCCACTGCGCACTGCGTGCCCTGTTGCAAGACGGGTAAGACTTGGGACTTGTGACTGGGTTCGTCCTCCTCGGTGTTTTCGGAGAGCAAGCCTTTCCAGCCCTGGACCAGGATCTGTTTGCCAACAGCGGTCAATCGTTTTTCGCCACATTCCAGTTCGACCTGGGTTCGATCAAACTCATGAGACGGAAGAAATTGCGCGAGGTAGTGGCTACGAATCAGTTCGTAGACTTGGCGTTCTTGTTCGGACATCCGCGCAAGGTTCGCCGGCTCGGTGGTGGGAATGATGCCGTGGTGCGCGGTGACCTTGGCATCGTTCCACACGCGGGAGTGCAGTGATCGATCGAGTCTTCCGAATGCGGGCCGCAGGGTGGGATCGGTTTTGAGCAGGGCATCGAATACCCCAGATACCTCGTCGAACATACTCTCTGGCAAATAGCGGCAATCACTGCGCGGGTAGGTGGTGGCTTTGTAGGTTTCATACAGAGCCTGGGCGATATTCAGGACTTCCTGAACGCCGAGTCCCAACTTGCGCGAGCAGACTTCTTGCAGCGTGCTCAAGTCGAAGGGCAGGGGCGCCGCTTCGCGGAAATGCTCAGTCTGCAGCGAGAGTACTGTGGCGGTCTTGCTGCAAGAGATCGCTTGGACCGTTTGACTGGCAAGCGCCTGTTGCAGGCAACGACCCGCTTCGTCCTGTCCTGAGCTTGGCGGTAACCACGATGCGATGAATCGCTGACCCCTCGACGATAAGTGCACTTCAACGTTCCAGTAGGGCACCGGAACGAAACTGGCAATCGCACGATCCCGATCGACCACTAGGCGTAAAGTGGGTGTCTGTACGCGTCCAACCGACAGCACGCCGTCGTAGCCTGCCCGCCGACCGAGGAGGGTAAACAAACGACTGAGGTTCATGCCGATCAGCCAGTCAGCACGGCTGCGGGCGAGGGCTGAGTGATAGAGCGGGAAGGTCTCCTGACCAGACTTCAGCGAGGACAATGCTTTGCGAATCGACGCCTCGTTGAGTGCCGACAACCAGAGGCGCTGAACGGGGCCTCGATACTTGCAGAGTTCCAGTAACTCGCGGGCAATCATTTCACCTTCGCGGTCGGCGTCGGTCGCGATGACGACGGTGGTGGCTTTACTGAGCAGGCGCTTGATGACTTTGAACTGTGCCGCAGTCTTGGGTTTGACCTCGACCTGCCACTGCGCGGGAATGATCGGTAGATGATCTAACGACCAACTCTTGAAGTGTTCACCATAAGCTTCAGGCGGTGCTGTCTCCAGCAGGTGACCGATACACCAGGTGACGGTTGTCTCGGGTGCGATTAGGCAGCCATCGCTGCGCCGGCTGGCTCCGAGAACTTTGGCGATGTCACGACCTTGGGAAGGTTTCTCGCAGAGGAAGAGGCGCATAAGACTGCTCCGGATGGGGTCCGGAGCAGAGTTGTTGGAAACAGCAGCTACGAGATATGAGAAACCTGACTCGCAGGTACCTCATATTAGTCGGTGAGGACTGCCTTGACGATCCGATGCTGTTACCCCGTTTTAGCGTGGACGACAGTGTGGGTCTTCACGAGCAGCGAGTAGTAATACGCCAGCAACTTCGCGCAAAGGCGCAATTTTTATGCCTAATGCTCGTCATTCCGGAGGTGGCGGCCCTGTGCGCTTTTTTGGCTTCGACGCAGGTGAGCTGGCTTGCTCTGTATTTTGCCCGACGTGTTTCGCAGATGCTGCCGGTTCATTGGATCGCTCCCGCATGACCACGCTGTGCACTCGATGAGGCAGGATGCCGACTCGACGGGCCTCGATCTTGAAGGTCACCCGCGCGTTGTCTTCGCTGTCCTCCCACTCATCTCGTATCGTGCGGCCCTCGACCAGCACACGCATACCTTTCTGGTACAGCGTGCTCCAGTGTTCAGCCTCGCGGTGCCAGAGCTCAACCGGCGCCCAATAGCCGCCTCGATCTTCGTAGCCGCCCTCGCGTGGCACGGGGTTGTCGAAGTACACATTCAGCCGTAGCAAACGCCGTGGCTCGTCATTGCCTGAGGCGAATTCCTGGAACTCTGGCGCACTGCCGATGTTGCCTTCGCCGACGAAAAAAGTACTCATCGTGATATCTCCGCTGCGGTTGTGAACTGGCGCAGCAGCCGTTCGGCACTGGCCATTTTGATCGCGCAGGTCGAGGCCTGGCGGTAAAGCGAATGCACCACGCTCATCTGCAGGTTCAGTGCAATACGGTTGCATTCGAAACGGTGCAACCCCTCGCGTACGGCCTGCGGTTGGGTCTTGTTGCGGACCTGGCGTTCCCAGACCGCAACCCCCATGCGGGCGAAGTCACGGGTTCGCCAACGCAAAAAGGTGCTGCCCGCGCTGGTGTTCTGCAGCACCAATCGAATATCCAGCAGTGAGTACGGGGGCTGTCCGGCTTGCTGCACAACAGCTTCCATCAGGTGACATAACTGCGCCTCGATTTCCCTCGCCACCTGCGCCAGGTGGTCCAACTCCCCCTTACCCTTAAAAGGTTTTAAAAGGCCTTTTAGGGAGGCAGCGTGTTCGAGCTGTCGATAGGCATCCGGTGTTAACGCTTCGAAGGGCATTGGTTGAGCCGGGATCATGAGATTCATGCTTCGTCCTCCGGCTCATCCACCGTCGCAGATGGCTCTCTCGCTTCCTCTGCCAATGCGTCCGCGTCATCCACTGCCACAGCACCACGACGAATGATCGGTGGCGCGAACTGGGAGCGGCGATGACCCTCAAGAATGTCCATGGGGGGCAAACCCATCTTCTCGATGGCCGCCAGAGCACGGGCATTGTTCGCTGCCATGTCATCACGGGTGACGCCAGAATGCCGATAGCGCTGCGCCTGGCCGAACAGGCTGCGCAGCAGATGGGCGCCGTCATCGATCCAGGCTTCCATGTCGACGCGGCCGATCAAGGCTGTGTGATGGGCCAATAGGGTACGACGCACCAGGGTGTCGTAGTCGGTCAGCAGGTAGACCGCCAGAAAACCCAGCTGGCTGCCGATGTACAACGGCAAGGTGACGGGGTGGATGTTGAGGTTGTCGCCCATGTCGATCTGTGTCGGCAGGTCCTGTCTGATCCGATCCAGCTGTTGGGTCAGTTCCAGCATCCCAGCCTTGGCCTGCACCAGTTTTTCTTCGAGTTGTACGATGGCCCAGTCGGCATAGGGATCGTCCTGAGCCGCGGTTTGTTTGATCAGGTTGGTGACACTGATGTAGCCGGCCATGCCCATGATCGAGTGAACGCCTTCGCGTGCGGTCCGCCCTTGCCAGATACGGGCGGCGTGGTGAGTGTGCAGGGTCAGGGTGATGCTGCTGCGCAATGAACCCAGGTTGAGTTGGTAATGATCGGCCACGGCGTTGTCCTCGCATTCGCTTGGACGGAAACGTTGCGGCAGATGAGGGTCAAGGACAGCCAAAAAACTGAATGCGGTCTGTTCGGTTTGGTTTAAGAGGGCTAATTATGGAGACGTCAGTAGATTTGATGCCACCGGCATCAAATCTACTGACGTCTACGTTCATCGAAAGAGATGTCCCGGCTTTTCCCTAAGAGTTTCATAGTTTGGTCCGATGTGTTCGTAGAGTGGAACACCATGGATTTGATGCCACTGGCATCAAATCTACTGAGGTCCACCGCGTTTGCCACGCAGTTGGCGCAGCTCATTCAGGCACGCTTGTGCGAGGGCAGACGCGGGTTCGCCCTGTTGTCGAGATGGCCGCGAGGGAGCGGGTGGAGGTGATTCTGCAATGGGTGAAGGTTCGGCCTGACCTGCCCAAGGACGAAAGTCACCTTTCAGTGCGCGCTGGATCAGGCCCATCAGATACGCCGCTGGCTTGCGGATTCCACCGGCCGCACAACGTGCTCCCGCTTCGTTGAGCACCGCCTGCCGATCCGCTGGTTTGAGTTTGTTCAGCGCCACGGCGACGGCCTGACGCTCGCTTGGGCTCAGGTGCAGCGCAGCGGGCCAGTGCAGGTTATCCACCGCTGCGGTCGCGCGCGGTACTGTACAAATACTTTCTTTTAATACAGTACAGGCGGCGTTCGGATTCCGAACGGTGTCTGAAACATTGACGTTCAGGCCCGGTTCGGAATCCGAACGAGGGCCTGCACGATTCCGAACGCGGTGATCTTCCTCCCGTTCGGAATCGTGGAAGGCATCAACGGCTGGCTGATCCAATCCTTGCTGCGTCCAGTGTTCGCCCCAGCTGTCGAGCCGCGTCGGTAACCGATCACGATCGATATTCGTGTCCTGGCGGACTTCCTCCACAACGTGCTGAGCGACAATACGCACCGCCTTCGTCGCATGACCGAGGGCATGCCCGACCAGCGCCAGGTAATCCTGATCCAGTTCCATGGCTTCGGCGGGGGTTAACGGCTCATCGTGCAGAACATACAGAAAACCTTGAAGACGTCCGCTGAGCTGATCGCGTCCGCGACTCACCAAACTGAGCCAGCGCGTCAACCTGAGCATCGTCAACACCCGAGCAATGGTTTCACGGGAGGCTGACGCACCGTAGGGCACGCTCGACAGGTAAGGCTGCAAATCCTCATAGCGCGGCGTGACCACGCCCTGGCCTTGCAGCATGAGTCGAAACACCTGCCAGGCATTGCGTTCCAACGGCGTCAACCGACTATCCAACAGCAGCCGACGTGGCACGACTTCGTGAGATTGGCCACTGAATAGAAAGCCAGCTTGCAGGGCCTGGTTGGAGGGTTGTTCAGTGGTAGGGCGTACGGGCCAGCGTTCACTCAGATGCTGGGTGCATTGCTGCAGGACACGCTGCCAACGACTGGAAGGGGCTGTGTTCATGTGCCGTTGCTGTACTGGTCGATTTGTTGCCAGACGATGGTCAAGCTGACTTGTTGCTCCTCCGCCAGCATCATCATGGCGTCGAGCTGGTCCTCGGTACTGTCCTGAGCGCGTAGTTGGCACCAACGCTGCCAGAGCGCATGCTCCTGCGCCTCGCTCAAATTCTGAGGGCGACCTTTTCGGGTTTCTATCTTGAGCAGACGTCGACGCAGGGCGGTTTCCGAATGCGCCAAGCCAAAGCATTGGTACATGATGGTGCTGCTGGCGCCGAGCTTGAGCGCGCGGTTGATCAAGCGCTCGTTCTGCTCGTCACGTTCGGCTTGCTCGATCAACCGATGCAGCACCGGCGAGTCAATCTTGATCTCAACCCAGGGGATGGTTGCATGGGCCAGGCGCGACAACGTAGTGGGCGGTAAGGATTGCAACAGGTAGATGTCGTCCTCACCCAGTCCGAGTGCCTTGCAGCGCTGCAGGTTACCCTGGCGCAGCTCATGCAGTATCTGGGTCAGCATGGCCTGGTTGAGCACATTGAAGGACAGGTTCATGGCAGCTCCTTCGGTGAGCTATCTTCAGGGGGAATCGTTAAGTCGATCAGACGCCGGGCCAGGCGGATCAGGCGATACAGTTTGATTAACAGCCTGTCGGGCAGCCGCTCCAGTCCCACGTCCACGGCGGGACGATTTGTGAGCGGGAGTTGATAGATCCCCAGCAACAATTGGCCGAACAGCGCTGACGGCAGTTGCTTACGATCTTCCCAGTTGACGTCGTCTTGAGCGCGCAGCAGGGCCATGAGCAGTAGGTGAACGCCGGTTGCGTGAGGCGCTGCAAGATCAACTCGCTCGATGTTCAGGGCGAAGCCCAAGCCAAGCGGCTGACCGATGATGCTCTCGGGGTATCCGGCATAGGCCGCCATTTCTCGCGCCAGTCCGGCAATGGCTAAACGCAGTTGTTCGGGTGTATCCAGCGTTGGTGTGATCGTCCAGAGGTCGTCGATTGGGCAGGTTTCGACTGGAGACGTCGCTTTGGTGGCTATCTCGCGATCGATTTGCTCACGAATCTGTTGAACGCGTGATCGAGGATTGACCGCTGGTGAAACATTTGTTTCGGGTTCTGCGAGCAGTTCTTCTGAAACTGACTCTATCCTGCTCTCGACCTGGGTTGATTGTGATTCAGTGTCGGAGGAGGGCGGTTCTGCCGCGGCTTCATGTTCGCTTGGCGAATAGATGTTCTCTGAGGGCCTGGTAGTGACAGCCCCAGGCGTGGATACGACCCGTTGGGTATCGCTCAGCTCCAGGGCCAGCATACGGTAGGACTGTCCGAGCAAGCGGCTCATGCGTTCGAGTAATTCATCCTGGATCTTCTCAAGATCAAAGGATTCAGGATCGCAATCGAAGTAACCCATGGATTCCAGCCAGAACTCTGCAAATGCAACTGTGGCAGTTGGATAACGGTTCCAGATTCGCTCAGCCTGACTACGTAGACCGATCAGACGCTCTATCTGAGGCTTACCCAACCCGGCATACAGAGTTTGTGGAATGGCGGGTAATAAGTGTTCGAGGGTGTCCAGCATCCGGCTGATGTGCGACTGTGAAATCGGATAGCCCCCAGCGGCAAGACGTCGAGCCAGCTCCCGTTGTGAGAGCTGTGGGCCATCCGATTCAAGCATGGTTTTGAGTTTGGCTACCGCCAGAGCCCGTTCGATGAACGTGAGTTGGCCGTGCAGATCGCTTTCCGCCAAATGGCCGAGTAGGGCGTTGGTTTCATTGCTCCAAGGTCGGAACAGGCAGTGAATCCGAAAGAAACGCTCGTCGCGAGTTTCCTGCCACAGCTCGCCGAGAATCGCCAAGCGCGTATTACCGCCGTTGCGGATGATGAAATAGGTTTCTCCCGGGCGACGGGTAATCGGCGGTGGTTGATCCAGCCCGCGTTCACGGATCGAAGCCTTGATATCGTCATACAGCGGATTACGAATGAATCGAGGGTTGTGTTCGTAGGGCCGCAACTGCTCCAGAGTGACCAGCATAGGCGTGTCAGTAGGTGGATCGGATAGCCGCTCCAGTTCTGGACCTCGAGGGAAGTGGTCCTGGTGCAGCTTGTCGGTGATCTGCGCCTGACTGAGCTTCTTCATCGGAACAACCTCAGTTAACGCCGGTTACGCAAATGGTCACCGACCTCGAACTTGACGATCTTGGCAGTCCCCGAACCTTCGAAATGTCTGGAAAGCTCTGCGAGGAGCCAACCCATGGCCGAGCGTCCACCCTGCAGGCGAAAGACGACAGTGCAGTATTCATCGCCAGATGGGTGGTGTGGTCGAGTGAATGGTGGAGCGATGATGGGAAGTTGATCCAACATCAGAAGACTCCTTGCCAAACGCTGTTGGCTATAAGGTCGAGCAAACACAATGATTGGGCGAGAAGTGCCGGCATGGTGAATGGTGTCATTTAACCTCCGTGCACCTGCCCACCCTAGAAATCGCTTCGCGCCATTCCGGAAACAACTCGATGGCCAGCGCTTGCATGGTTTCCATCGCGGATGGCGAGCGTCGTTCCCGTGACTGGCGTGTCTCGACTCGGTGGACCGGTAGGCCAAGGGAGGCGGCGTTGAGGTACGCCACTCGCTCCGGAATTGCGGTGTCTAGAACCGAGATGTTGTTAGCCCCTGCGAAGGTCTCGCGCAGGCCACGGATGATCATCCGGGTGTCCACTCGAATGGCATTCACCTGGTTCAGGAGCAGTCGTAAGGGTGGGGGTGGAATGCCCAGGTGGCGGAAAGGTTCGAGTTCGCTGAGTAGCTTCAAGGTGCCACGCTGCAGTTCGCGGGCGGCGAGCATTTCCGGGGTGATGGGAGAGAGGGCAAGGTCGGAGGCCAGGATGGCCATCTCCAGCAGCACGCTACGCGCACCTTGGGTGTCGATCAAAAGCAGGTCGTAACGGGCGCGGAAGTTGTCGAGCAGATTGCGTAGGCGTAATCGCCCGTCAGGGGCGTGCAGCAGCAAGGTACTCAGTCGACCTTGATCGTCGTTGGAGACGATCAGATCGAGCCCTGCAATCACTGTCCTGGAAATAATCTGGGCAGGCATAGCTAGGTTGAGTGCGATGAACTCGTACGCACCGACATCAGCCTTCTGGCTCAAGGCGTAATAGCTGGAGAGGGTGGGTTGGCTATCCAGATCCAGTAGCAGGACGCGTAGGCCTGCGTCAGCCAGTAGGCCGCCGAGATTGGCGGCTACTGTGGTTTTGCCCACCCCGCCTTTGGTGGAAACCACCGATACCACACGCATGGCATCAGGCCTGTTTGCCTAAGCGTTCAACGACCCACTGCTCGATTTCTAGCGAGTCCCAACCGACTGCCCGCAATCCAATGCGTTTAGCCTGAGGGAATTTACCTTCCTTCATCAGGTTGTAGATGTGCGCGCGTTTGAAGCCGGTTTTTCGCTCCACCTCGTCACGTCGCATGATGTGGCGTTCTACCTGCAGTTGAGGTGCTTCAACGATGGGTAAGGATTGGCTGGACATGCTGGTCACTCCTGGCGCCGATTGGCGCGTGGTGGGAAGTGACCTGAATTGAATAGCAGAAGTGGGGGAGAGTCATTGCACTGCAATCAGAGGTATTGCAGTGCAATTGCTCCACTCAGATACCTTTTTTGAGTATGCGATTGGCTGCGGCGAACTTTGCATCCAGCGTGCGTTTGCTCAGGCCAGGATCGTCTTTGCGATGAGCTGAGATGGAATTGACGATGGAGGATTGACTATCAAATACTGAGTGCGGTTTACCTGATGGCGAGTGTCCTAAGATTAGTTCAAGCAACGCCCCTATGACTTTCAGGTAGCCGATTTCACTGCGGTCACTGAGTTTACTGTTGGACTTTAGTAACTGATGGATATTTTCTCTTTCCAACCCCATTGCCTCAAGCTCATCGAGTAGTTGTTGATAAGACGCTTCTATATTTTTTATCCGCAATTGCATTGCATCTCGGTCGGCTTGTAAGGCCAGATAGGTGCCAGGGCTGATAGCTCCTTGTTGGTTGAAGGACTGTTCGAAAAGAAAGCTTGGTCTTTGGTCAGGGTAGTAGCGCGCCATCCAAACTCTGAGGTCAGTATGGCGGATAGTTATCTGACTGCAATCGATGGGCGTGCCAATCGTGACCGACACGCCGAAGCAGCCATAGGCCAGGTCGCCATGGCGAATGGCATCTATAATTTTTTCGGTATTTGCCTGTAGGCACGGCCATTGGGGGAAGTATTTTGACAGGAGCGCAGGACAGTCCCAAGCCGATTCTAGTATTTGGGTTTCATGAGCCATGAGATTGCACCAGCGTATAGCTGCGTCAATGGGCCGATAAAAAATTTTTGCAAAAACGTTGTAGCTGTCGGGTTCATACATAGGAGCAGCCTCATATTCGAGGGAGCAGATCCGCTAACTACGTTTTTATGGCCTTTACTAGCTGGGCTTCCGTGCGGCAACTGTCCCTTGATTCGGTTTTATTTGTTGGTAAATCGATATCCTTTTTTTCGTGAGAGATCCGAGCATTAAGCACCTAATGCACTCTGGTTATCGAGTTCTTACGCTTGTTTCAATTGACGATTTAGACGCACAGCACCACGGTGCTTCTCCCAATAACCTATGCATCGCTAGACTTTGAAAGAGCTTATTCTGTGGTGCAGCAACTGACTTTGCTTATTCAGGAGTCGTGCTCCATCAGCCAGGTCATTGACATAGTGGGAGACTCCATCACTCAGTCGGTGAATGGTGATGATATTTTCGTTCACCGTTTCCGCGACAGTACTCTGCTCCTGAGCAGCCAAAGCAATGTGTTGGTTCATTTCATTGATGCCCTGAATGTTTTCGCTGATTCGCGTCAGGAACTCACCGACTTGCCGTGAGGTGCCCACCGCATCCTGCAGCGCATTCTGGCAACCCTCCATGGCTTCTCGTGCCTGATGCGCTGCGCCCTGTAACTGGGTGACAATATTTTCAATGACTTCGGTCGACTGGCGGGTTTTTAGCGCCAGGGCACGGACTTCGTCAGCGACCACGGCAAATCCTCGTCCTTGCTCACCGGCTCGTGCGGCTTCGATGGCGGCGTTCAGGGCGAGAAGGTTGGTCTGCTCGGCGATCCCGCGAATAGTGACCACCATCGCACCGATCCCCTCGCTGTCTCGCATCAAGTCACCCAGTTTCAGAGCGGTATGGGCTATCTGTGTCCCCAGGCGTTCGACCATTTGCTGGCTGGCGTCCATCATGGCGTTCCCTTCGCAGACATGGGCTGCCGACTCGCGTGTTTGTGCGCTAGTGCTCGAGGCGTGTCTGGCAACCTGGATGGCGGATCGAGCGAGTTGCTGCACGGAAGCGGCTACGGATTCGACCTGCTGAACCTGCTGGGCGGTAGCGTGCGAGGTGTGACCAGTTGTTATGTCCATTTCACCGGCATGCTGATCGAGAGCGCTAGAGACGAGCCCGACATCCGCAATCAGGTTCGATAGCCGTTCAAGCACTAGGTTGAAGTTGCCAGCCAACTCACCAATTTCATCAGGGCAACTGGCATCTAGGCGTTTACTCAAGTCAGCTTCACCTCGTGCTATCTGCGCCAGGCAAAGGCTGACCTCTTTGACTGGTCGCAGAATGTGACGCCGGGTCAATAGCCACACAGTCCCCAAGGTAGCGAGCAACAAAACTGCGGTGACTGCCAAGTTTTGCAGTAATACAGTTTTCAGGGTCGTTCTCAGCGCCTGGTTGTTGAACTCAATATCCAGCATAGCCAGCGCCTGACCATGATGCATTACCTGTGTGTTGAGCCGGAAGGAGACATTAGCCGCGTTTTTCTGACTGACAGAAGTTGAACGTTGCGTACGGGAATCGCGCACCGTTAGTCCATTAACATCGGGGGCGCGCAACAGTTCATTCAGCAAGTTTTCGATCTGAGCCTGATTACCACTCGCGAGCGGTTCGCTTAGGGATTGTGCCGCAAGCTCAAGTAACGTAGTGGCTTGCCTGAGTTGCTGTCTGCTCAACTCCCGAGACGTGAATTGATAGTTGAGCGTCGCGACAGCGAGTGAAACGCAAAGCATGACCAGTGTGAGCGTCATCATCATTTTGCCTGCGAGCGAATATTGCATCATGGATCTCGTTTTATTGGCGTGGTCTTTCAGCAGAAACGATGCAGGGTTAATTTCATCCTGATGCGACTCGCGGCATTGCGGAGTAGGCGAGATAATCGGCGAAACGCGGATCTGAAATTTGTGTAGAATTAAGAATTACTGAGGTAGCACAAGTCATAGGCGATCTCGGTGTGAACGACGGATATGTTCTCGGTAGCGCTAATCTTCAGTGCAGCCGGACAAACGCAAAAGACACACGAACGGCTATTGTGCTCGGTAGGAGTTACCTGCAGATTGCCGTTCAGCTCGTTGAGGCCCACCTTCCATTTGTCGACCCACTTCCATATCCAATATTTATTTCGACGAACGGTTAACTTGGAAGCCAACGCGTCCGTGGCGGGGAAGAGTTGAGCGCCACCTCGACGTAT
Source organism: Pseudomonas sp. FSL W5-0299 (assembly GCF_005930655.1). Lineage (NCBI taxonomy): Bacteria > Pseudomonadati > Pseudomonadota > Gammaproteobacteria > Pseudomonadales > Pseudomonadaceae > Pseudomonas > Pseudomonas sp. FSL W5-0299. The sequence continues at coordinate 80,435 of NZ_RXHX01000005.1, forward strand.
CGCTACATCGAGGATAATGCTCTTGACCTCAAAAGGTGTGCGCGTAACGTACCTGCACGACGTAGTCGTTGCGTGCGCGGTTCTCTACTTCGGTCTCACGATAAGTGTTGAACCAGACACCATCACCATCGCCTACTTTCCAGAACACCCCAGGGCCAATCCCAAGCACTTTTTCGCGAGAGTCGGCGAGGCGGTGACCATTGACCTCATCATCACTTATTTGTTTGAAGTAATACCCATTGAGGCCAACTGAGACGTTGGGTATCACTTCATAGGAGGCAGTAAAGTTAATCCATGCCGCTTTGCCTGCCTGGGTATCACGCACAGGCTGACCTTCGAACAGTTGCACTGAACTGCTGGCTGGGTCCTTGTTTTTAAAGTTTTGCAGATAGTGCAAGCGCCAGCTCACTTCCCAGCGGGGTGCGGGCATCCAGGTCGCCGCCCAGTAAGGATTGATCGAGTAGAAGTTAGATCCTTGGTTGAGGTCCTTGTGTTCATCGTATTTACCGACGGGTAACAACACATCCAGTGCCAGGCGCTGGACGAAAATAGGTCGTCCATGCTCATCGACAATAGGATCGAACTGCACCAGCGGGCCGGTGGTGACGTCGCCAACTCCAGTGGCGTTGTCCTTGAGTTGTGGACCGTTGCTACCAAAGTCACCGTCGAGTGAAACGATCGGCACAATGATGTTCCAGCCCAGGTGTGCGCCCGCGCCAATAGTGTTGGGCGAGTAATAGCTGAGTTGGTTGATCAGGCTGGTGACATTGATCTTCGGGTTATCAAAGTCTTTGATTTCCTTACCCGAGTTATTTCGAATCGAACTGGCGCTGGTGTACTTCAAGTATTGCTGGAACGAAAAGCCGGGCAGGCCGGCAAATCCATCGTAAAAACTGGTGCCTCCCAGATTGATCCCGTTCGGCTCCCCAACGCTAGGCGGTGGAGGGCCGTTGGCGGCTACAGTTTCTAGGGACGAGAGAGTGGCGAGGACTAGCAAGGCTGGACAAATTTTTTTTATTGTGTTCATCGTTGTTGGCTCTATTGTTATTTTTTTTGGCGCTATTTGGTAATTCCCAGAGTGCTTTTGCATCAAGCAATCTGGTACCAATGTGCTTTTGGCACATTATTTTTTTGCTTGCGTGGTACCTGGGCTCGCGGCATCAGACGCTGAGGGCTTTGCTCTGAATCGATGGAAAGGGCAACCCGCGACTTTCGCCTGCTCGCTCTGCTGATCTGGTGTTTTAGATGCACCCGCAGCGCGCTTGGCGGCATGCGCCACTTGCCGGCGTTCCGTGAAGGTGTCCTTCGGATCAGGGATCACCTTTTCCCCCATCCACAGAAAACCGGCAGTAAACAAACGCAATGCTTTCCTGGCCAACGGTGAGGGTCGTTTGAGTTCGTAGGCGCGGATCAGATGATCGGGATAAAGACTGATCACCCAGGCAAATACCAGAGAGTGTGAGAACTTTGGAAAATAACGATCGGCGAACTGTTGGATTATTGCTCGCGCCGCCGGTGGGCCCATGTCGTGTTTGGGAATATCCTCACTTTCCCAGCGATCCATGAAGGCCATGATTCCATCAAAGGAATCAGGGAAGCCTGTAATCGCTTCGCCCGTCCCGGCGTTGCGAAAAATGGTTGACATCTGGTGCCAGTATTTAACAGCGGCGAGCTTCTCTTTTTCGCTCATGCCCGCCATACCTACGCGTTGCATCAGGCGATGCATGCCGGCTGCTTCATAGCAAAGCGTGTAGACGTAGGTGTCGTTGCGGCTGAAGCTCTCGCCAAATCGCTGAGCGTAGTGGGAGTGTATTTTGTTTATCGACTCAACGTTTTCGCGGGTCTTGTCGTGGTGTGAACCGTAATGCCACCAAACCTGCATCTTCCAGGATGTGTCATCGGAGCGTCTGAATGAGTTTTTTAGAATTTTCCCGTCACCGTTGTCAATGAGAGGCAACGCGTCCAGTTCCCTTACGAAGAAGTGAGGGAAAGTGACGGCGTACACAAGATTCATGATGAAGTCGGTTGGCCGATAAGCCGCAGAGAGTTTCCAGATCTCGTCATAGTCGGTAGCAGGGTCGAGCTGATCAATACGCGCGGCGATCCATTTGCGGGTCATCGGGTTTTCCTCTTATTTTTGTTGTCATCTCACTGGGCGCATGGTCATTGCGCTTCCTGCGGATGGCTTACAAGTTAGAAGAAGTACCGAGCGCAGTCATTAGGCCGGAAAACCAAAATAATGATTGGTTTTGGTATTGCAGTACGGCGGCCCTCGAGCGCTTGAAACGTGCGTTGATGGTCTATCGACTGGGATACATCAATCTCACTGTTTACCTGTTTCTATTCCCTTTCATGCTTGAGGACACGGCCCTCGTACTGGGTGATCAGGTGCAAGGCGCAGCGTATTTCGAGCTCTCGTTGCTTGATAGGACAACCCAGCAGTAGTTCTATCTGTTGCAGTCGATACACTAGCGTGTTGCGGTGAATACCTAGCGCTTCAGCACCGTGGAGCAAGCTGTTGCCTGACTGCAAGTAAGCGCTGAGTGTTTGGCGGTAGCCGCCGGCTTTCTCTGATTTGTTTGCCAGAGGTCCGAGCACGGAGTCGACATACCACGCGGCCTTTTCAAGATCCTGACCGACCAGGATCGTCAGGACATGGTCAGCCCAGCGCATGACGCCTTTGATTGGGGAAAGGATTGCAACGCTACTGACATCTCTGGCTTGAAGATGAGTACGCCTGAACCCAGCAGGGCCCTTCGCTGGTTCACCCAGTGCACATTGAGTTCCACTTAATTGCCCCAGTGTTTCTTCAAGTCGTTTCAGTTGGGTCGGAGTAGGGGCGCGCGGTGTACTGACCCAAGCCCATGTCAAATGCTGAGTGAAGGAAACTACCAGCGGTGTATCGCCGATGATTGCATCTTGTAAATTGCGTTGTAACTCACCCAAGTCTGAGCTGAGCTTGGTGTTGAGATCAGAAATAATGATACCGACATGGAAATGCTCAAGATCCAGGCCATGATCTTTTTTGATTTGCTTTAGCTCGAATGGTTGAAGCGCGCCCGCATTGCCGATCAACTTTTCCACAAGGGCGCGGCGTCTCGCGATTTGACTTTCCATCAGCACCTGACGCTCGTCCAGGTAGCACAGCACAAAGTGCTCGATGATTTCATCCACCACGCATGCACCGTTGGTGACTAACCGTTGAACCGTTGAGGGTGCAAAAGTCCTGGACGCCGACGCGGTGAAAAAATGATTGACCCAGATAGTCTGGTTGGCTCGCATGTTTTTGACGATGCTGCTGAACGGTACTTCGCGACGTGCAGCTTGTCGCGCCATTGAAGGGATCAATTTCAGCGTAAAGTGCTCACTGTTTCTCGATAACGAACTCATGAATATATCGAGGATGAGCGTTTCAAGGTTGAGGCGTATCTCTGGCGTCGGCAAGTCAGGCACCGTTTGAAATTCGTCCTGCAAGCGCTTGAGGGAACTGGCGGCCTCCTCAAGCGCCCAGGCCACCGCACCTTCACCCATCTTCAACACAGCATTGGTCAGATGATGCTGACCAATCACCGCCTTGGAAAAAGCGTCCTCGACCGAGCCTTTTGGCTGCAGGTGAGAATAGAGATCAGTAGTCAAACGGTACTCCCTGTGAGTCGTAATGATTATTTATGTACGCATCACGCAGCCGCCCGTGGGGATCCAGCGCACTGTGATTGCAGTATAGCGTCGCGGTGATACTGCAATACCAAAAACGCCGTCGAGCTTGGATGGACAGACCGGAGACTGGCCCGGGGCGAGGCCCTATCGTAAGTGGTGGTGTTTTTAAATCGAGAGCACCCAGACGTTGCGCCATGAGCGCTTCTGTCTGACGACTGAAGGCCGCTGATCAGAGGCCTCTATTTTCGTATTCACTATGTGCACTCAAGCGAAGAGAGGATCTACATGTCTGCCCCTAAAAAGTGGATTCAAGCCAAAATCCAAAGCCTCGACCCAAGCAAGGATTACATTGAAATCTGGCGTTTATCGAACAGCTACGGGCTGAACGACTTCATGCAGAACTTCATCTACGCGTTGACCTTCCCTAATTTTGTCGTCACCGATTGGGGCTCCAGAGCGGTCTGGCGTGAAGACGGTGGCAAAGTCGTTTCACGGTCCACCTCGCGTGTAGAGCAGACCGGCAGCGCCAATGCGCTGTGGTGGTTCTACGGTCCTGAAGACAGCCGCACCATCAAGTCGGTTGAAGGTATTAATAATCTTCATGCGCATTGGGCCAAGCAGTATCCCGGTGCCTTTTCTTATAATGACGATTACGTGTACGTCTGTGCATTCACCGCCATCACAATGCACCGTCTGAAGTTGAAGATGGGCGCCCCGGGCCTCTCCGAGAACGAGAAGATTGCCGCGCACTTGTTCTGGCGTGACATGTGCAAACTCTTCCGTGCTGAAAACGATCAGCCGATCACTGGTTACCCGGATAGTTTCGACGCGCTCGTGGAATTTTGCGAAGCCTTCGAAAATGCTCCAAAACCCAAGCTTGAACGTGGCAATCTCATTATCACGGCGATTCATGAGCAGTTTGTCTTCCGCTTCTTCCCCAAGGAGTTGCATTGGTTTGGCCATCAGTTACTGCGCGCCATGTCATTGACCACCACGCTCGACACCATGCAGGTCGACCGCCCTGACCCCGCCGCGGCCCAGCTTTTGCCGCAACTGGCCGGCTACATGATGGGCATGATGGAAATGAATGCCGACGATCCGACTGAAGCCTATATCGAAGAGCGGATGAACATGTCCAGTGAAGATAAAGCCGAAGTGCGAAAGGGCATCCAGGCGCTGGACAAGCAATTCCCCGAGCATTACGTCGAAACGTACAAGAATGATCCTAAATTTGTCGGTTGCCCTTTTCATGCCGCTTTGGGCGATGGCGTTACACCGCAAAATGCAGCCGACAAACAAAGCATCAAGTCCATAGAGGCTCAGGTAGCGGCTTTGGGCGGCGACGAGTAACGCCAACTCACCTTGTTGCCCTGCATGACAATCAGCCCCGACAGGGGCTGACTGCGTGGTGCATTAAAAAGGGTAGTGGTGACCACCTGGCTGCCAGGTCACCCAGTGTGCGCGAGTGAATTCATCGACGGCATAATGACCGTTGAAACGCCCGAGCCCGGAGTTCTTTTCACCTCCGAAGGGCGCGTTTGGCTGGTCATCGACGGTGATGTCGTTGATGTGCGTCATGCCGGCGACGATGCCACGAGCGAACTGCAACCCGCGCGCCATGTCTTGGGTGAATACCGCACTGGACAACCCATACTCGCTGGCATTCGCAAGTCGCAGGGCGTGCGCTTCATCGTCGGCTATGAGCATTGGTAACAGTGGGCCAAATGTTTCATCTACCGCCAGGGCGTCATCGGCTTTTACGTTGCCGAAAACATGCGGTGGGAGCAACAGACCGTTGGCTGAAGCGCCGAACAGTTTAGTCAGGCCAGCGCTGTGTGCCTGATCAATCTTGCGTAACAGGCCATTCAATTGCGATTGATTGACGACAGGCCCAATCACGGTGTCCGCATCATTAGGGTTACCCACTTTCAGCTTGCTGACCCTCTCCACCACAAGTTCTGCAAACGCCGGGTATAAGGTGCGATCAACAATCACTCGGTTGACGCTCATGCATATCTGCCCTTGATGCAGGAAACGGCCGACCACGGCTGCGTGAGCTGCCACTTCAACGTCGGCATCATTCAGCACCACCAGTGGCGCGTTACCACCGAGTTCAAGAGCAACGCGTTTGATGTGCTTGCCACCCGTGGCGATGCGCCCGACATTGCGCCCCACGTCCGTAGAACCGGTGAACGAGATCAGCCTGGGTACTCGATGTTCCACGAAGGCGTCACCGATTTCCGATCCGGCGCCCACAACAACGTTGATGGTGCCCGCAGGGAAGCCCGCCGCCTCCAGTAGGTAGGCGATCAACAATCCGCCGCTGACAGCGGTATCACTCGCAGGTTTCAGCACTACGGTATTACCTAATGCCAAGGCCGGAATAACGGAGCGCATGCTTAGATAAAGCGGAAAATTCCATGGGCTGATCACCCCCACAACGCCAAGTGGATCACGGAACACAAAGCTCTGTTCGCCGGGCTTGTAGCTGGTCAAGATCCGACCCTCTACTTGCATCGGCATGCTCGCGCATTCTCGGACCAGGTTCAGCGTGCTTTGCCACTCGATGCCAGCCTTGATTCGAGTGCTGCCCGACTCTTTGATGAGCCAGTCGATAATTTCTTCACTGCGCTGCGCAACGATAACGGCAAGCTTTTCAAGCAACATAACCCGTTGGCCGGCGTGTAGCGCAGCCCACTCCAGCTGTGCCTTTTCGGCGGCCAGATAGGCTTCATCCAGATCGGCGACCGAGGCGAGCGGCATGTCCAACAGCAACTCGTTGTTGAAGGGGTTGCGGTTGTCCAGGCGTTTGGTTGAGCGACCTGGCTGCCAGCGGCCGTTAATGTATTGATGACCTTGAATGGCAAATGGAGCGGGTGCGTTCTGGTTGTTCATTTAGGCGACTCGATCAATTTAATGGATTGACTTCCCTGCAAAATCAGGTGCGCATCCAGGCGCGGCCCCAGGAGTTAAGAGTGTGCTCACTCTGCGGCCATACGCCGGCTTCACGGTCTGCTGGCGCCAGTTCAAGTTCGGCCGAGAATTCCAGTCGGTTCCGATCGGCATCGACCACCATGAAAAACAGATTGTTGCCCGGACCATGACGGCCAGGGCCGAAGAAAATGCTGATGCGCTCCTTGGCAAACCGGTCGCCCCAATCACGAATGTCATTCCACTCATTGGTTTCGTAACAATGGTGGTCCCATTCATTCTTCGACCCACGGAAAAAGGCGAGGGAGTGATGCTCGTCGTCGGAGCGCAGGAAACACACCATGAGCTGGCCGGTTTCCTGGTCGACCACGTTGTCGGAAATGGTGAAGCCAACGGTGTTGACGTAAAAGTCGATAATCGTCTCAAGCTCGGTGGTTTGGAACACAACGTGCTGCAACCTCGACGGCATGCCTTGCAGTTCAGCACTTGTATCGGGAAGTACTACGCCGAATATTGTCTGGCGACCCTGTGGATCCCGAATGGCAAACGCGCCTGGCTCAAGTAAAGGCGAGGTCACCGGATCCATCTGGCATTCACGCTCAATCAGGTTCTGACGCAGCGCTTCCAGTTTGGCGTTGGAGTGGAGGTTGAAGGCAGCGGCCAGCAGGCCGCTATGGTCGGCTGGCGAAATGATTGCCGCTCGTTTCGGCCCCCGCATCACCTGGCTGCCATCTGCTTGTGGCGATGCGCGCATGTCCATCATTCGCGTATAAAAATCTACCTGGCGTTGAGGTTCTTTGCTTGCCAGGTGCAGGTAGCACAGTTGAGCAGGGGTCGAAGTCTGGAGGGTCGTCATGGAAAACTCCGCGATCAAAGAGTAACTGGGGAATGGGCGGTATTGGCAGCCGCGACGGCGACTGTCGTAGCCTGTGCAATGCCCAACAAGGACTGAAGAGCCAGAGCTGTTTCTGACTCCTGAGCCTGGTCAAATATGGCGGCGACATAGCGGTCGGGACGTAGCAGCAGGAAGGTGCTGGCCTCGGCAAACAGTGCGCTTAACTCACCGTTGCGATCATGTACGATCGTGAGTCCCGCCAAAGGGGGCGGAAGCGGAGCGTCTTGTGGAATGATCACGATGCGCTTGGCATCCAGGTGGGTCCAGAGCGGGTGCTGCAGTTGATCCATGCGTTGGCTGCGCAGATCGCCATATTGAATCAAGGCAAAGCCCGGGCCGATGTGCTCATCCAACAGTTGCGCGCAGCCGTGAGAGTCGAAAAGAGTCGGCTGCGGCAGCATGGTCCCGGCGCGCAGGTTGCCGGCCTTACCTTGGGATAACACCAGGCCCTGGGTAAAACGAGGCTTTGGTTTAAACTTCATTTGCAGAAAGTAATCGCGCAGAGGCGGGATCAGCCCGATCACGCGGAAGGTGCTGGTAATGAGTTTGGCGCGCAAGGCTGAAGCCGGCGCCATGACCACCCCGAGATTCAGCGCCAGCTTGATCAGCGCCCAGGCATGATCGCGGCGTTCGCTTTCATAGGTCTCGAGGGCGCTTTTCGCCATTTGTCCCCGGAGTACCGCCACAAGTTTCCAGGCGATGTTATGCGCATCACGCACACCACTGTTCATGCCTTGGCCCGCATAGGGTGGGGTCAGGTGCGCAGCGTCACCGGCGAGAAAAACACGACCTTCCTGCCAGCGAGAGGCAACCCTGGCGTGGAAGGTGTAGACCACTTTGCGCACCAGCGAATAAGCTTTTTCACCCCGGAACGGCCGCAGCAAGTTGCCAAGGCTAGCGTCGCTGAGCATTTGCTCATCAGTCTCGTCGTCTTTGAGCATGAACTCGAAGCGACGTGTCTGATGAGGGCCGGGCACTTCTACGACAGGTCGCTGCGCGTCGCAATACACACGAGTCTGCCAGAACGGGTCATCGTCCTGATCCAGATCCACGACCAACCATCGGGACTTGAAGCTGGAACCCACCATATCGATACCCAGTTGTTTTCGAACCGGGCTTCTGCCGCCATCACAGGCAACCATGTACTGGGCGTGCACCTCAACCGTGTCACCGGCCGCATTTTGTATTCGAGCGAGAACGCCTGAGGCGTTCTGTGTGAAGTCGATCAGTTCATGGCAGAAAAGCGGAGTCAGGCTAGGGAAACGCTCCATACCTTGCATCAGCGTGCGTTCGAACAGGGGTTGCCTGAACGCATTGCGTTTGGGGTAGCCGTATTGCTTGCCGACAGGTTCGACCTTGCCAAAGCAACGTCCCCCTGGCTTGTCGAAGTAGTGAACGCCGTAGCCTTTGACGACGTCAGCCAACACGGCTTCATCCAGCCCGGCTGCCTGCATGGTTCGCAGCGACTCATCGTCGATCGAAACGGCACGCGGTTCAGTCACGGTGCCGGCTTTACGATCAAGAATGGTCGTACGCACGCCGGCCTGTCCGAGGAGGTTGGCCAACGTGAGTCCTGTCGGGCCGGCACCGATAATCAGTACGTCAGTATTCACGGGTGTAAGGGTTGTCATTTTTATTCCCTCGGTGACCGCCGGGCTGGTCAGTCCAGTACTTCTGGTCTGTGCGCCAGCGCGGTCATGAGTTGTGAAAGATTGTCGGCAAGGGCGAGGATTTGCTGGCCTTGCACTTCATCCTGTTCGCTATCGCGTTGCGAGGTCGGGCGCACGCAGCTGATGCTGCCCACCACTTTGCCGTCGCCATCGAATATGGGGGCCGCGAGGCCAAAGACGTCAGCATCGACTTCGCTGGTGCTCAGCACATATCCCTGGCGGCGCAAGCGTTGGAGCGAGCGCCGGAACACCTCCCAAGTCTTGCCAAGGTTGCTGGACTCGATGTCACTCGGGTTTTCCAGAAACAGTTGGCTTTGATGCCGTGAGCCCATGTTGGCGAGGATCGCTTTAGAGGTCGCTCCCATGAACAAAGGTCTTGGCGATCCTCGCGAGTAGCTCACTTGGTTGGAAAGGTTGCCGGTTTGATGGATACAGACCACTTGATCCTTGAACAGCCGACACACCAACCAGGCTTGCTCGGCACCCCATTGCGGAAAGGTCGACTCCAGGGAGTGCGCCGCGCGTACCAACGGATCACTGACGCGCAGTTGGCGATCCCAGGTGATGATTCTCGCGCCCAGCGCATAGCGACCGGCCTCCACCTGAAACAGCAAATTGGCCTCGGCCAGTTCGCGTACATAACGGTAGGCAGTGGAGCGTGTGAACCCCAGCGCATTTCCCATCCCGTCGACCGTCCAGATGGGATGGTGCTCGGTGAACAGGTCGAGAATTCGCAGCATCCGCTCCAGGCTGGAGCCTTTGCTGTCTGCCAGGTGCTCGGTGGTGTCTTCGGAATCAAACGGTTTTTGCATGTCAGCTCTCGTCTACAATACTGTTGCGCAGGATACCAATGCGCTCGATTTCGATTTCGACGATATCGCCCGGCTTCATCCAGACTGGTGGCTCGCGGAATGCACCAACGCCGCCGGTGGTGCCGCTGACGATTACGTCTCCAGGGGCCAGTTCAGTGAACGCGGTGCAGTACTCGATCAACTTGCGCACATCGAAAATCATGTCGCTGGTGCGCGTGTGTTGCATCACTTCGCCGTTCAAACGAGTCGTCAGTTCCAGGTCCTGCGGGTCGACGATTTCATCGCTGGTGACCATCCATGGGCCGAATCCACCGGTGGCCGGGAAGTTCTTCCCTGGAACAAACTGGATCGTGTGCTTCTGCCAGTCACGTACGCTGCCGTCGTTGTAGCAGGCATAGCCGGCGACGTAGTCCAAGGCGTCCTCCGGTTTGACGTGGCGAGCGGTCTTGCCGATCACCACGGCCAGTTCACCTTCGAAGTCAAGCTTGTGGGACACGGTTGGGCGAACGATGGGCTGCAGGTGTGCGGTCTGGCTGTCGGCAAAGCGGGTGAAAATCATCGGGTAGGTCGGCATGTCCCGACCAGTCTCGCGCACATGCGTGGCGTAGTTGATCCCGATGCAGAGCACTTTGCCTGGGTTGGCAATGACCGGCAAAAAGGTGATTTCACTCAATGCCAGGCGAGGCAGGTCTTTCAGCGCATCAGCCCCCAGTTCGCTCAGTCGATTGCGCGCGATGGCTTCTTTGAGGTCCGCACCCAGGTGAGACTTGAGTGATTCCAGGTCAATGACGTGGTCACCTTTAACAATGCCGTACGTGGAACGGTTTTGGTAAACGAAGCTTGCGATTTTCATGGGTATGCCTCTGGTTGCATCAATGATGTGTAACAGACTGTGAGGGTGTGGGTTGTTGTTTGCTCGCGGGGTCAAGTCGTAGCAAGGTAATCGCCGTCAGCGCGATGATTCCCGGAACCAACGCTGCGCTGAGGATCTCTGTCAAAACCCAGCCGGCTGCCAACATCAAGCCGCCGCAAACGGGCCCTGTAATGGAACCCACTCGCCCGACGCCAAGTGCCCAGCCGATGCCTGTGGAGCGTATTTCCTGTGGGTACAACTCGGCGGCCAAAGCGTTAAGACCTGCCTGCGCGCCTTGCACCAAAATGCCCAGCAACAACATTGCGGGGAAAAGCGAATAAATAGAAACAGGCAATTGGCTGAGCGCCAGCACGATTGTCAGGTAGCCCATGAATTCGATGGTCAATACGTTGACCGACCCCCAGCGGTTCATCAGCCAGCCTTGTACGACCGAGCCGATCACACCTCCCAGGCTGAAGAGAATGATGGCGCGAATGCCCATGCTCAGCGGTGCATGGGCTGCCACTAACAGCGTCGGGATCCAGCTCATAATGAAGTACAAAATCAGCAAGTTCATGGCATACGGCAGCCAAAGCAGCAGGGTGCGGCGCCACATGCCGGCTGTGAAAAGACGACTCAGGGAGGTAGAGGAGGTTGCCTGTTGGCGTAGTTGGCCAAGACTGGCGGGCAGTTCTGCGAGGTTGGGTGCGAGCCGTTTAATGATAGCGCTGAGGGCAGCACGACTGCCGGGTTGGCGACTGAGGAACTCAACCGACTCTGGAAGCCGCCACACCACAACGCCGGCGACCAGCAACGGCAGCGCGCCACCGATCAGGAAAAGGTTTTCCCACCCCCAGGTAGCGAGCAGTTGGTCGACCGTCAAGCCAGCCAGCATGGCGCCCAGTGGCATGCCACAGAACAGCAGCGTCACGGCACTGCGCGAGTAACGTCGCGGGCTGTATTCAGAGATCAGCGCCACCAGGTTGGGAATTGCCCCGCCGAGGCCTATGCCGGTCAGAAAGCGCACGACGAGCAACTGCGAGACGTTGTTAACAAAAGCGGTCAGTAACGCGAATGTGCCGAACAGCAGGATCGACAACACCAGAATTCTCTTGCGCCCCAAGCGATCCGCCATAGGGGCCAGTAGCAGTGCGCCGAGCATCAAACCAAATAAACCCGCCGCGAACACCGGTGCCAAGGCTTGGGGCGTTACGTTCAAGGTTGATGCCATGGCAGTCACCAGAAAACCGACGATCTGGGTGTCGAATCCGTCTAGCACTGCGACCAGTACGCAGAGGGCGAGCCCCTCCCATTGCAACCGGCTGACAGGGAGGGCGTCAACGACGTCGCAGAGGATATTGCTGGGTGTAGGCGTATGCATGAACTGGCCTCTTATTGTTTTTATTGTCTGGGCAGGCAGGTGCCCTTGACTGAGGCTAAATCTATTACGAAGCAAAAATCCTGTAAAGATAAAATAAACCAAAATCCTAAATAGCAGGAAATATGATATTTTGGTTTCTCGTCGGCATGCACCATGGCAATGAGAGCCGCGTGCGGCTGCGTTTCCCTTATCAGGCTGCGGATGTCAGTTCATCAAATGAATAAGTGGATCACTCAATCATTCGGTCGCTTGATAGGCCGTTTTGGCATGCAGCCCGAGCTTCAGTGGCCTTCTCGGTCAGCACTGATTTTCAGTCTGCACACAACCACGGCAGCTCTCTTGGCGCTGGTCATCGCTCAAATGCTGGACCTGCACCATCCTTGGTGGGCTGCGATGACAGTCTGGCTGGTGGCGCAACCTACGCGAGGCCTCTTGATCGAACGCATCGGCGCGCGGCTGATCGGTACGGTGGTGGGAGCCATGGCAGGCGGACTTTTGCTGACGGTGTTCTTTGATCAGCAGCACTGGCTAATGCTCGTACTGGCAGCCTGGATCGCAGCGTGCGCCGGGTATGGAAACCTGTTTCGACATTTTCGAAATTACGGTTTTGTGCTGGCAGGCTACACCGCAGCGATCGTCGCGCTGTTTGGTATTCAAGACCCCGTGCTCGATGTGGACCTAGCCCTTGGCAGAATCTATTGCACCGTCATCGGCGTGTTGGCTTCAGCTTGTTTTTCATGGACGTTTACAGGCAAGTCCGCGTCCCTGGAATCCGTGTACAACCGACTCGATGCGCTGATTGTGGCCAGCGTTCACTACAGCCTCAAAAGGTTGCAGGCAGGCACTGCACACGATGCCAAAAGTTTTAGTGCGCTGTTGCAGGAACTAGCGGCGCTTGATCTGTGCCTGGATGAAATTGCTACAGGTTCTCGAACAATGCGTTTACGGGTCTTTCGCACTCGCGACACGCTGGGCGCGCTTGTCGATTTGCTCGTAAGTAGCCATTTCGATGTTGGCGAAAAACTCCGATTTCCCTCTGACCTGTTGGTAGCAACTCATCCTGAATCGGCAGCTGCAATGGTGCTCGCGGTGATCAATGAGGTCCACAAAAACACTGAAAACCTTGCCGCAGGCACGCTGTTCGTTGAAAAATTACAACGCGTCTTTGCAGCGTTGAATGCTTGTGAAACGCCAGGCAGGGAAGCGTTGCAATCAACTCAACAGCGCGACTGGCACGCAACATGCCTCGCGGGCTCCAGACCCTTGATTGCGATGTCCATCGCCACCGCAATGTGGTGGGGCCTGGGTTGGTCAGACGGTCCAATGATGGTCATGACGGCCGTGTTGTTCGCCTCGCTGTTCTCCAGCCATAGCCACGCCAGTGCGGCGTTAAAAGACGTACTTGTTGGCTCGACCGCTGGAGCCGTTCTTGGCGTGACCTGCCGTTTTTGGCTGTTACCTGAAGTGGGAACGGTGTGGGAGCTGGCCTTGGTTATCGCACCGTTTTTGATGATCGGAGCGTTGCTCATGGCTCGGCCCGGTACAGCAAAACTGGCCATCGACCTGAACATGACCTTTTTGTTAATCGCTCAACCTGGATTGCAGGTAGACACCTCCCTTGAACATACCCTGTTGCAGATGTTGGCAATTCTGGGCGGGGTGTTCACTGCCGTGCTGACCTACCGATGGTTGGTTCCTTCATCGCCAGGCTCCCAGCGCAAGCGCCTGTGCAAGCGCATTGCGCGGCTCGCACTGAAGATCTCGGATACACCTGCCCCACCTGCTCAGGCACGAATTTATGATCAAGTCAGGGGTCTTCTGACAAGTCTGATCAGCCTCGAAAAAAAGGCCTCTCCACTGCTCATTGCTGCGTTCGAATGCGCAGCGATTGCTCAGCTTTTCGCTCACCACCGAACTGATGAACATCACACCCTTGCACTGCACCAGCAATTGGAAAACCTCGCGACTTCCAGGCTGGCAAGCAAGAAGAATACTGGCGCTGACCTACTTTGAATCAACCGGAGAACACCCATGTCTGACCGCCCAACACCGTGGCAAAACTTTACTGGCCAATACATCGCCGGGGCCTGGCGTTCCGGAAGTACGCGCAAGGTCCTGGAGAACCGCAACCCTTATGACAACGCCCTGCTGACCGAGCTTTCGCTGGGTGATGTTAGCGACCTCGACGACGCCTACCAGGCGGCAGCAACCGCGCAGAAAGCATGGGCGCAGACGTTACCTAATGAGCGCTCAGCCTTGTTCATGCGCGCCGTTAGCGTACTGGAAGCCAGGCACGAAGAAATTGTCGACTGATTGATTCGTGAGTCAGGCAGCACGCGTACCAAAGCCGAAATCGAGTGGTCAGCGGTACGTTCGACCATGATCACGGCCGCGGCCATGCCTTCGAGAGTCGTCGGCCGCATTCTGCCAATCGACACCCCCGACAAAGAAAGCCGCGTTTACCGTAAACCATTGGGTGTGGTCGGGGTTATCAGTCCCTGGAACTGGCCGATGCACCTTTCCAATCGGTCTATCGCACCGGCGCTGGCACTCGGTAACGCCGTCGTCGTGAAGCCTGCCGACGATACGCCGGTGACCGGTGGTTTGTTGTTGGCGAAAATTTACGAAGAGGCCGGTTTTCCGCCGGGAGTTTTGAACGTGGTCGTGGGAGACGTGGCTGATTTGGGTGATGCCTTTACCCTGCACCCGATTCCAAAATTCATCTTCTTCACGGGATCGACTCGGGTCGGGCGGCACATTGGGCGCGTTGGCAGTCACAGGCCCGACGCTCAAGCGAGTCGGGTTGGAGTTGGGTGGGAATGCTCCGTGTGTGGTGCTTGATGACGCGGACCTCGATCTGGCGGTGCACGCCGCCGTTGTGGGGCGCTTCCTGCACCAAGGTCAAATCTGCATGAGCAGTAACCGGATTATCGTCGACGCCTCGTTGCAAAAGGATTTCGTCGAAGCGTTTGTCGAGCGCGTTCGCCAGTTGAAAGTCGGCGATCCTGACCTTGCAGATACAGTCATTGGCCCGCTGATCAACCGTCGCCAGTTGGAGGGCGCAGTGGCCCGGATCGAGGCGGCGAAAGCCGAAAGCATCGAGTTGTTGCTCGGTGGCGCTGCACACGGGTAGGTACTGCCGCCTCATGTGTTCGTCAATGTCGATAACATGAGTGACTTGGCCCAGGCTGAGCAATTTTGTCCTGTAGCGCCGATCATCACTGCGCGTGACGAGGCACATGCGCTGGAGCCGGCATGACTCACATCAACGACATCTCGGTCAATGATGATCCGAACAACATGTTTGGCGGCGAGAAAAACAGTGGTATCGGGCGATTCAACAGCGATTGGATCATCGCGGAGCTGACCAGCGATCACTGGAACTCGGTGCAACACAAACGTCGCGCTTATCCGTTTTAAGGTCAGGGTTTTAGTGGACTGATCGTATGGCATGAATGCCCCTTGAAAGGGGCGTTCCTTCATACAAAGACTGCCCTGCAGCGATACGTTATTTGCAGGGCAGTCAGTTGTGCGTTGCTGTTGCCAGAACGCTCGGCTAGACCTCTACCGGTGGGTTATGGGATCCAGTTCCCATGAAAACCCAGCGGTATATGATGATCCAGCTTTACCCGTGCCAATGGTGCGCCCGTGAAGTCGCTCGCGTCGTGGATCACCAGTTCGCTTTTGTTTGTCTGGGGATCCCACCAGACGACCAGCAACCAACCATCGTCTTCACTCACCGCATCGGGTTTGGCCACGAATATCGGCTCGGCAGGGGACACGTCCCTGTCACCTTCCAGTGTTTGGTACTCGGTTTTGCCTGAAATAAAATCTTGCTTTATCAGGCAATTGAAATCGTGGCTGTCACTTTTGGGCTGGTGTACACCGGCAAAGTAGCCGTATTGGTGTTTTGCACCCAGGAGTTTTTCATTGATCCTAGGAAATTCGACGGAGAAATTTCCGACCCGTGCTCGTGTCATCTGACCGGCATCGAGATCCAGGGTCCAGCGGTACAGCGCGGGAGGTGTGAACGGCGAGCGTCCAGCGTCAGGAAAAGGAAACGGAAAGAAATTCTCGACTTTTATATCATCGACAAACTGGAGGTCACTGACGCAGCCGTCGACGATTATTTTGCCATCTTCCTCGTAGGCGTTGACGAAGTGTGTGGTTTGGTAAGCTTCATCGGTGAACCATTGAGTTGCACCGGTCTGCCGATGGACCACCAGGGTTCGATTGCTCTGCTTTGGGTCAAACGTCCACGCAGATTTGCCTGCAGGAACTCGGTCGGGTGATTCTGGACGCCAGTTGATGGGCCCAAAGAAGAAGACAAAATGATTTTCAGTGAACATGAAGTCGTGAATATAGGCGGGGGCGTCAAGTGTAACGACGTGCTGTTTCAGGATGTTCCCTTGTTTGTCAGCCAGTGCACAGACGAATCGGCGGGTTTCGGGTTCGACCGTATACAATAGTAGTTCATTTTTTGCGGCGTCGGTATGGATATGCGCGGTAACCAGTGCATCAATTGCGCCGTGGAAATCAAAGGTACCAATGGTTTCCAGGGTGTTTCGGTCAAGTTCATAATAGTGTCTACCCGCCTCTTGCAGAGCCAATACGCGTCCGTCGATTTCCACGACATTGACGTTGGCTACTTGCTTGACGGCAGCCGGCCCCTTTTCAAGCTGTGGTTGAGCTACTTCGTAAGACCCGTAAATACCGTTGTAGAGCGATCTACCGGCTGCTTCTTCTTCCTTGAAACCCTCGGTGCGCACCCATTTATTGCGGTAGTTGACAGCGCCGTTGCTGATATAAAACCCATGAACCATGCCATCTCCGTCGAACCAGTGGTATCGGTCAGGGCGAGCAGGCTCCCAACGCTGGTTGGATCCGGTTCGAAAAAGCACGCCCTCAAGTTCAGGCGGCACAGTACCTTCTATGCGAAGTTCATTGGCGATGATTTCGTTGGAGAGGGGTTGGCGAATACCTTGTAAAAAGGGGCTGCTATTGTTCCACATGATGTATCTCCCGAAGGCTAATAGGGGTGTCTTATTAAGGGTTAATAGAATGCTAGCCTTTGGTGTTATTGCTGTCTCCGGGTTGTGAGTACGAATTCTTATGGAGTGTTGGTACTGAGGTGCATGCAGTTGTTTATGTTGAGCTCGTCACGGTTTATGTGGTCGCGCGATCAAGGCAGGATTGCAAAGAATACCTGCCGTTGACCTGCCTCAGGTTCGCGGAGTTGGTGTTTTATTTATACCGGCTTGCCAGACTCAACTATCCGTACAGACTTTTTGTGGGTAAATGCCAGGTAGCTGTATCGGCCGTGATATTCGCCCATCCCTGAACCGCCCACCCCACCGAACGGCAGGTATGGCGAAAACGCGTGCACCAGCACGCCGTTGACCTGAGCATCGCCGGCTTGAATGTGGTCGATGACGGGGTTGGCATTGGCTGTGTGGCCTGTGAACACATACACGGCCAGTGGTTTGGAGTGATGTTGATTGATGAGATCGACTGCATTATCCACCGAATCAAAAGTCAGCACCGGCAAAATGGGCCCAAACAGCTCTTCGGCCATCAGCGCATCGTCCCATTGCACTTGGTCGACCACGGTGGCGCTGAATACGCGCCGTTCTGGGTCTGCATCGCCGCCGACCAGCACCTTGCCCGCGCTCTTGCTCAACAAGTTTTGAAGACGCGATACTTGTTGGCTCGTGACGACTTTTCCCGTGGAACCTATGTCGGGCAGGTCCTGCTGAATGCGCTGCGTCAGGCGAGTTAGCAGTTCATCCTTGATGCTGCTGTGGACGTACAAGTAATCCGGTGCGATGCAGGTCTGGCCGCTGTTGATGAACTTGCCAAACATCAGCTGCGACACCACCAGATCGACATCGGCATCGGCCAGGGCAATCAAAGGGCACTTGCCGCCTAGTTCCAGGATCACTGGTGTGAGGTGCGCGGCGGCTGCCTGCATCACTATCTTGCCGACGTTAGGGCTGCCCGTGAAAAAGATGAAATCGAACGGCAAGCTCAGCAGGTGAGTATTCTCATCGCGTCCACCCTGAACCACAGCTATGTAGTTGGGAGAGAACGCTTCCTGAATGATTTTCTCGAGGACCAGTGAAGTGTTGGGGGTGGTTTCGGAGGGCTTAAGGATGCAAGTGTTGCCGCCAATGATTGCGCCTATCAGCGGCGTCAGCGTCAGGTTTACGGGGTAGTTAAACGGCCCGATGATGTAAGTAACGCCAAAGGGCTCTTGCGTGACATAGCACTGGGACGGCGCAATCAGGTCTGCGGTGGGTACCGTTTCTGGTGTCGCCCACTCGTCAAGGTGGGCGAGGGCGAAATCGATTTCGTGGAGGACTGCGCCGATCTCCGCGAGGTCCACATCGGCCTTGGGTTTTCCTAAATCTTCGTCCAGTGCGACGTACAGCGCCTCTTTGTGATTGAGCACTGCCTGTTTCAGGCGCTCCAGGCTGTGTTTGCGAAACTCGATGGGGTGGGTTTGGCGGGAGGCGAAATAGGCACGCTGCGACTCGAATACTGCATCGATGGACTCGGAGCTTGGATAGTTCATGGGTTGTCACCTTATCGAATTCAGTGGATGTTTATGAGCGTCACGCAGATCAGCGAAAGTAATCTTCACAGAGCATTTTGGCAGCGTGCAGGGCCAGCGCCTGAGTGGGCGCGTTGGTGTTGCCGCTAGTAATGTTGGGCATGATCGAGGCATCGATGACACGCAGATGCTCCACGCCTTTCACACGCAGGCGACCATCAACGACGGCACCTTCGTCCTTGCCCATGCGACAGGTGCCGACCGGGTGCCACATGGTGGTGGCGACGCGTTTGACCCATTCGCCAATCTGCTCATCGGATTGCACGCTGGGACCCGGTGAGACCTCTTCGTCGATCACCGGCGCTAGCGATTCCTGAGTCAGGACATGGCGCATGGCTTTCACCGACTCAACGGCCACTTTCAAATCGTATTCGTGGCCGATGAAATTTGGGTTGATCAGCGGCATAGAGGTAGGGTCAGCGTCAGCCAAACGTACCCAGCCGCGGCTTTTAGGCTGAAGCACCACTAACTCGAAGGTCACGCCGGGGCGCGTACCGGTAGGGCTCAAGCCGTCTTTGGAAATGATTGGTACGTGATAGCACTGAACGGTAGGGTCGCCCTGTAAGTTCAGGGGATCCCAATAGCTGACCGTCTCGATACCGCTGCCTGCGGCCGGGCCGTCTTTGGTCAGGATGTAGCGGATCCCTGCCTTCAGCGTCCCAAGGCCCTGGGCAACGCTTTGATAGCCCAAGTTCCCTTTCACATAGGCGCTGAGCGGTACGATAGGGTGGTCATGTAGGTTTTCGCCCACGCCGGGGGAATCGACCATCACCTCAATGCCGAATTCCTGCAACTGGGTCTTGGGGCCTATGCCGGAATGCATGAGAATCTTCGGGCTGTGTACCGCCCCGGCGCTGAGTATGACCTGCTTGCCCTGGATTTGCTGCGTAGTCCCGCCCTGGAGTATTTCGACCCCTACCGCGCGGTGGCTATCGATCAGCACCCGAGTGACCGTTGTGTTCGCCAGCAAGGTGACGCGGCCACTCTCCAGATGACGGCGCAGGTGCGCGACTACGGCACTGCAACGGCGACTGTTCTCGATGTTCGATTGCACCGGTGACACACCGATCTGGCTGGCGCCGTTGTAATCCGGATTGTAGGGCAGGCCGTATTCCTGAAATGCCTTCAGGCAATACTGGTTCAGTTCGTTGATCCCTTTGGGCAGCTGCACGGCCAGATTGCCTTGGGTGCCATGATGTTCATCATGGAACGTGTCGTTTTTTTCTTGCTCGATGAAGGCACGCCACATGCTGGCGTGATTCCAGTCCCCGTCGCCTGCGGTGGCTTCGTCCCACGCATCGAAGTCGCGTTTTTGGCCACGCACATACGCCATGGCATTTACCGACGTGCCTCCCCCCAACACCTTGCCGGAGCGAAAGCGTCGCTCAGTACCATGCTGGGCGACGGTGGAATGGGTCCACACGTGTTTATCCTTGGCCAGGATGGTGCCGAAGCCGGCTGGAATATGGATCAGCGGGTCGGAATCCTTGCCGCCGGCTTCGATCACGGCAATGCTGGCCCGACTGTTCTCGGCCAGATAACTGGCCACCACGCATCCGGCTGCACCACTTCCTACAATCAGCACGTCAAAGCTTTTAGTTGTCATATTTACCCACTGCGGATCGCTCTTGAACGGATGAGTATTGAGGGGGGATAGCGCACTGCCTATCAGACATCGCTATCAAAAGCCGAGATCAGGAATCGTTTAAGCGGGCGCTTTCGCTGTTCAGATTTTACAAATCTGAACAGTACAGTTGGACAACACATAGTACTTTGCCACTCTTTAAAAATCAAAAATAGCGCATTACGATAAAAGCGCTCTATATTGTCTGAGCAAGCTTGCCTACAATCCGGCCAGGCAGGTCCGTAATGATCGATCTGACAAGAGGAGCCTCCAGTGCCCAAAACGCTGCTGCAAAAACTCTGGGAAACGCACGTCGTACGTCATGACCCGGACGGTTCGGCGATGCTTTACATCGATCTGCAGTTGATCAATGAAGTCACCAGCCCCCAGGCTTTTGAAGGTTTATCGGCAGCGGGGCTGAACCCTTGGCGAAGCGGCACGATCATCGCCACCTCGGACCACAATGTGCCGACTAGGGACTTGGCTCTGGGCATTCAGGATCCGGTAGCGAAAATTCAGGTTCAGACGCTTGAGCGTAACTGCGATGACCTGAACCTGCGCCACTTTAAAATGGGTGATCAAAGGCAGGGCATTTTGCATGTCATCGCGCCTGAATCTGGCGCCAGTCTTCCGGGAATGACCATCGTCTGTGGCGACTCTCATACCAGTACCCATGGTGCTTTCGCGGCCTTGGCATTTGGCATCGGCACTTCCGAGATCGAGCACGTTCTCGCCACCCAGTGCCTGCGTGTTTCACCCATGGCGGCGATGAAGGTTCAGATCGACGGCGAATTGCAGCCGTTCGTGACCGCAAAAGACTTGGCCCTGAGCTTGATTCGCAAAATCGGTACTGCGGGGGCCACCGGTCATGCAATCGAGTTCACGGGCAGCACGGTCAGTAGCATGTCCATGGAAGCGCGGATGACCCTTTGCAATATGGCAATCGAAGCCGGAGCTCGCGTCGGGCTGATCGGTGTAGACGAGACCACACTGGCCTACCTGCACGGCCGACCTCATGCGCCGCGAGACGCAGGCTGGGAGGCCGCCGCTACGTTTTGGCGCACGCTTCACAGCGACCCTGGGGCAATTTTCCAACAGGTGGTGAACCTGGATGCAGCAAAAGTTGCCCCTCAAGTTTCATGGGGAACTTCTCCGCAAATGGTGTGCGATGTTCTAGAAAAGGTGCCCGACCCCGCGGACGAAGTAGACCCCGCTAAACGTCAGGCCTTGGTCAGCGCGCTCGACTATATGGGGATTACAGCGGGCACAGCCATCGTTTCAATCGAACTCGACAAGATTTTCATAGGCTCCTGCACCAATGCACGCATCGAGGACCTGCGGGCAGCTGCCCAGGTTGTAGTCGGTCAAAAAGTATCCACGCGTATCAAACAAGCATTGGTGGTGCCGGGATCAGGACAGGTCAAAGCCATGGCTGAAGCCGAGGGCTTGGACAGGATATTCATCGACGCTGGGTTTGAATGGCGCGAGCCCGGTTGTTCGATGTGCTTGGGAATGAACGAGGACCGGCTGCTCCCTGGGGAGCGTTGTGCATCTACGTCCAATCGCAATTTCGAGGGGCGTCAGGGGCAGGGTGGCAGAACTCACCTCGTGAGCCCGGTCACTGCAGCAGCGGCGGCCCTGGCAGGACATTTCGTTGATATAACCGCTGCCCAGATAAGGAGTTGAAAGGCCGTGAAACCATTCAAGCAGTTTTGTGCAGTAGCGGCGCCGCTTGATCGAATCAATGTGGACACGGACGCCATTTTGCCGAAGCAATTCATGAAATTGATCAGCAAATATGGCTATGGCGATTACCTGTTCGATAACTGGCGTTATCTAGACCAAGGCCAACCTGGGGACGACTGCTCGGTACGACCGCTCAACGAGCAGTTCATGCTCAACCAGCCCCGGTTCAAGTCAGCGCAAATCCTGCTGTGCCGAGATAATTTCGGTTGTGGTTCGAGCCGCGAGCACGCGCCGTGGGCCTTGCGTGATTTCGGGTTCAAAGCGCTGCTCAGCACCAGTTTCGCAGATATTTTTTATGGCAACTGCCTTAAGAACGGCGTGCTGCCCATCGTGTTGACCAAGGATGAAATGGATCACCTGTTCTCACTCGCGGCCCGTGATGCTGCGTTGCAACTTGAGATCAATCTAGCGGACCAAACCGTTTCCCAGCCTGAGGGCGTGATCTACCGTTTCGAGATCGATGCATTCCGCAAAAAATGCGTGATGTTGGGGCTCGATGAAATCAGCCTGACGCTCGCTCAAGCCGACGACGTGCGCTTATACGAAAGCAAGCGACGCGCCACCGAGCCTTGGCTGTTTCCAGAGAGCTGACGGCGTTGTGTATTTCATGATCCAGAAGACGCCAACACCGTCATTTTCTGCGTCATCTCGGCCCCGGCCTTCGCAACAATAGGCGCGAGCAGTGTTCTGACTTCCGGGGAGGCATCGACGACGGGTATCACGATGCTGATGCTGCCGATCACCCGTTTATCGTCAAAAACGGCGGCTGAAATACCCGCAGCGCTATTGCCCAATTCGCCTGAAGTGATGACTACGGACTCGTTTCTCAGCGATCTCAGTGTCTGCTTGACTTGCGCCCAATTGGCCCCAAGGCCAAAGCGCTCGAATTCGCCCGTTACGCCTTCGTAGTAGGGTTTGACCTGGCGCAATGGCAGGTGCGCCAGGATGACCTTTGAGGCTGCGCCTTGGTAAAGGGGCCTTGGGAGGCCGCGCTCATAGCTGATGTCTTGCTTGAAACGGGTGGTGAACTCCTCATGCACGCACATGACGTGCTCTTGGAAGTACCGGCATAAAATCGCGATGCTGTCAGCGGGGGCCGCATTCAGCATGTCACCCATGACCAACCTTGCAGCCTGGATCATCGGATCACCCAACCGCATTTTTCTATCCAACGCGATGATTGCTGGGCCCAGCACGTAGCGCCCCGGGGTAAAGGCGCTGATGTATCCGGCACCCGACAGGGTTCGAAAGTAACGGTACGTATGGCTCGCCGATAGTCCTAACTCGATCGCCGCTTCGTCCACAGACCAATCAGATTTGCTGTCTCCACTGAACAATTCGAGCAGGCGCATCAAGCGATCCTGGGAGCTGCCTTTGGGATCTTCTGCGCCTGAGACTTGCATGGCTGACGCGCCGGTTACCTGCTGCTTTATCAACCCTGCCCCCTTAGAAAGGTGTGCTTGACGGAGCCCGCATGTTACCGCCAAGCTCGACCACGAGGTGAGTAAAAACAAAAATAGCGCCATAAGATAAAAGCGTTGACACTTTTTGGAAAAAACATAATTATCGTATTACAACAAATAATACAAAACACCTTAAGGTGTGAGGGTTCCATCATGAGCCAGCTAGCGCAGCCATCGTCCCCCGTCCTCGACATCGCCCCTATTCTCGATCACGGAGAGTGGACGTCCTATCAAAAGCGAATTCTCTTCTTGGTCGCCCTCGTCATGGTGTTCGATGGCGTGGACGCGCAGGTGCTTAGCCTGTCGCTGTCCTCCATTTCAGCCGAATGGGGTATCAGCCGCGCAGCCTTTGCACCGGTGCTTGGATTCAGTTTCGTGGCCATGGCACTGGGGACGGCCCTCGGGGGCCTGTTGGGCGACCGCATCGGCAGAAAATGGACCCTCATCGCGTCCAGCGTAACGTTTGGCCTGATGACGTTATTGGGCGCGCTCGCCGATGACATCGTCTTTCTGGGCGTCTGCCGAGTGATTGCATCGTTGGGCATGGGAGCAGCCATGCCTAACGTCACGGCAATGCTGGCTGAGTACACACCTTTGCGCCGGCGCAGCCTTGCCCTCGCCATCGGGATGAGCGCGTTGCCTTTTGGCGGTATTGTCGTTGGCCTGTTAGGGGCGCAAATTCTTCCTGCCCTTGGCTGGCGCAGTTTTTTCGTGATTGCGGGGTGTGCGCCATTGATCGTCGCGCTGACGCTGATCATTGGCGTCCCAGAGTCGCTGAGATTTCTGGTGGCGCGCGGCATCAAGCCGGCAGCGTGCCTGAACATCATTCGCCACCTGGGGCATGCGGTGTCATTGACCACCACGTTGGAGGACAGCGGCGAAGCGGCTGCAGTCAAGAAGGCTTCGGTGCGAACGTTAATGGCCAGCGAATATGCCGGCGACACACGGGTTCTGGCGGTCGCTTTCTTTACCGTGATTCTGTCTAGCTACCTCATGTTTACCTGGTCCCCCTCCCTGTTCGTCGAGGCCGGTTACAGCGTCAGTATGTCCAGCGCAAGTATGGCGTTGTTCAGCCTCGGTGGCCTGATTGGAGGGGTGGGCGGCGGCTGGCTGTTCAGTCGCTTCGGTTCGCGCAAAACCATGCTCTGCATGGCGGCGGGGGCGTTGGCCTGCTGCGCTGCGCTGATGGTAACGCCGTTGCAACCTGCTGCGAATTCGCTCCCTATCATCACCGTTAGCCTGCTGCTGCTCGGCCTCTGCGTACCGGGCACACAAGCAATCCTATTCGTGCTGGCGGCGCAGATATTCCCTACCTCAATGCGTGCAAGTGGCGTCGGTTTGCCCGCAGCTTTCGGACGGCTGGGCGCGGTGCTGAGCGCTTTCATCGGCCCCTGGATTCTTGCCAGCACAGGCACTCGGTTCTTCGGTTTTATAGCAGCCATGATGTTGATTCTTTTTGTCGCGCTGACCCTCGTCCGTCGCCACATCGCACGGACCGCAAACCAAGACCGTAGCGATGCACGGCTGAACGAAGTTCGATAGATAGGTAAGGAGATATTTGTGAGTAACAATGCCTTTAGAGATCACATTGCCCATGACAACATGACGCCCCTCTGGGAGGTATTGCGCGGGCTTACCCCGCGCGAGCCCAAGCAGACGGCGGACCCCGTAATCTGGCGCGCCGAAACCATTCGCCAAAATATGAAAATGGCCTGTGAGGTCATCTCCGCCGAAGATGCGGAGCGCCGTGTGCTTGTCCTAGAAAACCCTAAGTTTCGGGGCAAGTCGCAGATAACGTCATCCCTCTATGCGGGTATTCAAATGATCCTGCCCGGGGAGGTCGCCCCCAGTCATCGCCATACGGCGTCTGCGCTAAGACTGATTTTAAGTGGCCAGGGTGGGTTCACTACGGTGCATGGCGAAAAGGTACTAATGAACCCGGGTGACTTTGTCATCACGCCCACGAACGTTTTTCATGACCATGGTGCGCAGGGCACGGAACCTGTGATGTGGCTGGACGGCCTGGATGTGCCTGTTGTGCAAATGCTCAACGCCGGTTTCTCTGCTGATGACCCGAATCTACGTCAGGCCCTGACACGCCCGACAGGCGACTCCAATGCGCGATTCGCCGCTGGCCTGAGACCTGTAGGCGACACCCACGGCGGCCCCGTCAGCCCACTTTTTCACTACCCCTATTCGCGCACGCGTGCAGCGCTTGAACAGTTGTCGCTCGTCGATGAGTGGGACGCGTGCAACGGTTTCAAACTGATGTTTACCAACCCAACGAATGGGCTGTCCCCGATTCGCTCGATGGGTGCCTTTATGCAGATGTTCCCAGCAGGGTTCAAGGGCACGAGCTTTCGTGAAACCGACGGAGCTGTTTGCTGCGTGGTTGAAGGCAGCCTGCGCGTTCAGGTCGGTGACCAAACGTGGACAGCCTGCAAGGACGACGTATTTGTTGTTCCGGGTTGGGCATGGCGTTGTTTTGAGGCGGACGAGCAATGCGTACTGTTCAGCTTTTCCGATCGACCGTTGCAAGAACACCTCGGTTTTTGGCGCAGCGAAATCAATCCGAGCGCAACTACTACACCAGGAGAAAAACCATGAAAATTTGTCTGTTTAACGATAACCGTTTGGGCCTGATTGAGGGCGACATTGTCTATGACGTTTCCCAAGCACTGCGTATTTTGTCACCTGCCCGTTATCCGTTTCCGCGCCATGACCTGCTGATCGCTAACCTGGCCGAGCTACGCCCCGAAATCTCGCTTGCCAAGGGAAGCGCAGCGGTCTTCAAGTTAAGCGATGTCGAGCTGCTTAGCCCCGTCGGTAACCCAGGCAAAATTGTGGCTGCGCCTGTCAACTATCAAGCTCACCTTGATGAAGCCATCGCAGACACGGAGACGTTTACACGTGCCAATGTCCGAAAAATCCAGGAGACGGGCCTCTTCCTGAAAGCTACCAGCTCGCTGATCGGTGTCAGTAAACCGATTGTGATTAATCTTCCAGAGCGCCGTACCGATCACGAAATCGAGCTAGTCGCTGTTATTGGCAAGCGTGCCAAGGATGTGAAGGCGAAAGACGCACTGGCCTATGTTGCCGGATACAGCATTGGCCTGGACATCACGATCCGCGGGCCTGAAGAGCGAAGCTTGCGCAAATCGTTGGACACTTACTCGGTGTTGGGGCCATGGCTTGTCACGGCTGATGAGCTCAGCGACCCACAGGGCTTGGAGTTGCTGCTGGAGGTTAATGGTGAGAAACGCCAGCACGCCAATACTCGGGATTTGATCATGAACGTGGCAGAGCTGATCGAATTCGCCTCGACCTATTACACACTTGAGCCGGGTGATTTGTTGTACACCGGAACGCCCGAAGGTGTGGGTCCCATTGTTCACGGTGATCAGATCAAAGCACGAATTGAAGGGATTGGTGAAATTGTTGTCGAGGTCGTGTCGTCATGAGCCTACAAGATCCAATTGTAATCATTGGGGGGGGCATTGGTGGTCTGGCAGCAGCGCTGGCACTCTCACATAAGGGCTTCAAAACGCTCTTGATCGAACAGGCCGAAGAGTTTCGCGAAGTCGGTGCGGGGATCCAGGTGGGCCCTAACGGTTTTCGCGTGTTGGAGACGCTCGGCGTTGCTGATCAAGTACGCGAACTGACCGTGTTACCCGATGATTTGATCTTCATGGACAGTGTCAGCGCTGAGATGGTTACCACCATCCCGACAGGCGCAGCGTTTCGGGAACGTTTCAAGTATCCCTACGCCTTGGTGCATCGTGCGGACCTGCATTCGGTTCTTCTGGCCGCGTGTCGCGAGTCCGCTGATGTCGAATTCAGGATCGCCACAAAAGTGGTGGGCTACGAAGATGATGGCCTGTCCGTATGCGTGACCACTGACCAAGGTGAAACCATTCGGGGTTGCGCACTGATTGGCGCAGATGGATTGTGGTCGAAAGTCAGAGAGAAAATTGTCGGTGACGGTGCGCCTGTGGTCTCCGGGCACATTGCGTACCGGGCGGTGTTGCCCATTGAGGACGTGCCGCTTGAGTTTCGACGCAACTCGATGATTCTTTGGGGGGGGCCAAAGTCCCACCTGGTCCAGTACCCGCTTCGAGGTGGAAAACTATTCAACCTGGTGGCAGTCTTCCACAGCGACCGCTATGTAGAGGGTTGGAACACCGAGGGCGACCCTGAAGAATTACGCCGTCGGTTTGCCGGCACGTGTGACACCGTACAAACGCTCCTGTCCAAAATTGAAAGCTGGCGGATGTGGGTATTGTGCGATCGTGAACCCGTGAAAAACTGGAGTCAGGGACGTACCACACTTCTGGGCGATGCAGCGCATCCCATGTTGCAATACCTTGCACAAGGGGCGTGTATGGCGATGGAGGATGGCGTCGTACTCGCACAGGAGATCGAAAAGTGTCAGGGTGATTTTGAGTCGGCTTTTAAAGCCTATCAGGCTCGCCGATACCTTCGCACGGGCCGTTGTCAGGTCATGGCACGTGTTCATGGTGAGTTCTACCACGCCGAGGGAGTTGCGGCCGAACTACGTAACAACATGCTCGGCACCCGTACTCCTGAACAGGCGTATGCCGGTCTCTCTTGGTTGTATGACGCGGTAATTTAGAAATCCAGTGACGATCAATTATTCAACGGTGCTCAGTTGCCGGGTTGATCGTCGCTTTCAGCTGCACGCAATGATCATTCTATAAAAATAAAAAGGGTGAAATCGTGAACAACAAAAATTGCGCGCCACTCGTGTGGCCGGCGTTACTGTATTTTTGTGCGCCGGGCTTGGCATGGGCTGAGGATTCGGATTTTTTTAAAGATTCAACCGCTACACTGCAAGCCAGAAATTACTACTTTCAACGCAACTACTTAGATATTCGTGGGACCGAGAAACCCAAGGCTGAAGAGTGGGCTCAAGGCTTCATTCTTAATTTCAAATCCGGTTATACCCCAGGTACTGTTGGGTTTGGTATCGATGCTGTTGCCACCTTGGGTCTCAAACTCGATAGTGGCCGTGGGCGGGTAGGGACGGGCTTGCTGTCTATCAAGGATAGCGGGGCCCCTGCCGACGATTACAGTCGTTTGGGGCCAACCTTAAAAGCCAGGTTTTCTAAAACCGAGCTGAGACTGGGTGAACTTCAACCCGACATTCCCGTGTTGCCCTTCAGCGACATTCGGTTGCTTCCACCATCCTATCAGGGTGTCTCCTTTTCCAGTAGCGAACTTGCTGGACTGACCCTTCAAGGCGGGCGTATCAAATCGACTAGCCTTCGAAATGAAGCCGGGGACGAAAAATTGATCGCCATGTTGGGCTATATCCCGCAACGCGCGTCGCCCAGTGATGCCTTTAATTATATGGGGGGTGACTATAGTTTTAATGAGTCACGTACCACCGTCAGTGGTTGGTACGCCCAACTGGAGGACATTTACCGGCAGAGTTATGTTGGCATTAAGCATAAGCAGTTAGTGGGGCGTTGGTCACTAAGCGGTACGTTGGCACAGTATGATGCTGTTGAAGATGGTGATCACCTAATCGGGAAGGTCGATAACCGCGCTCTGTATGGCACACTCGGGGTGGCAAGGTCCGGGCATGCTGTGACCGTAGGGTACCAAAGAATGTACGGTGACACCGCGTTCCCCCGGGTGTTCGCCAATATTGCGCCCTTGGCCAATGAACTGCCCACTTATGACTTTTCATCACAAGACGAGGTGTCTTATCAGGTGCGTTACGACTATGACTTTGCGGCGGTGGGGGTACCGGGCCTGCTGTTTTCGACTAGATACGTCGTGGGGAACAACGTTGAGACAGGGCGCGGCTATGAAGGTAAAGACAGCGAACGCGATATCGATATGTCTTATGTTTTCCAGAGCGGGCCTGTCAAGGGATTCGGCATCAGGCTTCGCGACGCGGTAGCGCGGTCTAATTACAGAACTGATATTGACGAGTATCGCGTCGTCCTCAGTTATACCTGGAAGCTCCTATAGCGTTGCGTTCGCCCCAGCCCTGCGTGCCAACATCAGGCTTAACCCCAGGACCCGTGCGCGGTCACTGTGGGTCTTCTGCTCAGCCCCCCCCCCTCGCGGCTGCACCCCACTACTTAGTGGGGGGAAGGTTTTGCAGGAGCTTGACCTTGCTTGTTAGCACGGTCAGTACAGTCGATATCCACGCGCGATCCTGGGACACCCAAGGAAACTGTGAGCACTGTCTGGATGTGTTATCCCACAAAGTTTTGACTGGCTCTGGTACGAGTTCCGGGGGAAACACGACCCAAGAATGGCAGTCGTGGATTTCACGCTAGATGTCCGCTTCTCGCGGATTTCTATAGCTAGATAGGCCGTCCGTCCGTCGATTGATCTTGAACTGATGATCTGCATGCTGGACGTGGGCTATTGCTACGGCATTCGCTCAGAGCCGCGATTGTGCGAAGGCCCATTGAATATGGCGTATCGCTGGTTCTGCCGGTTGAGCCTTGAAGATGAAATACCCAATCATTCGACGTTTTAAAAATCCACACGGCCGTTTTCGCGACAGCGATCTCTTTCGCTGGTTGTTTAATGAAGTGCTGGGTCGCTGCATGGACGTAATCTACGAATCTATGAGAACTCAGCACTAATGATGCCGGCTTATGAAAGTGGTAGTGATCCAGTGGCGGCGTACGCTGGAAAAGACATCATTGATTCGGTCGGTTGATGATCGTAAGTGGAGGACAAAACTGCACTGGGTCGATCACCCAGCAGGTTCCAAGCGCGCTTCTTTTCTTCGGCGTAATCATGATACAGGTAGTGACGTCTCACCCGAGATCCGGCCAGTACATGGTTTTGGCACCGATCGATAACATCCAGATCTGACTGCTTGCAGGCCCTGGCAGGAATTGGCACAGTGCCAACAAGTCTGCATAACTGCGTTCGGACAACCAGCGCCGTCGTGTGACGAACTCGTCACGGAAATAGCCTAAGTGCACGATGGGGCCGCCGAAGGAGCTCAGTCCAAGGCGCAGAAAGATGAGAAAGACAGACCACGGGCTGTGGTGGTCAGTGTGGGTGTTTGTCATGCGTTTGCCTTCGTGCATGAAAGTAGCCGAAGGTTTGCCAGGTACCCGGCCGTCCGAGTGAGGCAAACCTGCTGGGCTGAATAGCTGGCGCTCTTGCGCCCAGGAGCAGTGCCAACGACACACCGAGCATGACCGTCAAAGAGCCTTCATTGGCCAGATTGACGCCATCAAGGCTTACGCCGGCATTGGCGAGCGCAAATAACGGCATGATTACATAGGCGACCCAGATGACCGGCGAAGAGCGAACCACGCCGTGGCGCACTTAGCGGATGGCAGCATTTTTTTCGACAGGGAGAGTTCATAGGCAGCGTAGATAGGGGGAGCAGGGACGGGCATAAAATTATTAAAATTACATATTTACAAATCTATATATGGCGAATAGCATTTGCATGTCCGTGAAGTAGCCACGCACCGGACACACAGACCGAAGCGACGTTGTAACGCGCGGGGCGGCTAACCTGCGCCAGCCAAGGGCTGGCTCGCTGCTCCCATCCCTCAATAGAAGGAGACCCAAAATGACCCGTGTTGTCCGTTTTCATCAGATCGGCGGCCCCGAAGTCTTGCAGATCGAAGAGCTCGAAGTTGGCGCTCCGGGCTCCGGCGAGCTGCGCATCCGCGTCGAGGCGATCGGCCTGAATCGCGCGGAAGCCATGTTCCGCTCGGGTGTGTACCTGGAGCCGACGCATCTGCCGGCCCGGCTCGGCTACGAAGCTTCCGGCATCGTCGAGGCGCTGGGCAGCGGCGTTCACGGCTTCGAGGTTGGCGAAGCGGTCAGCGTGATTCCGGCTTTTTCCATGAACAAGTTTGGCGTCTATGCCGAGCAGGCGATCGTGCCGGCCACGGGGGTTCTGAAGCGGCCGGCGGGCGTCGGCGCGGTGAAGGGGGCGGCGATCTGGATGCAGTATCTGACCGCCTATGGCGCACTGATCGAGATTGCCCAACTCAAGCGCGGTGATGCGGTGATCATCACGGCGGCTTCGAGCAGCGTCGGCTTGGCCGCGATCCAGATCGCCAACAGCGTCGGCGCCATTCCGATCGCGACGACCCGGACGCGCGCGAAGGAGGCGGCGCTACGCGAGGCGGGGGCGGCGCATGTGATCGCCACCGAGGAGCAGGACCTGGTCGCGGAGGTAATGCGGATCACCGACGGCCGCGGCGCGCGCATCGCCTTCGACCCGGTCGCGGGGCCGCAAGTCGAAACACTGGCGCAAGCGATGAGTCAGCAGGGCCTGCTTTTCATCTATGGCAATCTCAGCGGTCAGGAGACGCCGTTCCCGGCCTTGGTAGCGATGAACAAGGCCCTGAGCGTGCGCGGCTACACGCTGTTCGAACTGACCGGTGATCCGCAACGCTTGGCGCCTGCGCAAGCCTTTATCACGCGCGGCCTCGAGGCCGGACAGCTGAAGCCGATCATTGCCAAGACCTTCCCCTTCGAGCAGATCGTCGAAGCGCACCGTTACATGGAATCGAACCAGCAGTTCGGCAAGATCGTCGTCACGGTATCTCGGTAGAGGCAGTTCGTGAAAGACCAGGAGAGGGCAGAGTCGCCTTTCCCGCGACTGCGGAAATGACTCGACGCTGCCCCTTCATCCCCGCCACGCTGGAGCTGGGCGGCAAATCGGCGAATATCGCGTTGGGCTTACTGGAATACGTCACGCATGGTGATGTCGTCGTAACAACAGGAGGTACGTCATGGTCAAAGTAGCGTTGTTCGTTCGTCTGGAAGCAAAGCCTGGGAAAGAGAAAGAGGTAGAGAACTTTCTCTTGGATGGCCTTCCAATAGTGGAGGAAGAGCCAGCCACTACGGCGTGGTTCGGAATCCGCTTGGGGCCGTCCACCTTTGGCATCTTTGACGCCTTCCCGGATGAAGCAGGTCGGCAGGCTCATCTTTCGGGCAAGGTCGCAGCGGCGCTTATGGCAAAGGCTGCCGAGCTGTTTGCCAAACCGCCGTCAATCGAGAAGGTTGACGTCCTGGCGGCCAAGCTACCCGGCTAAGCAAACCCAACAAGGCGCTCCAGTCGCGTCCCTGCCGCTTTGCGGCGGCAGGGACGCGACTGGGCTTGGACGTCCACCGGCCTGTTCTAAACGGAGCGCTCGAGAGGTGCCTGTCCAGGCACTAGCATCTATTTATCTACAAACGCAAATATATAGGTAGTTACACATGAAAGATTCCATTCTTTTCGAAAGCACCACGCTGGGCCCCTACAGCCTGAAAAACCGCATCGTCCTGCCGCCGCTGACCCGTTCGCGTAGCTCGCAGCCAGGCAACATTCCCAATGACCTGATGGCGACCTACTACCGCCAGCGTACCGGTGCCGGCTTCATGGTCACCGAGGGCACCCAGATCGAGCCGCGCGGCCAGGGCTACGCCTGGACCCCGGGCATCCACAGTGCCGAACAGATCCTCGGCTGGCGCAAAGTGACCGATGCGGTACACGCCGAGGGCGGCACCATCTTCGCTCAGCTCTGGCATGTCGGCCGGGTCTCGCACACCTCGTTGCAACCCAATGGCGAAGCCCCGGTGGCGCCATCGGCGATCCCGGCCGAGGGCGTCAGCGTATTCATCGAGACAGGTCCCGGCACCGGCGCCCTGGCGCCGCCTTCGATGCCACGTGCACTGACCACCGCCGAGGTCAAGGAGCTGGTACAGCTCTATGCACAGGCCGCTCGCAACGCCCTCGACGCCGGTTTCGACGGCGTGGAAATCCACTCCGCCAACGGTTATCTGATCAACCAGTTCATTTCCGCGCACAGCAATCAGCGCGACGACGAGTACGGCAGCTCGTTGCAAAATCGCCTGCGCTTCCTCCGTGAGGTGACCCAGGCGGTGGCCGCGGTGGTCGGTAAAGACCGGCTCGGCGTGCGTTTCGCCCCGTTGTTCGCCAGCACCGACGAGGCCCGCGTATATCTCGGCCTGGTCGAAGAAAACCCACACGAGACCTATGTCGAAGCGGTCAAGGTGCTGGAAGAAGTCGGCATCGCTTACCTGTCGCTGGCCGAGGCGGATTGGGAAAACGCACCGGAGCTGCCGGAAAGCTTCCGCAGCGCGGTGCGCGAGGTCTTCAGCGGGCGCATCCTCTATGCCGGCAAATACACCGCCGAGCGAGGCAAGCGTGTGCTCGAGGCGGGCTGGGGCGATCTGGTCGCCTTCGGCCGTCCGTTCATCGCCAACCCGGACCTGCCCAAGCGGATTGCCAATGGCTGGCCGCTGAACCCGGTCGATCCGGCCAGCATGTACGGCGGAACCGCTGTCGGCTACACCGACTATCCGACCTATGGCGGATAGTCCGCTCGAGGTGCCGGCCCCCGAGCGATACGGTTCGGGGGCCGGCGCATTGTCGGTTGAGCGGGCATATCGTAATATAGCAAAAAATAGTTATCGTGCGTGACCTATGAGTATCGACGTAAGCGAAGCGCTGAAGGCGCTAGACAACCCAACACGCCTGAACATCCTCAGTTGGCTGAAGGATCCGCGTCATCATTTCCCCGAGCAGGAGGTGGATCCTGAGCAGGTCGGTGTCTGCGTGAGCATCATCCAGGATCGGGTAGGCCTGTCGCAGTCGACCGTCTCGCTGTATCTCGCTGCCTTGCAGCGGGCGCAACTGGTGACCTCACAACGCATCGGTCCCTGGACTTATTACAAACGCCATGAGCAGAACATCGCGGCGTTCCAGGTGGCCTTGAAAGCGCTGATTTGATGCCTGCTCGCAGGCGTTTTTTCAGCCCTTCAAAATCTATATTTTGAAATATGTAGGAGAGAAGATGTTAACTCCGAATTCCATTCCCTATCAGCAACAACCTGGCTTTCAGCACACCTACCGCCAAGGCCGCCTGAGCCTAGGTCTTTTCTTCCCCCTCGAAGCCTTTACCGGCGATACGCCGAGTATGCTCGACCAAGTGAACCTGGCCCAACGCGCCGAGAAGCTGGGTTTCTCTGCCCTCTGGTTTCGCGACGTGCCGTTACGCGACCCCAGCTTCGGTGATTCGGGCCAGGTCTTCGATCCCTGGGTCTACCTGGGTTTTATGGCGGCACACACTCGCTCGATTGCGCTGGGCACCGCGTCGGTCATCCTGCCAATCCGCAATCCCCTACACACCGCCAAGGCCGCAACTAGTGTCGATCAGCTCAGCGGTGGCCGCCTGTTACTCGGCGTGGCTTCCGGTGACCGTCCAGTAGAGTTTCCGGCATTCGGTGTCGACCCGGAGCAACGCGACAGCCTGTTCCGCGAATACCTCAAGGTATTTCGCGAGGTTCAGCGCAGCAGTTTCGTGCCTTTGACCTGGTCCGGCGGCACGCTTGAGGGGGCCGATCTGATTCCCAAGCCGACGACGGCGGAAATTCCTTTCTTCGTCACCGGCCATAGCCGCCAGACGCTGGAGTGGATCGCCCGCTGCAGTCATGGCTGGATCAGCTATCCGCGTGCACCGAAGACTCAGCAGCTGATTGTCGAGGACTGGCGCAAGGCGGTTCGTGCCGAATGTGGTGAACTGTTCAAACCCTTCACCCAGTCGCTATACATCGACCTGACAGATAACCCGCAGACACCACCTCGGCCGATCCACCTGGGCTATCAACTGGGGCGACATCACCTGATCCCGCTGCTGCACAGCTTGCAGGAGATCGGCGTTAACCATGTGATCATCAATTTGAAATACGGCCAACGCCCCGCAGGTGAGGTCATTGAGGAACTCGGTCAGTTCGTTCTACCTGACTTCGTCATGTCAGCATAAGCCGGCGTGGTGAGGCATCAAATCATTATCCGTGGGGATTGCTCATGAGTTTCAAGGCAGTATTGCTTAACAAGGACCAGCAGGGGTTCTCTGCTCGTGTGACTGAGCTTGGTTGATACCACGGCCGCTGGCGATTCGTTCAACGCGGGTTATCTCGCCAGCAGGCTGGACGGCGGCACTCCACAACATGCAGCTGCCGAAGGCCATAGGCTGGCCGGGCGGGTGATTCAGTATCCGGGGGCATTGATTGCAAGGGAGGTGATGCCGGATTGACAACATGTAGCCGTTTGACTCCGGCCGGAATGGCTCAGGTAACGTCGCGGTGAAGCTGGTAGGCGATGCTACGCAACGGCACTGATAATCAACCGGATCGGGCAACTGCCTGACCCATTCATCCCGAAAGAAGCACCCTCATACCGCGATTGCGAAGCAACCCGAACAATAGTAAACCGGTCGAACCGGCGTCGGCAAAACCCTCGAATGACCAGGTGCGTAAAGTACGTAATAGCAATTGGGAACCGACGCGCGAATAGCCCATCATGGCTCTGCTGGTGCAGATGTCACTCGTCTATCAGAGGTCGGTGACCAACCCTCCGCAGCCCACGTGACCTATCAAAGGGTCAGCGAAGTACCATCAAATAGACACCGCAGGCGAGTGCCATTAGCCCAGCCGGGATGGCCAGCAAGGAGATCCGGTCGATCAGCTTGGACTGATAAATGACATCGGCGAGGTCGTCTGTCTCTGCGGATGCACGTCGCTTCAGTACGGGCACAAGGCACAGTGCATTGCCGAGAACAGCGATGCCTCCTGCCACAACTTTTAGGGCATAAATGCCGTCGAAGCGCGCAGGCTCGATGAGCAGCAATCCGGTCACCAGCACCACGCTGAAGGCGGGCATCTCGAAGAACAGATCGATCTGGCTGTGCAGCCTGGCGACTGTGAAGCCCTGACTCCGACTCTGTGCTCGGGTGCGTTCAAGCAGGTACTCGACCGCTACGACGCCCAGCCAGAAGGCCACGGCGAAAAGATGTAGTTGAAGCAAAAGGTTAAATCGCATGGTGTTCTCCTCAGTCCCTGATCAAACCTGGCGTCTTAGTTGGTGCATCGGAGCGTCTGTCGGGATGATCGCGCTCAAGAAAGCGACGCAGCCCCTCGCGGGTCTCGGGTTGATGGATGGAACGGTTGAAGCACTCCGCCTCGATGCGCAAGCCCTCAGCCAGGGGTTGACCATAGCCGCGGATCGCGGCCTCCTTGTCCGCGCACATGGCGGGTTGAGGGAGGGCACAGAGGAATTTGGCCAGCTCCATCGCACGCTCCAGTGAGCGCCCTTTGGGGACCACTTCATTGGCCAAGCCAATGGAGAGGGCTTCAGAGGCCGAGATGACCTTGCCTGTCAGGATCAGCTCCATTGCCCTGCCCAACCCCACGATGCGCGGCAGGCGTTGGCTGCCGCCATCGGCCAGGCCAATGTTCCAGCGGCGACAGGTCACACCGAAGGAGGCGTGCTCCTCGGCGATGCGCATGTCTGCGAAGCAGGCCCATTCCAGGCCGCCGGCGTAGGCAGCGCCATTCACAGCAGCGATCACGGGCTTGTAGATGTCCGTCCAACGGCTGGGTCCGAGAATACCCGGGCGCTCGCCGCGGTCGTGCGCAGCAATCTCGTCCGCGGTGGAAGGCACCAGGTCAAATCCTGCCTCAAGGTCTCCACCGGTACAGAAAGCTTTGTCGCCGGCACCAGTGATGATCGCAACCAGAGCACTCTGGTCATCCCGGAAACGTGTCCAGGCCTCCACCAGCTCCAAGTGGGTGGTTGGCCCAATGCAGTTGCGCTTGTCTGGGCGATTGAAACGGATGACCCTGATAGGGCCGTGTGTCTCATAGTCGATTTGGGTAAAAGCCATAGCAGCTAGCCCTCTTGTTATTGTTCTGTGCGGATGATCAATGCCACGCCACGCGCTGATTGAGCGGGAAGCGCAACCGTGGGTTGTAGACCGCGCGTTCTCCCGGCATCCCGACCGCCAGCAGCATGACTGGGATTGCGCCTTTCGGAACGGGCAGCACCTGCTTCAGACGCTTCTCATCGAAGCCCTCCATGGGGCAGGTGCTGTAGCCGTGGCTCTGGAACGCCAGCATCAGGTTCTGCGCCGCCAGCGCTGTCGACTTCACGGCCCAGAGTCGCATCTGTTCCAGGCTATTGGGCGTGCGCATGACGGGGCGCCTGAAGCCCATCAGCCTGACCATCTGTCGTTTGAGCAAACCGCGCCAACCCAACCAGCCCTGGTTGTACTGGAATGGGGCGCTGTTCTTGTAGAAATGCTCAATCGCCTTGGGCACAGCGGGTTCTGGC
This sequence comes from Pseudomonas sp. FSL W5-0299, assembly GCF_005930655.1. Lineage (NCBI taxonomy): Bacteria > Pseudomonadati > Pseudomonadota > Gammaproteobacteria > Pseudomonadales > Pseudomonadaceae > Pseudomonas > Pseudomonas sp. FSL W5-0299. The sequence continues at coordinate 118,226 of NZ_RXHX01000005.1, forward strand.
CAAAGCCTGAGTACATCGGCACATGCCTGTTCCCAGGTGTTCGAATGTGCGAACACGGCAATGATCAGCGGTGCTTTCGCAGCGCTCTGGCCCAAACACACAGGCTGCAGTTGTTGCAGGAGATCGGGATTGCGTACGACATGAAAAGACCAAGGCTGCAGATTGCATGAGCTAGGTGCCAGCATTGCCAGCTCCAGGCACTCCTGGATAACCGCCTTGGGCACCGCTTCGGCCGTGAAACGTCGCACTGCGCGCCGACTTTCGACCAGTGAGCGGAATACCTTGGCGGATGCAGAAAACTCTGTGCGTGGCGCGGTGGTGCTCATCAGCGGCATCCCGTGCCAGCGCGACTTTGCGTCGTTGTACTGTTGCTCTGCGCCGCAAACCAGTTGAGCACCTCGTCCCAGGCATCCGTAGCTGAAGCCCGGAAATACCCCATGTGACCGATGGGGTGCTTTTTCGTCTCGGGATGGAGATCACGCGTCAGCAACGGAGCATTGCGATAACCCTTGAGGAAGGCGTCTCGCGAGGCAGGAGGCGCCCATGGGTCATCCACCGCATTGGCGAAGACGCAGGGCATGCGGACTTCTGCATAAAGGCTGGCGACCGGAGCCATTGAGGGATCGTCGAAGAAGTAATGGGGGTGGGCACACCAGCGCCGCCAGTCTTTGTAGACACCCAGCGGCAGGTCATCGCCCATCCCCAGCATGCTCCAGGCCATGTAGCCCTTGTACGCGACGATCAGCGGCAGAACACAAGACCACAGCAGGCGAACCTTGAAGGCTTCAAGCCTGGGCATCCACCCGGCCCATCCGGCGCCAGTACCGAAGCAATAGGCAGAAGTGATCTTGTGATGATTGGGCAGCAAGCCCAGAGCATGCCCACCAAAGGAGTGGCCGACCCAGAACAGCGGAGTCCTGCCATCGTCCATGTGCTCAACGGCTGCTGCCAGATCGCGAAAGCCCCAGTCCAGGTAGGACATCTCGAAACCTTTCAGGGATGTGGGCCTGGACTCTCCGATACCTCGGTAATCGACAGTCAGGACGTTGAAGCCTTGTTTACTGGCATGCTCGGCGAAGCGGCGGTAGAAACGCTGTTGCACACCGGTCGCACCGGCCATGATCAGGTTGCCCTTCAGATTGCCCTGTGCTGAATAGCGGGTGGCGGCGAGGCGGTAGCCGTCGTCGGCCACTAGCGTCAGTTGATCAATCACCGAGAAGGTGGCGGCTGAATTAGGCAGAGTCATTCAGAGCACTCCTGCTGTTCTGCGCCAACCAGTTCTTTTCGGAGAATCTTGCCCACATTGCTCTTGGGCAAGTCGTCTCGGAAGATGATGCGGCGGGGACGCTTGTAGCTGACTAGATACTTTTCGCAGTGTGCGATCACGTGGGCCTCATCCAGATAGGGTTGGCGACGAACGACGTAGGCGATGGGTATTTCTCCGGCCTTCTCGTCAGGAGCCGGCACGACCGCCGACTCCATCACCCCGGGGTGAGCATTCAGAACTCGCTCGATCTCCGAAGGGAAGACTTTGAATCCCGAGGAAATGATCATTTCCTTTTTGCGGTCGACCAGGCGCAGATAGCCGTCCGGGTCGAAGAGACCGATGTCCCCCGTGCGGAAGAAGCCATCGCTGGTGAATGCAGACGCGTTTTCTTCGGGCCGTCGCCAGTAACCGGCCATGATGGCGGGGCTGCGCACACATATCTCGCCGGCACCGACGGTGACCTCGTCGTCATTCTCGCTTCGTAGGGAAATTTCAATTCCCGCTACTGGCAAACCTACCGAGCCGGGGCGGGAGCGTCCGGCCGGGTTGCAGGAAATCAGTCCGGTTTCAGTCATACCGTAGGCTTCGGTGATATGGCAGCCAGTGATCCGGTGCCAGAACTTGGCCGTGGACTCGCTGACCGGCATGCCCGCACCGAGGCAGAGAGCGAGGTCCGTGAAGTCCTGCGAGTGAAATTCTTCGTTCTCCAGGAGCGAGTTGTAGAGGGTGTTGACGCCGGGGAAACTGCTTATGCGGTGCCGGGACCACTCTTTGACAAACGCCGTGGTATCGCGTGGATTCATCACCAATACCGCTTTACCGCCTTTGGTCAGGGTGAAGAGCAGATTGCCCAGGCCGAGAATGTGGTAGAGCGGCACCGCGAGCAGCAACACGTAATCCGGCTCGGCCCTGCCTAAAAGATGCGGACGCAGAGCCGAATGCTGTTGGCCAACGTTGAACAGCAAAGCCCGATGACTGATGGGCACTCCTTTGGGCTGCCCTGTAGTGCCACCGCTATAGATTATGAAGGCCGTCTGCTCGGCTGTAATGGGCGCGCGTTGACTTAGTTTGGTCGCACGAGTCGCTACGACCTTGCGCCAGTCGACGGCTCCTTCTATGCGGGTGAACTTACTACCCAAGCGTCGATGAGCTACCCAATTAACCAATGTCCGTCGCCAGCCTAGTTGATCACCTGGGGCGACTTGCACAGCAATACTTACACCGGCCTTGAGCATGGCCTGCTGGACACCCTGGCCCATGGGTTCGAAGAGAAATACAGCTTTGACTTCACTGTCCTTGAAAACCTGCGCCAGCTCCTGCGGCGTATACAAAGGGTTCACACAGACGGCGATCAAACCCGCCCGGATTATTCCCAGGCACGCCACCGGATGGGCGAGCATGTTCGGCAAAGCGACTGCAACCCGAGCTCCCGGTTGCAGCCCCTGGTTGATCAACCAGGTCGCTACCGCAGCACTCAGATTCTGTAATCGCTCGTAGCTTATGTTGGCACCCATTGCCGACACGGCCGGGGCTTTAGGCGTTTTCATAGCGCTACGCTGCAGCAGCTCTTCTATGGTGCAAACCCCAAGGTCAGCAAGCTCGCTGCCACTCTGCCGGGTACTGACTAACTTCAGTTTCTCATTATCTTTTTTATTTGAACGATTCATCTGTGGTCCGCCCTAGCAGAGTTGGATCTGTTCGAGCAGCCCAAGACGCGATGCATTGCGCTTCAGCTTTTCGATAAGTGAAGGAACACGTACTTCGGCTTCGGAAAAATACAGACGGGCCAGGGCAGGTTTGCTTCTGAGGAATTTTTCATCAGAAGTTGACGGCGCGGCGGCATCCGCGATCCATGCCCACAAATAGCCAAAAACAACGGTACCCAGCAGTTCAAGGAAGTCCGGCGCAACCAAACCCACAACGTCCCGGTTGAAAACCGTATCGACCGATAGTTGCTGAACCAATGGTTCGAACTCGGCCCCCCATGACGCCAAGGTCGTGACGACCCCTTCCAGTCCTGGACGCTGGCGCAGACGCTCGGCTAGCGCGGGGATGTGGCTGAGGAAGATCCCCAAGCGCTGTCCCTGATCGCTCAGGGTCTTGCGCCCCAGCAAGTCCAGAGACTGGATGTAGTTTGTGCCTTCATAGATCGGACAGATGGCCGCATCGCGCAGCAGCTGCTCCATGCCGGTTTCGACGATGTAACCGTGCCCACCGAACAGCTGGAGAGCGGACGAGATATGTGTACCCGCGTGCTGAGACAGGTAGCCCTTGACGATGGGGGTCAACAACTCTGCCAGCTGTGAGGCCTGCTTACGTCGCGCGTCATCCGGGTGGCAACGCGCTTCATCAAGCAGGGTGCCGACCCAGGCGCAGAGCAAGCGTGCTGGCTCAATAAACAGCCGCTGCTGAACAAGGCTCGACTTGACGCCAATATGACTTAACAGAGGGTCAGCGGGTTGATCGGGGTGCGTGGCACCATTCAGCGCGCGGCCTTGCAAGCGCTCCTGGGTGTAGCGCAGCGCGTTCTGGTAAGCGACCTCGGTCAAACCTACGGTTTGGACACCGACGGCGAGCCGTGCGCTGTTCATCAGCAGGAACATGCAGGCAAGGCCACGGTTCAATTCGCCGACGCGGTAGCCCCTGGCATTCTCGAATGCCAGGGCGCATGTGGCGTTGGCACGAATGCCATGCTTGTGCTCAAGCGCGATGACCGACACCCCGTTGGCTGAGGCAGGAACCTCCAATTGGTATTTCGGCACGACGAATAGGCTGAGGCCGCCAGTACCTGCCGGGGCCCCTTCCGTTCTGGCGAGCACCAGGTGAACGATGTTCTCGGTCAGGTCGTGATCGCCGTTCGAGATGAATATCTTGGTTCCACTCAGGAGGTAGGAGCCGTCCGACTGTGTGACTGCAGTCGTGCGAATCAAACCAAGATCGCTGCCAGCCTGAGGCTCGGTAAGGCACATGGTGCCAAGCCATTCGCCACTGGCTAGCTTGTCGGAAAACAGGGATCGAACCCGCTCATCGCCGAATCGGTCGACACAACGGAGAACACCTTCGCGCACGTTGGCGAAAATGCTGAAAGACAGGTTGGTGGAGGCGAGCATCTCGTCAAAAAAGACACCTGCCGTTCCTGGGAAACCTTGCCCCCCAATGGACAGTGGGACCGTCAGAGCAGGCCAGCCGTTCTCCTGAAACAGGCGGTAAGCTGACTTGAAGCCCTGTGGGGTTTTGACCCCACCCTGTTCAAGCCTGCAACCCTCGGCATCGCCGCTGCCGTTCAAGGGCAGCAGTTGCTCTTGGGTGAGCTCGGCACCGACCTCCAGAGTGGCCCTGAACAGGTCGGCGTCGATATGGTGGTGCTCTGGCAGCAGAGGCAACAGCTCTGAAAGTCGAAGAACCTTGTGAGCGAGGAAGTTGAACTCCTCCAGTGGTGCTTGGTACTGCAGCATCTCTTGCCCCTGCCTTATTGGTTAACGACCTTTGAACACCGGTTCGCGCTTCTGCATCATCGCCATGACGCCTTCACGCACGTCTTCGCTCTTGATCAGCGTGAACAGCAGTTCGTTGAGCTTGGAGAGCGCAGCATCGTCACCCTCGTCGCGCGCCTGGAAGGCAGACTGCAGGGTGGCCTTGATGGCCAGCGGTGCGGCTTTGGCGATGCGCTCGGCGTACTCGATGGCGCGCACCAGCTCTTGGCCGGACTCAACGACCTCTGTCAGCAGACGCATACGCAGAGCATCGTCAGCACCGAACTCTTCACCGGTCAGCATGTAGCGCATGGCATCGGTCCAGCCGGCAGCTTGGGTAAAGCGCACGGTGGAACCGCCAGATGGCGGAATGCCGCGCAGTACTTCCAGGTGAGCGAAGCGGGTGTTGCTGGCGGCGATTGCGATGTCGGCGTTGAGCACCAGCTCGATGCCCGCGGTCCAGCAGGTGCCTTGCACGGCGAGGACCACTGGTTTGGTGCGGCGCGGCTTCGAGACACCCCACGGGTCGATACCCTCGTCCGGGTACTTGAAGCCGCCCGAAGCCAGCTTCGGCGTCAGCTCCATTAGATCAAGGCCTGCCGTGAAATGGTCGCCGTGGGCGAACACGACGGCGCAGCGCATTTCATCGTTGCGCTCGAATTCACCCATGGCCAGGGCCAAGTCATTGAGCATGGCGCTGTCGAAAGCATTGCGTTTGCCGGCCCGGTCGAGGCCGATAAGGAACAGATGACCACGCTGCTCTCGAGTGACGCGACCCGGACCGCTGTTTGCTTCGCTCATGAGAGCTTCTCCTGACTTTATGAGGGGCTGCCTGGTTTTTTCCAAGCTGAAGATACTTACCGAATGTTCGGTTAGCTGAAACTAAACAAACATTCGGTAACCGTCAAATTGTTGCAGCAAGGCTTATGACGTAGAATCAGCGAGGATTATCGAGAGCAGGTTTACCCCGTGCGCCCATTGAAAGTATCCCGCGATGAACTGCTGCAGCGCTGCGCCAACACTTTTAAGCGTCTCGGCTACCACGGCACCACCATGGATGCCTTGTCGGTTGCTTGCGGGCTGACCAAGGCGTCCTTCTACCATCACTATCCCAACAAGGAGTCGCTTCTGAGGGATGTGCTGGAGTGGACCCATGGGCGCTTGAAGCAATCGCTGTTCTCCATCGCTTTCGATGAAAGCCTGACTCCTCAGGAGCGACTCACAAGCATGGGGCGCAAGGCAAAGAAACTCTTCCAGGACGACTCGATTGGATGCTTGATGGGTGTTGTGGCAGTCGATGCCGCTTATGGGAAGGTCGATCTCATGAAGCCGATTCGGCACTTCATGGATGACTGGGCCGCCGCATTCTTCAAGCTCTACAGCGTCGGGCACAGCCAGGAGGACGCGCAGAATCTGGCGCGACAGCTGGTGGCTGATTTCGAAGGGGCTATTCTGCTGGCTCGTATCTATGGCGATCCGAGATACATAGATGCGGTCACTGAGCGTGGACTGCGGCAGCTGGAGCCCGCGGGTGCTGGTGGCTAGGCCAGTTCCCGTGCAAAACTCCGTTTCACTTCCTGCCAGATAAGGTCGAGCGGTGCCGCGCTGCGCGCGGCTCGGCACAGGGCAACAGAGCCCTCGATAGAGGCAATGGCCAGCAGCGCCAGGCTACGTGAGCGAACGTCGGTCACTCCGGCCTCCTGCAGCGACCGGCCGACAATCTCCTGCCACTCACCAAAGATAGCGTTGGCTTGATCCAGTAACTGCAGCTGGATCTGAGCTTCGAGCTCCGGTTCAGGCTCGCCGCGCTGGTCGGAAGAGTACTGCTCAACCGCCACGGCCAGCACTGCACAGCCGGCTTGGAAGGCTGTCTCTTCAAGCGTTTTTCGCCACAAGGCAACGAAGAGCTCCATGCCTTTCACAGGGCCATGTTTGCTCAGCAGCTGTGCCAGCGGCTCGCTGACTTCCCGGCCGGCGTGCTCCACGGCTGCTTCGAGCAGTTGGCGCTTACCGCCAGGGAAGTGGTGGGTGATGGAGCCGCGTGGCGTGTTCGAGTGGCGCACGACCTCGCGCATGCTGGTTGCAGTCATCCCCTTGCGGCGCAGTAGATCCGCAGCGCCGACGATCATTCGGTCACGAGTGGAAGTAGTCATCTTAATAAATTATGCCATCTGTCATATTATGGTGTAGCCTCAGGCTCGACTATGCCACTTGTCATAGTCGTACATCCACCTATTCCGCTACGAGGCACCGAAAAGATGACTGCTCGTCCTAAGCTCCCCAATCCGATCGATTCTGTAGTTCTGGCATCGTTGGACACTCCCGATGGATGGCTTGAGTACCCGCTGGGCAATGATGTGATCGAGGGCAATCCGGACACTCGGATGAAGCTCTTGCGAACCGTTGGCGTGAAAACCCCGCACAAGTCCGTGGCGTTCTTCACCTCTCGTCCTGCGAAGTTTCATTGGCGCTTCGAAAACGATGAGGCTTTTGTGCTGATCGAAGGTCGTATCGCAATCACTATGGACACTGGTGAGAGGTTCGAAATGGTTGCGGGGGATGCCGTATCGATTCCGGCTGGGCACACGGGGGTCTGCGAGGTCTTCGAGTTCAGCCGGAAATTCACCGTGGTTACCAGTGGAATCGCTGATTAACGGTAGACCTATGAAGGTGACCATGTCTCTGTAGCCGCGTACGCTGGAAAAGACATCATCGACTCGGTCGGTGGGTGTTCGTAGGTTGAGGACAACACGGCACCGAGTCGATCACCCAACAGATTCCAGGCGCGTTTCTTCTCTTCGGCATAATCGTGATGCAGATAGTGTCGCCTCACCCGGGAGCCGGCAAGCACATGGTTCTGACATCGATCAATGACGTCCAGGCTGACCCCCAAGGCCTGCATCATGGTCGCGCCTGTGCGGCGTAGGTCATGCGGTGTCCAGTCGCCATTCTGGCCGTCGGCAAGCACCAGTGTATCGTCATGGCGACGTCTGGAGAGGGCTTTGCGGTTTTTGAATCGGGCCTGGCGGTCACCCACCTGCTTACTCACCACTTTCACGTCCACATGCCCATCATCCTGCTTGTTCGGAAAGCACCATTGAGTATCGCCCGTCATGGTCTTGAGTTCCTGAAAGAAGTGCAGGGCAAAGGGTGAGAGGAAAACATAATGGTCTTGTTTTTTGCGCCGGCTGCCTTTGACGTTCCCGCTCGGGATGAACCAGGTATGGTTCTCCAGATCGACATTCTTCCATTCGGCCTGAAGCAGTTCACCGATCCGGCATAACGTTCCCAAACAGATCCAAAGCGCAAGTTGGGACTCTGGTTTCAGGGGGCGAATTCCACCGTACTTCTCGCCGGCAGGTAGCGCTGCATAGTCGGTAGTCATTTTCTGAAAGCGTTGGTGTAATTCTTGAAGTTCGGTGGAGGAGAGGGTCCGAGTACGTTCCTCTTGGTAGTCACTGGGTACAAGCTTATCGATTTCGACCAAGTCTGCTGGATTTCCGTCGATCAGCAGTGTTCGCCATGGCTGTCGTTTCTGGGCCCATCCAAACATCTGAACGATATCCGAAAAAAGACTAATGGCTTGGCGAGTAGCGCCGCGAGCCATGACGGAACGCACCAGACCCCGCAGGTCATGCTCACTGACTGTACTGATGACTTTTGAGCCAACGGCGGGGTAAAGATCTTTCGCGAATTTTCTCCGTAGCTCGGCATTACCATCCTTTCGTGCCACACCATCGCGAAGCCATTCTCCCGCTAGGTCTAGCAGCGTTAGCTCCATAGATTTTTGCTGATCGGCTTCTGCGAGTTGTGCAGCCAGCTCCGCTTTCAGTCTGACCTTCCCTGCGCGCTTGTTCTCATTAGGATTGATCCCTTTTGCTACAAGGTCTCGTGCTTCGTTGCGCTCCTTGCGGATTTCGGTCAACGACTTGTTTGGCCAGGTACCACACGAGAAGCGGGTGTAAATCCTTTCCCAGCGAAACTGGAAGTAAAAGGGGATGGCGATACCTTTTTTGCGGAGTGAAACCCTGCCCGCGAGGCTGCCTTCGTCGCGTATGATGATGCCGACATCCTGCTCGGTCAGTGCTTCCAATTCCTTGGCAGTGAGCTTGGCCATAATCAACCTCCTGATAAGTTTACTCCCACATTTACTCCCACTAATTCGTCAGCTAAGGGTAGATCAGGATAGAGGTCGTTGGAAGAGTGAAGCGCTCAAAGGCCTTGTTTTACTGGGTTTGAGGATTCTATAGGGGCGCAGCGCGAACCAGGGATGCATAATGCATAACTGAATGGGGTGCTAGGGGTCGAGTGTTCGAATCACTCCGTCCCGACCATATAAATCAAGGGGTTGCGAGATTTTATTTCGCGACCCCTTTTTATTTTTAGGCGTTTTTACCCCTACAAAACGACTGGCTCTCGGTGGAATCCTCACCACTTGTGTCCGAATTGAGGCCAGCTTTGGCAATTTCTCACGGTGTTTTTGGCGCATGGAGCTCCACGTGATCAGGCATACCTGCTTGCAGTTGTTCCTCTGAAGTGGGCATGGACCACTGCATATTAAGTATTCACATCCGTTCCTAACCTGACTGCCTCGCTCATCTCGGTTTATGACCTTTGATCCTTCGATATTTGCTCACCTGTTGAGCACAGTACCTCCACCACACCATTCAAAAACTTGTCTGCAATTGGGGACACCAGGCAGCGTCGATTTTTTCGTTACGTGAAGGGTGCGGGTTCCTCCCTGCTTGCCCGGTGACTCCGCATTTAGCGGAATTCCCGGCCTTCATTGAAAAACTTTCCCTCGCCTGAATAGGTAAGCACTTGCTGAAAGCCTCACATGGACGTTCGCTTACGGCTGAGCAGGTCGCCGCAGGCTCGATGAAGCCGCAGGACTGCGGCATTCATCGGTACTGGCGGCGGAATTAATCAAGGCACTGGCGATTCTGTGGGGGGGCGGTATCGAACCTGACCTTGGTCTTTGCAATGCCGCTGCTTACCTGGGCCTGTTCGTTCCAGTGCTGGTTGGCTGGCTTTGGTTACGCCAGGCGTTAGTTGCAGGGCGGAGGCAAGGCACGATGGCGGGACATCAAACTTTTAATTTCGTTCTGATAATAGAATTAAATACTGTATAAAGAATAATGCAGGATAAATTGCCAGCCTAGTCACGCCCTATAAAAACAAAAACGGTAACCAACATGTCATTTCTGAAAGGCTTCTCAATCGGCGCCAAGCTCCTCGTGCTGCCCGGGTTATTTGTGCTCGCTCTACTGGTTGTCTCGGGTCTGGCCTACCGCGGGCTGGCTAAGCAACAAGCGGTAATCGAGGAAATCGACCAGTTGCGTTTCCAGCAGTATCGGCAAGTGTTAGAAACCTCGGCCGCCTCGCAGGCGGCGATGGTCGGCGCATATGCCACAGGCGCGCGCATCCTTGAATCCAGTGGGCAAGCTTCCGCGGAAGACCTTGAGTCATATCTTGAAGATATGCAGGCCAGTGTTGACGACATGCGTGCCGGGCTGGACAAGGTGGCCCGTGAAACTCGCCTGGGCGAAGAGGAGAGAGCGCTCTATCAAGCGGTGCAGGAGCAGGCCGCAGTGGTCGGCGAGGGGCTTGCCGAATTCAAGCGCACTGCTTTGAGTGACCAGATACAGGCTGCCTCGCTGCTGGGTCGGGTGCGTGCCGACAACAATGGCCTGCAAGGTCAATTCAACCGGCTGTTGGGCCTACAAGCCGAGCTGACCTCTGGCGCCTTCGCTGAGGCGGGCGCAACACAACAGCAGGTCTCACGGATGCTCGTCGCGGTGCTGCTGGGTGGCAGCTTACTGGCTGTGTTAGTCAGTCTTTTGTTGCGTGCGCAAATCATCCGGCCCATTCGGGAAATCGAGAGGGCGTCGATCGAGTTGCGCGATGGCGACCTGACCCGACGCGTGCGGGTCATGGGTCGAGACGAGATTGCCCACACGGCTCAGGCATTCAACGAACTCATTGATAGCTTCCAGCAGGCAATGCGCAAGGTAGCCGGAGTCGCGGCATCGGTCGGCGCCTCGGCAGAGGAGCTGGTGGGCGCTTCGGCGCGTGTGGCGCAAAGCTCTACGGCGCAGGCCGGTGCGGTGGGCGCGGTGTCGATGACCATCGAGCAGATGAGCGACGGGATTGCGGCAATCTCCAGTCATGCTGAAAGCCTGCGCAGCTGCACCGAAGCCAGTTTGCGCGGTGCGCAGGATGGACACTTGGCCTTGTCGCGACTGCTCGAGAAAATCGACAGCGTGCGCCATGCATTCTCCGCCATCCGTGGCTCGGTGGGCGATTTTGTCGAAAGCACTACTGCGATCACCGCCAGCATCGGTCAGGTCAAGGACCTTTCCGCGCAGACCAGCATGCTGGCGCTCAATGCGGCGATCGAGGCGGCACGGGCTGGCGAGAGTGGACGCGGCTTCAGCGTGGTGGCGGACGAAGTGCGTAATCTGGCACAACGCTCTGCGCTGGCAGCCAACTCGATCAACCAGTTGACGGTAAAGCTCGAGAGCCAGTCCGAGGTGGTCGACGAAGCCCTGCGCGCCGGCACGGTGGCATTGGACGACAGCGGCCGACTGCTGAGTGAGTTGGAAAGTACCCTGCAACAGGCAGCGGAACTGGTCGGCGACTCCACGCGTGGGGTGGACCGGATTGCCGATGCGGTGAGCGTGCAGAACGAGGGTGGGCGGGGCATCGTTGCCAACGTCGAGCACATCGCACGCATGGCCGGCGAGGGCGATGCGATCACTCATCAGGTGTCCGGAGCTGTGGTGTCTTTGCGCGAACTGTCCGATGAGCTGAATGTAGCAGTGGGACGTTTTCGCTACGAGGCCTGATTTGCTTGAGACTTCGGTGTCCTGAATATCAGCAGCAGGGGTATGACGCCAATGGATAACCACATCAGCAGCTTGAAGTCATCCAGGTAGGCCACCCAGCTGGCCTGCACAGTGATCATGCCATCCAGCGCCGCACGCCCGCCGGCGGTTAATGGATTGAGTTGGTTGTTTACAGGCCAGGCATCGAACAGGCGGTTGAACGGCGTAACGTATGCGCCGATTTCGGCATGATTGATCTGAGTGTTTTGAGCCAGCAGCACCGTAACGATCGAGATGCCAACGCTTGAGCCGACATTGCGTGACAGGTTGTACAGACCAGTGGCTTCGCCACGCAAATGCGGCGCTAGGGTGGTAAAGGCGATGGTGGTCAGTGGGACGAACAACAGACCCAGGCTCGCGCCCTGAATAAAGCCGACGTACACGATGGTGTTGATGGACACTGCCGGCGTCCAGCCGGTCATCATGTACATCGACCAGGCGGACAGCAACAAACCGCAAAACAGTATCCAGCGAATATCCACTTTGCCGATGATCTTCCCGGCAAGGAACATGCTAAGCATGGTCCCCAGTCCGCGTGGCCCCATGACCATGCCGGCGGTGAGCACCGGGTAACCCATCAGGGTTTGCAGGTAGGGTGTCATCAGCGCCAATGACGCTAAATAGGTAATGCCGATGATGAAGATAAACACGACCGCCACCGAGTAATTGCGGTCCTTGAACAGTTTCAGACTGATAAAGGGCTTGTCGTGGGTGAAGGTGTGGACGATGAAAATGTACGAAGCGATGGCGGCCACCAGCGCCTCCAGGATGATTTCTCCTGAATCGAACCAGCCCAGCTGTTCACCGCGGTCGAGGAACAATTGAATCGACAGGATCGCCACGCTGAGCGAGCCAAAGCCTAGCCAGTCCAAGCGGGCGGTTCTGTCGGCCGGGGTTTCCTGAATGAAGCGCATCATGCCGACAAAGGCCAGCAATCCGATAGGCAAGTTGATGAAGAACACCCAGCGCCAGCTGAGGTGTTCTGTTAGCCAGCCGCCGATCATCGGACCCAGCACCGGACCAACCATCACCGACACGCCGAACAAGGCCACTGCCGAGCCACGGTCTTTCTGCGGGTAAATATCCAGCAGAATGCCTTGCGATAACGGCACCAATGCTGCCCCTGCCAGCCCTTGCAGCAAACGGAACAGGATGATTTCTTCCAGGGACCGGGCAATGCCACAGAGCACCGACGCCAATACAAAACCGAAGATCGACCACAGCAATACGCGCTTGCGACCGAAGCGTCGGGCAAGGAATGCCGAGGGCGGCGTCATGATGGCGGTGGCGACGATGTAGGAAGTCAGTACCCAGTTAATCTGGTCGGCACTGGCCGACACACTGCCCTGCATATAGGGTAGGGCGACGTTGGCGATGGTGGTGTCCAAGGCTTGCATGACCACTGCCAGCACCACACACAGCGTAATCAGTACTCGTAGCGGCGAAGGTGGCAGCGGCCCAGTTACTTCACTCATGATGGCGGGCGAGCAGGTTGGCCAGCGGTTTCGGCAGACCACGGGCGGTTCCGGTATCGATCTCTACCAAGGCACTCATGCCGTGGCGCAGCGCGGGTTTGCCTACGGCATCGTCGATACGGATCCTCACCGGAATACGCTGCACAACCTTCACCCAATTGCCCGTGGTGTTCTGTGCCGGCAGTAGCGAAAAGCTGGAGCTGGAAGCCGGGCTGATGCTTTCCACGGTGCCGTGCCAGGTCACGCCGGGATAAGTGTCTACCTCAATGGTTGCGTCCTGGCCGACGTGAGCGTTGGTCAGCTCGGTTTCTTTCGGCGAGGCAGCCACCCATAGGTGTTCGCTGGACACCAGGCTAAAGCCTGATTGTGGGGGTTGCAGGTAGGCGCCCACTTGCAACGAGTCCACGTTGGTCACCACGCCGTCGAACGGGGCGGTCACCACCGAGTTACGCAGGTTGCGTTCGGCTTCATTGAGCGCTGCTTGTGCTTGTAGGTAGGAGGGATGTTGCTCGAGAGGCCTGTCCAGCCGTCCTCCCAGTTGGGCTAATGCCGCAGCAGCCTGGGACTTGGCTACCAAAACCTGCTGGCGGGTATTGTCGAGGTCCTGATGGGCGTCGTCGTAGATTGTCTTGGAGACGGCGGCAACGCTGACCAGTTTTTCCAGCCGTTGGAAATTGGTCTGGTAGTAGGGCAGCCTGGCTTCAGCCTGGGCGATTTCGGCCAGTGACTGGTTGTAGCTGGCCTTGAGGTAAAGGATCTGGTTGCGCGCGCCTTCCAGTTGCGCGCTGGCACTGGCCAAGGCGATTTCAAAGGGTTCTGGCTTCAAGCGAAATAACACTTGGCCCTTGCTCACGACTTGGTTGTCACTGACCTCAATGGCCGCCACGATCCCGGCCACATCGGTCGAAACGCCCACCCGTTCGGCCTGAACGTAGGCGTTGTCGGTACTGACCACTTGGCCACCCAACACATACCAGGCGCCACAGGCCACGACGACAATCGGCGCCAGCAAAAACAGGCCGACGCGCCAGCGTTGCCGTGGAGCGCCGGAGGATTCTGGCCCATGACGATCAAGGGTGGGAGCTTCAGGCGCCTGCGCGTCAGGTTTCGCCAGTCGGTCGAGTGGACGGGCTTCTGCCTGCACCGCATGACGCTGCAATGTGGACTCAGCCATGCGTCACCTCGTCTGCCCCGCAGTCAGTGAGCTCATCCACCGGCTGGCTGCAAGCCGTCAGCAAGTGTTCACGCATGCGTTCGAGGTACTGCAGCAATTGATCGTGCTCCTGAACGGAAAAGTCGGCCATGGTTTCCACTCGAGTCTGCTCGCCAATGGTGCGCATGAATTGCAGCAGCGGATGGGCATCCGGAGTGAGAAATAACAAGGAAAAACGGCGATCGGTGGGGTGGTTGCGACGTTCGATCAGACCGCGCTCCTGCATTTTGTCCAGCAAGCGCACCAGCGTGACCGACTCGATTTCAAGCAAGTCGGCCAGACCCTTCTGGTGAATGCCTTCATGCGTGGACAGTTTGGCCAGAACTTGCCATTGAGAGCGCGTGAGACCGGCTGCGCGGGCCCATTGTTCGAAGCGTTTACGCATCAAACGAGCAACATCATGGAGGACAAAGCCGAGGGTGGATTGGGTCATCGTCAGCGCACCTGAAGTAAATGAGCATGCTCATGGTGATCAGGCTTATAGGTTTTCTGCTGATCCTTTTCAAGGAAAAAATGGGCATTAAAGTTAAAAATGTTCATATTTATCGATTTATTTGGCTGATAATCCATTTTGTTGAGCAGTGTTCGGAGTATTTCTGGGTTTTAGATAGGGTTTTATGATTGTGAACATAAATCATTAAAATGTTTATTTATGGTTGCCCTCACAGCATTGTGCCGCTACCGTTAGCGTTGATTGCATTGCAAACAAAAGCCCAAAAACACAACAACAATGAGGCAAACCGATGACGACCCCTGGCTGGTGGGCCATGGCGCTTTCCGAGGCTGTGAATGATCAAAAGCCATTGGCGGTGGCCTTTGGTGGCGAGGAACTGGTCCTGTTTCGCAACGCAGCCGGGCAGGCTTTTGCTCTGGAAGACCGTTGTCCACATCGGCGGGTGCCGTTGGCTCTGGGACGAGTTGTCGAGTCTGGTTTGCAATGTGGTTACCACGGCTGGACCTTCGATGGTGCCAGTGGCGGTTGTACAAAAATTCCCAACCTTAATGATGATGAGCGCGTACCGCCACGCTACGCCGTGCGGGCCTTTCAGGTGAGCGAAGCCAATGGCTTCGTCCATGTGTGGTTGGGTGAGGGCGCATCGCAAGGGGAGCTCCCCAGCAGCGATTACCGGCCAAGCGGTCGCGAATTTACCGGTTCCACCGTCGTCAACATGAGTCACGACCAGTATCTGGCGGCGATGCTCGACGGCCCGGAATGCTTGCTCGGCTTTACCCATGTGCGCCTCACCGATTTCTTCCTTGGCGATCTACGCAGAGAGCAGGGCCGCGTGGTTCTGGAGCGCGGTGCGGTATGGTCCACACAATTTCTGCCATCGCAGTTTGTGGTGGACTACCCCTTGATTGTGCGCACCGCAGTACCCCTGAGCGGCGGCAGTATTCGGGTGGATTTGCTCAACGAAGAAGAAATGCCGCTCGTTACCCTGATGATCGCAACCGGGGCCAACCGCCGTGGCACCACCAGCCTGTGCTGGCGAGGATTCGTGACTGAGCACGTGCCGGCCAAGGCACCGTTGCGTTGGCGTATTGCCCGTGCATTCAGCAGGTCGCCGTTCCGGGTGAACCACCTGATTGACGGCGTAGCCGTCGCGGCCCTGCTGCAAGCCCCATCCCGCGACCTGCGTGCCTTGCGCCGACCGCATCTGATTCCCGCAAGCGCGATCGTCTGAGCACAGGAGAACTCACCATGCATACCGTGCCTTCCTCTACCGATACTCCGTCGCGCAAAGTGCGGGGTGACTGGACACCGATCAACTATGACCTGCGTGACACCTGGTTTCCGGTCTCCCATAGTCGCGACCTCAGTGCCCAGCCAATCCGTCGAATCATTCATGCCCAACCCTATTACCTGTGGCGGGAAAACGGGCAGCCGAGAGCAGCTGAATTCCATCCCTATCGTCTGCGTGAAAATACGTGCGTGCTGACGGCATTCACTGGCGGCAGCGGGTTTTATCCGCTGGTCGAGCGTTACGGCTACATTTGGGTCTGGTACGGCAACCCGGATGCCGCCGATACATTGCTGCTGCCGCATATCCCGTTCCTGCCGCAAGACGGCAGTCTTCCTGGCTACACCCAGCGCACCGTGCGATTCGATGCGACCTCTGCGCTCTCTGTAGAAAACCTGATTGACCTGACCCACGCCGATTTCCTGCATGCCAATACCATCGGCGACGGCATCAGCGAGTCGGACGAGGTCGAGGTGCAATGGACCTCTGAAACGGTGACCCGCACCCGTACAGTCGCACAAAAATCAGTGGCGCCGATCATGCGTTGGGTCGGCGGGGTGCGCGCCAAATACCAGGATTTTCGCGCGGTGCTGCACATCCATTTGCGCAGTAATGTGTGCATCTCCTACCCGCGATTTCGTCCCGGTTATGACGTTCCTAACTTGCAACCGTTCTTGCCGGTGGGCAAGCATCGCTCGCGCTGTGACGTCACGTTCAATACCACCGCTGCACCGTCACCGTTTCGCTACGTGATGCCGCGCATCAACTACATCATCCAGCCCCAGGACAACTCGGTGGTGCGTCCGCAGAATCAGCGCTATTTCGAGACCGATGAGCGACGTGACCTGCATTCGCGTTTCGATACGCCAGGTACTCGTTATCGCTACCAGATGGAACAACTGGTCGAACGCCAGCGCGCCGGTCAGTTCGCCTACGGCAGCGATGCTGAACCCGGACGCGATATCAGCACGTTGTTGGGCATGAAAGACTGACCCCATCACGCAAGGAGTACGGCTATGGATCTGGGCATTGGCGGGCGCATGGCGGTGGTATGCGCGTCTTCACGAGGGCTTGGCAAAGCCTGTGCGCTGGCATTGGCGCAGGAGGGTTGCGAGATACTGATCAACGGCCGCAATGCCGAGACCCTGGCGCAAACCGCGCAGGACATTTTTCTCGGCACTGGCCGGCTGCCCCGCACGGTGGTGGCGGATCTGTCCACCTCTGCCGGGCGGGCGACATTGTTGGCCGCGTGCCCGGTAGTCGACATTCTGGTGACCAACAATGGCGGCCCTGCGCCGGGTCGTCTGGAGGATTGGGATCACACCGCCTGGCTGGCTGCCATTGAGGCCAATATGCTCTCGGGTATCCTGCTGATTCAGGCTGTGGTCAGCGGTATGCGTGCGCGAGGTTTCGGCCGTATCGTCAATATCACCTCGGCGATGGTCAAATCGCCACGCTTGCCCTTGGGTTTGTCCACGGCTGCACGTGCCGGGCTGACCGCTTTTTGCAAAGCCCTGTCGGTCGAAGTGGTACGGGACAATGTGACGATCAACAATCTGCTGCCGGAGCGCATTGAGACGGACCGTCTGCGCTTTATGACCGAGCAGCTGGCGGAACTTCGCCAGCTCAGTTTTGAGCAAGCACGGGTGGAAATGCTCAAGCCGATAGCGGCGCGACGATTTGGCCAGCCGAGCGAATTGGCAGCCGCCTGCGCGTTTCTCTGTTCGGCGCAGGCTGGCTATATCTCCGGGCAAAATCTGCAGATCGACGGCGGCAGTTATGCCGGATTGATTTAGCCGCCCCGGCGTTCCTTCCAGTTGGCGGGCGGCACTTCGCTGGCGTCGAAATCCAACTCCACTTCAACTCCATTGGGGTCCTGCATGAACAGCTGCCACGTGCGCTCGGCACCGGGAGCACGGATCACCTTGAATCGCACGCCGTACTCATCCAGGTGCGTCCACATCTTCTGCAAGCCCCGGACACGAAACGCCATATGGTCGAGCACGCCACGTCGCGGCTCCGGCATTTGTGATACGCCTACCACATGCAGAACTGGTTGTTCCTGGGTGTACAGCCAGAACCCGGGAACCGGGAAGGGCGGGCGTGGCCCGTCGACCAGACCCAGTACCTCAACATAGAAATCCCGTGTCGCCTCCAGTTGGTTGGTGACGATGGTGAAGTGGTCCATGCGCAGGATCATATCGAGCCCCTCGATCGGCGTATTCTGGTTATCTGAACGTATTTTTATTTATTGTTTATATTCAGGCTTATGATTCTATATTCGGAATACTAATCTATCTATGGAATATTATTGGGGCGGCGTAGGGTGACGCGATGGGATGCGTTCTGCAGCTTTGCTGCAGAACGCTATGAACACAACAAGACACTCGAAGGTGCTGCATGAACCAGGCAATCCTCGAAGGTATTCGCGTCATCAGCCTGTGTTCCGGCATTGCCGGGTCTGCTGCCGGCTTGCAACTGTGCGAAGCGGGCGCCGAAGTGGTGATGGTTGAACCACCCAGCAACCCTGCCAGAGATCAACAGGCACTCTTTGCGGTGCTTAACCGAGGCAAGCGCAGTGTCATCCTTAGCCTTGATAACGCCGAAGATCGCCAGCAGTTGCAACTGCTGCTAGCCAGCGCCGATGTGCTGCTGCATGACTTCACCCCCGCGGTAGCGGAGGCCCATGGTCTGGCAGACGCGCAGCTCACTGCAGACTTTCCTCGATTGGTGATCTCGGCGATCAGCGGCTGGCCGCAACGGCATGCACTGGCGAATGCCATCCCCCGCGAGACGTTGATCCTGGCGCGCCTGGGACTGTTGGACGAGCAGCCGGCGCATCGCCCCGGCCCGGTATTCGTGCGCATGCCCTTTGCCAATTGGCTGGCCAACTGGTTGTGTGTAGTCGGGGTGATGGCGCGGTTATTGGCGCGTGACCGTGATGGCTGCGGCGGCATCGCTCATACGAGTCTGGCGCAGGCGGCGTTGGTGCCAATGACCATGCATTGGAACCGCGCACAAACACCGACCTCGGCCTTTGCGAAAGGTCTGAATAAACACATTCCAATTCCATTGCACCAGTGCGCCGATGGTCGCTGGCTGCATGTGCATTACTCCCCGGACAAATCACCGTGGATGGCTGCGGCCCTCAGTGAGTTGGGTGAAGCCGAAGTGGCGCGCCTGAATGCGCTGTGGCCACCCAGTCATGTGGCACCCAACTTCGGCGCCAACAAGGCCGTCATCGCCACACGACCAGCACAGGACTGGGTCGAGCATTTCTGGCAGCACGATGTGGCCGCACAAATGGCCGCTCCCTTTGGCGATATTTACTTCGACGAGCAAGCCCGCCTGAATGGCTACGTGGTTGAAGTCGACGACGTGCAGTTGGGAAAGACCCTGCAACCAGGCCCGGCCTGGCAGGTGCAGCCACCCGCGCGAGTGGGCGGTAGCGCGCCACTGGCGGGTGAAGGGAACGCCGGATTTTCAAGCGCTGACGCCACGACACCGACACAACGGCCCGGATTCGCGCCAGCGTCTTTGCCGCCGCTTCACGGATTAAAAGTGTTGGACCTGGGCGCCTACCTGGCCGGGCCGTTTGCTTGCATGCTTCTGGCGGACCTCGGCGCCGAAGTCATTAAAGTCGAAGCGCCCAAAGGCGATGCCATGCGCCGCCTGGAGCGGATTTTCAGCGGCACCCAGCGTGGCAAGTTGGGGGTAGCGCTGCAGTTGGGCGATCAGCAAACCGAGCCCGCCGTAGAAGCGTTGGCCCGTTGGGCCGATGTTGTTCACCACAACATGCGGCTGCCGGCCGCACGCAAACTCAAGGTCGACTACGAGAGCCTCAAAGTGCTCAACCCGCAGCTGGTGTATTGCCATGTCAGTGCCTACGGACCGACCGGACCGCGCGCGGATTGGCCGGGTTTTGACCAATTGATGCAGGCTTCCTGCGGCTGGGAGAGGGAGCAGGGCGGAGAGGGGCAGGCGCCGATGTGGCTGCGTTTTGGCGTGGGCGATTTCTTTGCCGGTTTATCCTCGCTCTATGCCTTGCTGCTGGGATTGTACGAGCGCAACCGCAGTGGCGTCGGGCAAATGGTCAGCTCGTCATTGTTGGGCGCTACGTTGCTATCGATGAGCGAAGCGGTGGTGCTTGAAGACGGCAGCCTGACCCCAATCGAACATATGGATGCGCAACAGACTGGTGTGAGTGACGCACACCGTTTGTATCTATGTAGCGATGCCTGGCTGGTGGTGGCAGCGCTGCAACCGGATGAGGTCCAGCGTTTCAAGGCGCTCATGGGCGATCAGCCCGAAACCTGGTTTGCAGGTCTTACCCGGCAAGCGGCGCTCGCAGCATTGGCTGAAGTGCAAGTTCCTGCGCAGGCCGTCCTGGAGGCGCAGATGGATGCCTTTCTCGACAGCCCCGAACACGCCGCCGCGGGTCTGCACGCGCATTACTCACATGCTGTTTACGGCGATTTGCAACAGATCGGCGCGTTCTGGGATTTCGGCAACTTGCCGTTATCGCTGCAGCGCCCACCGCCCGCCCTCGGCCAACATACCCGGCAAGTTCTGGAAGGCCTCGGCTTTACCGGCAGCGAGCTCGAACGATTGGCCTCGGCTGGCCTGGTGGCGCTGTAACGGTGGGCCTATTGCCCGGCAGCATTTTTCGACAAGCACAAGGAATACCCATGTACGAGTTGGATTTCAGCGGTAAAACCGTGCTGGTAGTCGGCGGGTCCAGTGGCATCGGCAATGGCATTGCGCAGAACTTTCGCCAGCGCGGTGCCGAAGTGCATGTCTGGGGTACGCGTGCCTCGGCGGCGGCCTATCACGACTCACCCGACTCTAACCTTGAAGGCTTGCATTACGCGCAGGTCGACGTCGCGGATGCAGCGTTGATCGAAGCGGTCTGTGTGCCATTCACCCGTCTGGATGTGTTGGTGCAAGCGCAAGGCACGGTGCTCTACGACCGTCAGGAATTCCTCGCTGAGGGCTTCAAGCGCGTGCTCGACATCAACCTCACCAGCCTGATGGTCTGCGCGCAGAAATTTCACCCGCTGCTGATGGAAGCCAAGGGTTCGATGATCACGGTCAGTTCGGCAGCAGCGTTCCATTCTACCCGTGGCAACCCTGCCTACAACGCCTCGAAAACCGGCGCTTTCGGGCTGACTCGCACCTTGGCCGAAGCCTGGGCTCGTGATGGTATCCGGGTGAATGGCATTGCCCCGGGGCTGGTGGAAACCAAGCTGACACGGGTGACCACCAGCAACCCGAAGCGCCTGGAAGGTGCGCTGCGCGCCATTCCTCAAGGGCGCCTCGGCACGCCTCAGGACATGGCTAATGTGGCTCTGTTTCTCGCCTCGCCGCTGGCCAGCTATGTGCTCGGCCAAACCCTATTGGTCGACGGCGGCATGCTGCTGGCCTGATCGCTATTTGCTAGGAGAAACACCATGGCCTGGGACTTTCAGACCGACCCCGAGATTCAAGTGGAACTGGATTGGATCGAGCAGTTCGTGCGTGAGGAAGTCGAGCCTCTCGACCACGTGTTGGGCAGCCCGTGGAATATCCACGACCCGCTGTTCAAGCAACTGGTCAAACCGTTGCAAGCGCAGGTGAAGGCGCGCAACTTGTGGGCTTGTCACCTGGGCCCGGAACTGGGCGGGGCAGGGTATGGCCAGGTGCGCCTTGCGTTGATCAATGAAATTCTCGGCCGCTCGCTGTTCGGACCGATTGTGTTTGGTTGTCAGGCACCGGACTCCGGTAACGGTGAAATCCTCGCCCATTACGGCACGCCGGCGCAGAAGCAGCGCTACCTGCAACCCTTGCTCGACGGCGATATCGTGTCCTGCTTCGCCATGACCGAACCCCAAGGCGGCGCAGACCCTGCGGTGTTCACCACCGAAGCGGTGCGTGAGGGTGATGACTGGCTGCTGAGCGGCGAAAAATGGTTTGCCTCCAATGCCCGCTACGCCGCGTTCTATATCGTGATGGCGGTCACCGATAAAAACGTGTCGGTGTATGAAGGCATGTCGATGTTTATTGTTGCCGCCGATGCTCCGGGGGTGAGCATTATCCGCAACGTCGGTATCGCCGATGACCCGGCCGCAACCCATGCCTACCTGTCGTTCGACAAGGTGCGAGTGCCTGCTGGCGACATGCTCGGCGCGCCCGGTCAGGCGTTTGTCGTGGCCCAGGTACGACTGGGTGGCGGCCGCGTGCACCATGCGATGCGGGTGATTGGCCAAGCGCAGAAAGCCCTGGATGCACTCTGTGAACGATCCCTGTCGCGTAGTACCCAGGGCAGCCGCCTGGCGGACAAGCAGATGGTCCAGGAAAAAATTGCCGACTCGTGGATCGAGCTCGAACAATTTCGTTTGCTGGTCATGCGCACGGCATGGCGCATCGACCAGTATCAGGACTACAAACGGGTACGCAAAGACATCGCTGCGGTGAAAGCCGCCATGCCCAAGGTGCTGCATGACATCGCCGCGCGCGCCCTGCATGTACATGGCTCGTTAGGGGTAAGCGAAGAAATGCCGTTTACCGGGTACATCGTCCGCTCCTTCCAGATGGGGCTGGCCGACGGGCCCACCGAAGTGCACAAAATCACGGTCGCCAAACAACTGCTACGCGATTATCAACCCTGCGACGAACTGTTCCCCGATTACCACCGGCCCACCGCGGCGGCCCGAGCCCGGGAAAAATACGCCGATGCATTGGCCAGTCTGGGCGAGTACGACGCATGAACGACTGGCAGGATCTGGTCGAACTCGAGCGCCTGGCTCTATGGATGGACTCAAAGGGTCTGGAAAGTGGCTCCATCGAGGCCCCACTGCGATTAACCGGAGGCACTCAGAATCTGTTGCTGCGCTTTCGGCGTGGCACGCGCGAATTCGTATTGCGTCGGCCTTCCAGGGAGTTGCGCGAAGTCGGCAGTAAAACCATTGCCCGTGAAGCACGGTTGCTCAAAGCGTTGGCCGGATCGCCGGTGCCCCATGCCGGCCTGATAGCCGACTGCGCCGACCAAGACGTTCTGGGCGCCAGTTTCTATTTGATGGAACCAGTACAGGGCTTCAATCCCAACTGCGCGGCAGGTTTGCCGACGCCGCACGCGCAGCAGCCAGCAATGCGCCGACGTATGGGGCTGGCCATGGTGGACGCGTTATTGCGTCTGGGAGAAATCGACTATCAGGCGGTGGGCCTGGGGGATTTTGGGCGGCCCGAAGGTTTTCATCAACGCCAGGTCTCACGTTGGCTGGCGCAACTGGACAGCGTCAAAGACTACCCCGGTTGGCCGGGCGCGAGCGGTCTGCCGGGACTTGCCCGGTTGGCCAACTGGTTGAGCGAGCATTACCCGACGCAGTTCCAGACCGGTATCCAGCATGGTGACTTTCACTTGTCCAACGTCATGTTTCGCCACGACAGCGCGGAACTGGCCGCAGTTGTCGATTGGGAGCTGGCGACCATCGGCGATCCGTTGCTCGACCTTGCCTGGCTGGTAGTCACCTGGCCCGGTGCTGATGGTCGTGGTGCCGGCACCATTGAAGTTCGCCCCTGGGAAGGCTTTTGCAGCAGCGACGAACTGGTCGCCCATTACCGCGCCGGCAGCTCGCGCTCGTTGGCGGACTTCACCTGGTACCTGGTGTTGGCCGGCTTCAAGCTCGGCATCTTTCTCGAAGTCAGTTACGCCCGTGCGTGTGCGGGCAAAGCCTCGATGGTCTCGGGTGAAAAACACCACGCCTCAGCGTTGCGTCTGTTCGCTACGGCGTTGCAGCGCATCGATCAAACAGTCTGATATCAGAGGAACAGCCCATGCAACTGGCCGGTAAACGCATCATCGTCACGGGGGGCGCCAGGGGTATTGGCGCGGCAGTGGTCAAAGCATTTGTGGAGGAGGGAGCCTATGTCGTCAGCCTCGACCTGGGCGAAGCCGCCTCGATGACGGGGGACGGTGGCGGGTGGGCGCATACACGAGTCTGCGATATCGCTGACAGCCAATCCGTGGACGCCGCTTTCGCCTGGGCCAACGAACGGCTCAATGGTCTGGATGTGCTGGTACATGCTGCGGGTATCGCGCCGAATGCCAGTGCCGACAGCATCACGCTGGACGAGTGGGAAAAAGTCTTTGCGGTGAATACCCGTGGCACATTCCTGACCAACCGCGCGGCCTATGAGCTGCTGAAGGGCAGCGGTGGGCGGATCATCAACTTCGCCTCTGCGGCAGGCGTCATCGGACAGCCCGGCAAAGCCCATTACGCGGCCAGCAAGGGAGCCGTGCTGGCGTGGACGCGCACGGTGGCGCGGGAGTGGGGCCCATTGGGCATTACCGTCAACGCTATCGCCCCGGCGATGTGGACGCCGATGTACGAGGCGACTCGCGCGAGCATGAGCGCCGAACAACTGCAGCAGCACGATGCGTACATGGCAGGGCAAGTGCCCATCGGCGGACAACTGGGTGAACCGGCCCGGGATCTGGCGCCAGTGCTGGTATTTCTTGCCGGAGAAGGTTCTCGATTTGTCACCGGGCAGACGCTGATGATTGACGGCGGGATGCTGATGCTCAGTTGAGTTGAAGGTGGGGCGCCTGGCGCCTCGCCTAGCGGCTGCGGATCAGCTGCAAAAATTCCTGACGGGTGTTGTACGACTCGCGGAAGGCGCCAAGCATCACTGAAGTACTCATCACCGAGTTCTGCTTCTCCACACCGCGCATCATCATGCACATGTGTTTTGCCTCGATCACTACCGCCACTCCGGCGGCATCGGTCACTTGGGAAATCGCGTCGGCAATCTGCCGTGTCAGGTTTTCCTGAATCTGCAAACGGCGAGCGAACATATCGACAATGCGGGCCACTTTCGACAGCCCCAGCACCTTGCCGGTGGGAATATAGGCGACATGGGCCTTGCCAATAAACGGCAGGAGGTGGTGTTCGCAGAGTGAGTACAGTTCGATGTCACGGACGATGACCATCTCATCGTTGTCCGATTCAAACAGTGCGCCGTTGACGATTTCTTCCAGCGTTTGCCGGTAGCCATGGCAGAGGTAATGCATGGCCTTGGCCGCGCGTTCTGGCGTATCCAGCAAGCCTTCTCGCTGCGGATCTTCGCCCACTGCCTGGAGAATTTCCCGGTAGTTTTTAGCCAGTTCTTCGTTCATTGCTCGACCTTATTGTTTTAGCCAACTCCCGGGCTCACTGCATGCCGCCCGGGTTGCTGCTTACAGTTGAGTCACGGCGATTTTGCCGGTGACCTGGCTGGCATCGTGAAACGTGGCACTCGGACCATTACGCCATTGCCCAAGCAACTGCGCCTGGCGCTGTTCGGCGTGGCCGAGGAAACGCTCTTTCACCGGACCATAACCGCGAACGCTGTCTGGCAGCTCCGCCAACTCCTGAGCCAGGCTCAGCTTGTCGGCAGTCAAGCCAGTGAGTACTTCATCGAGGACGCTTTCGTAACTGGCCAGCCAGTTGCGCTCCACTTTGCGCTCGTGGGTGCGGCCGAACGGATCGAGCCAGGTGTTGCGCAGAAACTTGAGCCTGGCCAGCAGCTTGAAGCCTTGCAGCATCCACGGGCCGAAGCTGCGCTTTTTCGGCTCACGGCCGCTGCCGTTATCATTCAGCAACGGTGGCGCCAGGTGGAAGCGCAGGCGGTAGTCGCCCTCGAAGCCCGCCTGGATTTTTTCCAGGAATTGGCCATCGGTGAACAGGCGTGCCACTTCGTATTCATCCTTGATCGCCAGCACTTTAAAGTAGTAACGGGCGACGCTTGCCGACAGCTTGCCCGGTTGCCCGAGCAGCGCCGTTTCCGCCTTCATGAATTGCTCGACCCGTTGTCGGTAACGTTGGGCATAGGCCTTGTTCTGGTACGCCGTGAGAAATTCCATGCGTCGTTCCAGTGTTTCTTCAAGGCTCTGCGACAACAGGCGGTCTGCGTTCTGTACTTTGCCTGCTTCCAGTTTGCGCAAGACCCGTGGCAAGTCTTCGGCACTGCGCCGGCCCCAGGCAAAGGCTGCGAGATTGAAGGGCACCGCAGTGCCATTCAGTTCGATAGCCTGCAGCAGCGCGGCTTCGCCCACCGGCAACCAGCCTTTCTGGTAGGCGTAGCCGAGCATGAAGGTGTTGGTGGCAATCGAATCGCCCATCAATGCCGTGGCGATTTTGCTCGCGTCGACAAAGTCCGCCTGGGCATGGCCAACCGCTTCGGCGATTTGTGCCGACATGTTGTGGGTGTGGAATTTCGGGTCCGGGTGCTTCAGCAAATCTCCGCTTTCCGCCTGTTGGGCGAAGGTCCGCACGAATGCGCTGGTGATGGTTTCTTCGCTGTTGATCAGGGCATGGGTAACGCCTTGACGTAGCTTGGACAAAGTTTCGGTGTTGGCACTGACCACCAGGTCGCAGCCTAACAGCAGCGCCGCTTCACCTTCGGCAATCCGGGGAGCGAACAATTGATCCTGGTGCGCGGCAATGCGGATGTGCGACCACACCGCGCCGCCTTTTTGCGCCATGCCGGCCATGTCCAGATTGAGCGTGCCTTTGCCTTCGATAAACGCTGCCATTCCTAGCAAGGCGCCGATGGTCACCACGCCGGTGCCACCCACGCCGGTCACCAGAATGCTGTAGGGCTCATCCAGCGTAACGGTTGATGGCGTGGGCAATGCCCATACTTCATCCGCTTTGGCTGCCAGCGCTTTGGGTTTGCGCAACGAGCCCCCTTCGACCGTGACGAAACTCGGGCAAAAGCCGTTAAGGCAGGTGAAATCTTTGTTGCACGAGGACTGGTCGATTTCCCGTTTGCGGCCGAACTCGGTTTCCACCGCCACCACCGACATGCAGTTGGATTTGCTGCTGCAATCTCCACAGCCTTCACACACCGCTTCGTTGATCACGACCCGGCGTGCCGGGTCCGGGAACTTGCCGCGCTTGCGACGCCGACGTTTTTCCGCAGCGCAGGTCTGGTCATAGATGATTGCGGATACGCCTTGGAACTGGCGCAGCTGTTCCTGCACTTCGTCCATCTGGTCGCGACGCAGCACCGGCACGCCGTCTGCCAGTTCATGGATGTGCTGATATTTCTCGACATCTTCGCTGACCACCACCACACGCTGCACGCCTTCGGCAACGAGTTGCCGGCTGATTTGCGCCACGCTGAGGCTGCCGTCCACCGGTTGGCCGCCGGTCATGGCCACGGCGTCGTTGTAGAGAATCTTGTAGGTGATCTGCACCTTGGCCGCGATGGCAGCCCGAATCGCGAGAATGCCGGAGTGGAAATAGGTTCCGTCACCGAGGTTGGCGAACACATGTTGAGTAGTGGTGAACGGTGCCTGGCCGATCCACGCCACGCCTTCGCCGCCCATCTGACTGAAAGTCTGGGTTTGCGGGTAGATCCAGGCGGCCATGTAATGGCAGCCAATGCCCGCCAGTGCGCGACTGCCCTGCGGGACTTTGGTCGATGTATTATGCGGGCAACCGGAACAGTAGTGGGGCACGCGTTCCATCAGGTTACTGAATTGGTCTTTGCTAGCCAGTTGCGCATCCAGCACGGCCAGGCGCACTTGCAGCGGGCCACTTTGATGCAGACGCAGAATACGCTTGGCCAGCGCACGGGCGATCATCGCCGGGGTCAGGTCGTTGATGGCTGGTAGCAACCAACCCGTGTGCGGCAGGCTCCACTCACCCTTGTCGTCAAACTTGCCGACGATGCGCGGGCGTACGTCCTCGCGCCAGTTGTAGAGTTCTTCTTTCAACTGGTATTCGATCATGTGGCGTTTTTCTTCCACCACCACGATTTCTTCCAGGCCCTCGGCAAACTGCCGGACGCCTTCAGCCTCCAGCGGCCAAACCATGCCGACCTTGTAGACCCGCAGGCCAATCTGCTGGGCGAGTGTTTCGTCGATGCCGAGGATTTTCAGTGCCTGGCAAACGTCGAGGTACGATTTGCCTGACGTGATGATGCCGATGCGCGCTTTCGCTGAGTCCATCACGACACGGTCGAGGCGGTTGGCCCGGGCATAGGCGAGGGCAGCATATAGCTTGTGTTCCAGCAGGCGCTGTTCCTGTGCCAGGGGCGGGTCTGGCCAACGGATATTCAAGCCACCTTCGGGCAGCGGGATATCGGGAATGATCGGTTGTACGCGATGAATGTCGATGTCGACGACGGCCGCGCTCTCTACGGTGTCGGCCACCGCTTTGAGGGCGACCCAGCAGCCGGAATAGCGCGACATGGCCCAGCCATGCATGCCGTAGTCGAGGTATTCCTGCACCCCCGATGGCGCCAGCACCGGCATCATCACCGCTTTGAAAATGTGCTCGGTCTGGTGCGGTAGTGAGGAGGAGCGCGCGCCATGGTCATCTCCGGCAATGGCCAGCACACCGCCAAATTGCGAGGTGCCGGCGGCGTTGGCGTGGCGGAACACATCGCCGCAGCGGTCGACGCCCGGCCCCTTGCCGTACCACATGCCAAACACGCCATCGTAGGTGGCGCCTTCGAAGAGATTGACCTGTTGCGTACCCCAGATTGAGGTAGCAGCGAGGTCTTCGTTCATGCCTGGATGGAACACCGTGTGGTGTTCCTTGAGGTAGTCGCGCGCCTTCCACAATGCCTGGTCGAAACCACCCAGCGGCGAGCCACGGTACCCGGAAATAAACCCGGCGGTGTTCAGACCATTGGCCAGATCGCGTTGGCGCTGCATCAGTGGCAGACGCACCAGCGCCTGAATGCCGGTGAGCAAGACTTTTCCAGTGTGCTGGACGTATTTGTCATCCAGAGATGGGGGCGCACTCATGTTCATCCTCCAGGCTTTATTGTCATGGCGGCGCCAGGAGAGCGGCGTTGCCTAGTTATTGGCTGGAGTCTAGGGAGCGGTTTTGCCATCGTAAAATCACAAAAACAATGGGGCGGTATCGGTTATTCAAATACCGGTATGCACACTGTTCTTCACGCTGTTGTAGATAAAGCCGGTTACCGGTCTGGTGTCATTTTCACCTTGTTTCTGGCTTGATATCCCCACAGAAAATATCCACGTTGCCATCGGCCGGTGTGGTCCTTACCACTAAGTAATATCCACCAGAAAGCAGCTCTGACAGCGCCACTGGCGCACTTCGTGAATAGGTCCAGCCGCGCGTTGCAGAAATGCGATTGGTGTTGATCCGGTCATTCATTGCATAGGCGACAGACCCGGGCCGCTCGCAGCTGCCTTTGTTGATAAACGTGTAGAGATTCAAGGGCCGAAGAGTGCCGCTTGGAACTCCACTGACGACAAAGGAAAACGCTGTCTCATTGCCCTGAACGGCCAGCGTTGTATTGGCGATCTGACCGCCGTTGCGTGGTGTAGCGTTCAAGGGAACAGTCACTGTCTGGCTTGATGAAGTCGTACAGCCGACGATTATCGCAGCGGCTAGGAGTGCCGCTGTCTGGGTTCCCGATTTCATGGTCACCTCCTGTACTCAAAAAAGCACAATCCAGGGCCTTTGAGTATAGGTCGGGAGTATTTGACCAATACCAAAATGCATTTCAGCAATACTCCCAATCGTTGTCTCAAACCTCCCCGTCCCGTCTACTTCAGTCCATACCGAAAGCCCACGGATCAGCGCTCATTGGCGCGGTCCAGACGGCCCAACGCTTCGGCTGCCAACAACAATAAAAAAGTAATGGGAGTGTTGATGATCGACGCAAAGCTAAAGCCGTTAAGCCTGGCTGTCTGGTTCAGCGTGACCGGGTGTGCCTTGACTGTTGGCGCTGTGCAGGCCGCCGAGTTTGATACCGGCAATCCGGACTGGACCGCGCGCTGGGACAACACCGTGCGCTACAACCTCGGGATCCGGGCCGAGGGGCGCGACTCCGCGTTGGCCAACAACGCCAGCTACGACGAGTCCGATGCCAAGTTTGATCGCGGCGATGTGGTGACCAATCGGGTCGATTTGATGAGCGAAATGGAGGTCGCGTACAAGCAGTACAACGGCTTTCGCATCAGTGGCGCTGGCTGGTACGACCAGGCATATGAAAACACTGATGTCGAAACCAGCCCCGGCAATGTTTACTACCCAGGCGCGTTTCCCGGTACCAGCACGCCGAGCTACAACAACGGCAAATACTCCAGCTTCACCAAGCGTTACCACCGCGGACCCAGCGGCGAGTTGCTGGACGCCTTTGCGTTTACCCGCTTCGACCTGGGTGAGATTCCGGTCAGCGTGCGTGCCGGCCGGCATACCGTGTACTGGGGCAACGGCCTGCTGATTGCCGGGCATGCGGTGTCCTACTCGCAAGCACCGTTGGATGGGCGCAAGGCGGTGAGCAACCCCGGTACCGAGACCCGTGAAATCTTCCTGCCGCTGGCGCAGATTTCAACCCAGGCTCAGGTCACCGACAAGTTGTCGCTGGCAGCGCAATACTTCTTCGAATGGGACACCACGCGCGCGCCTGAAGGCGGTACCTATCTGGCCTCCGCCGACGTCGCCCTGGAAGGGCCGGACCGTTTGCCGTTGTTCAGCGGTGTTTCGCGGCCTTTGATTGATCCGGTCAAACCCAAGGACAGGGGCAACTGGGGCGTGATGGGCACCTACAGCTTCGACTTCCTGCATTCGGAGGTCAGCGCGTTCTATCGCGAGTTCGATGACTACAACCCGTGGGGCCTGCAAGTGGCGCCGACCTTCGCCCGTTACGTGTACGCCGAGAACGTCAAGCTCTATGGCCTGGGTTACTCCGCAGGCCCGGTGTTGGGGGGCGGCTCCCTTGGCGTAGACCTGTCGTATCGCCAGAACACCTCGCTGGTCTCCAGCAACATCAGCACTGCCGACAATCAGGGTGCTCGCGGTGACACCTGGCACATGGTGGTCAACGGCCTGTGGCTGCTACCGCGCACCGATTACTTCGACACCGGCAGCCTGATCACCGAAATGGCGTTCAGTCATGTGCAACGGGTGACCAAGCACGAGGAACTGTTCAAAGGTGAAGGCTATGGCGGCTGCCCGGAGGGGCAGGACAAGCACTACGGCTGCGCCACCAAGAACTATGTCGGTCTGGCCGTCAGTTTTGCGCCGCAATGGCTGGGGGTGTTTCCCGGCTGGAATATTTCCACTCCCATGAGTGTGGATTACGGCGTAAACGGCAATGCCGCCACGGGCGGTGGCAACGAAGGGAAATACACCTGGAAAGCGGGTGTGAAGGGCACCTACGACGAGCGCGTCGACGTGACTCTGTCGTACATCGGCTACGGCAGCGAACGCAAATATGCAGACGTCGCCGGCGTCGGAAAAACCGTCGTCGGGGGCACCGGCGACGTCGGCCTGACCGACCGCAACTGGGTCTCGCTGACCCTCAGCACTGCGTTCTGAGCCGCGCCTGAACTGCAATGCAGTGATCACCGGACTCGGCGATCACCCATCTGAATGGAGAACGTTATGACGGTTAATGCATATGCGATGGGCCTTGTAGCCATTGCTTTGGCGGGGTCGGCTGTGGCCGATGAGGGCGCTACCACCGCCGACCTGGGCGGCAAGCTGACGACCTTTGGCGCGATTGTGGCGGGTAACGCGGCAGGCACTATTCCGCCCTACGACGGTGGCCTGAAAGTGCCCGCAGGGCTGGTGCCGGGCGACGGCAACTGGCCCAACCCGTTTGCCAATGAAAAACCCCGCTTGCGCATTACGGCGGCCAACGCCGACCAGTACGCCGACCAATTGGCGGCCGGGCAGCTGCAACTGCTCAAGCAGAACCCCGACACCTATTACCTTGAGGTGTACCCCACCCACAGGACGGCAACCTTTCCGGCGAATTTCCTGGCAGCCACCCAGCGCAACGCCAGCCGCAAGGACTGCAAAACCGAGAACGACGGGCTGTCGATCAGCGAAGGGTGCCGGGGCGGCCTGCCATTCCCGCTGCCGCGAGATGGCCGGGAATTGATGTGGAACTACATCCTCAACTATCAGGGCGTGAATGGCTGGGACTGGAACCACAGTGCCTACGTGGTCAATGAAGGCCACGCGACGCTAACCAACACCAATCGGTCCACCGGCGAAAAACCCTTCTACCAGATGGATGTTCCCGGGCGTGATCCGAAAATCGCCCAGCGTATCTGGTCGCGCATCGTCGCGCCGGCCCGTACGGCCGGGCAGGCATCCGGGTATTGGGACTATCTCGACCCGGTCTCCGACTCGCGCTACGCCTGGAGCTACAGCACCGGCCAGCGCCGCGTGCGCAAGGCTCCGGAATTCAACTACGACACCCCCAACTCGGCGTTCGGCGGGGTGGCGTTCTACGACGAAATCTTCCTGTTCTCCGGAAAGATGGACCGTTTCGACTGGAAGCTGGTGGGCAAAAAGGAAATGTTCATCCCCTACAGCAACTACACGCTGAAATGGGGTTGCGACATGGACAAAAAACTCATGCCCAAACACATCAATCCCGCGTGTGAGCGCTGGGAACTGCACCGTGTCTGGGTGGTGGAAGCGACCCGCAAGGACGGCGTCCGCCACGCGCAGAAAAAACGTCGCTACTACATCGACGAGGACACCTTTGGTGCTGCGGTCTACGACGCCTGGGACGACAGCGGCGCGCTGTTCCGTACCGGCTCGCAATACAACATCGAGGCCTATGGCATTCCCAATAACCCGCAACAGGATTCCTACTCGTTGTACGACTTCACCCGTGACCAGTACGGCATGTTCGGCAACGGCTCGACGCGCTACCGCCAGGAACCGGTCGCCGAGCGTGAAGCCAATCCGCAGACCATCGCCGGTGGCCAGACCCGCTGACCTCATGCTCCTTTTCGGCGCTCGTCACGGGCGCCGATTTTTTTATCCGTCCCGAGACCCTTTTATGAGCGAGATTGTGCAACGTTTAGACGGCAAGGTCTGCGTGATCACCGGCGCCGGCAGTGGCATCGGCCGCGCCTCGGCACTGCGTTTTGCCCGGGAGGGCGCCACGGTAGTGGTCACCGACCTTTTCGTCGAATCGGCGCAGGCCGTGGCAGCTGAAATAGGTGCCAAGGCAATGGCCATGCAAGTGGATGTTGGTGAGGAAGACGCCTTGCGGCAGATGGTCGAGCAGACCGTCGAGACCTTCGGTCGTATCGACGTGTTGTTCAATAACGCCGTGTACAGAAACCCGGCCACCACCCGCGATATCGACTTCATCAACTTCAACACCGAGCTGTTCCACAACTGCATGCGCGTCAACGTGTTGGGCGGCGTGTTGGCGTGCAAATACGCCTTGCCGCACATGCTCGCCCAGGGCAGCGGTTCGATTCTGTTCACCTCGTCCACCAGCTCGATTGCCGGCGAAATTTCTCAGTTCAGCTACGGCGCCTCCAAGGCCGCGCTCAACTGGTACGTGCAAAGCATTGCCGCCACCTTTGGCAAACGCGGCATTCGTTGCAACGGCATCCTGCCGGGAGTGATTCGCACGCCAGCCATGGAAAGTTGGGCCAACGAGGCGATGAAGTCGGCCTTTCTCGACCTGCAAAACGTACCGCAACTGGGCGAGCCGGAAGACATCGCCGCCATGGCCGCTTTCCTCGCCAGCGACGACGCCGCCTATGTCAACGGCACGCTGATGCGCGTGGACGGCGGTATGAGTTGCGGCACACCGATGGTGCCGGTGGTGCGCAACTTCCTGCTGCCCCAAACCTCGGTCTGATCCCGATCCATTCACTGCACTGGAGCCCGTTTTATGGCACTCGAACAGGAACGCTTCATCCTCGACATGCTGGCCGCCTGGGGCGATGGCAGCGACGGCAGCCGCCCCGATATCGAACGCATCATGGCCACCTTCGCCGACGACGCCGTCTGGCAACTGTGGGTGCCCGGTGGTCCTGTGATCCGGGGGCGCGACGCGTTACGCCGGGAGATAGAGCGACAGATGAGTTATGTCACGCATAACCGTTGCACCACGCGCCACATCGTCTCTTCGGAGCGCGTGGTGATGACCGAACGCGACGATTACTGCGTCAGCAACGGCGTCCCCATGCCGCACTCGATGGTGGCGGTGTATGAGCTGGACGAACACGGACTGATCTGTGCCTGGCGCGAGTACCTGGACACCGCCGACCTGGCGAAGAAAAAGGGCGTGCCGCTGGAGCAGGTAGGCGGGCCGAACGCTGGTAGCACCAGCACCCATTGAGAGCGGCGCTGAACATCAGCGCCTGAGGAAGACCCCGTATGCCAACAACAATAAATGCGACTGTTGATCCGGTCGAAGAAAAGCTGCGCACCTTTGTCGAAGGGCTGCTGGGCGGGAACATCACGGCCATGCAACGCCTGCTGCGCTGGCGTCCGGCGTGGAACCTTGAACTGCAACGCGATGGCGAAACCCTTCAATTGCATATTCGTGGCGAGCGAGGTGGTGATGTCAGCCCATTCCCAGATCTGCGCCGGGAGGCGGATATTCTCACCTTGCTCGGCCAGCAAGGTGTGCCGGTGCCGCGTATCTACGGCTTCTGCGAAGACCCGCAAGCCATCGTGATGGAGTTAGTGCCGGGCAGTCGTGATGTCAGCACGGCGACCAGTGATGCCGAGCGCCATGCTGTCGCACGCCAGTGGGTCTACGCCATGGCGCGCATGCACCAACTGCCGTTGCAACCCTTCATTGAGCAGGGCATTCATCTGCCGACCAGTGCCGAGGACATCACCCTCGCAGGCCTAGAGGCTTATTACCCGCTGTATGCGCGCAATAAAACCAGGCCTCAGCCGCTGGCTGAATTCGCCCTCGGCTGGTTGCGCCGCAATGTGCCGCAGCACCGTACCCGGCCTGCTTTCGTGCAGTACGATTCAGGGCAATATCTGTTCGAGAACGGACAGGTACAGGGTCTCTACGATTTCGAATTTGCCATGATCGGCGATCCCTTGGCCGACCTGGCGTCGGCGCGCATGCGTGACAATTACGAGCCGCTCGGGGACAGCTTCGCGGCCCTGTATCGCTACTATCAGCAAGTAACCGGCGAACCGGCGGACCCCGATGTGGTGCGTTACCACACGGCACTGTTTGCCACCGTCAGCACGATGCAGTTCTCGGCGTCGGTGGCCACGCCACAACCGGGCGACCCACATGACACCTACACCGAGTTTGACATCGCCCTGCGCCGGGTGGTGGTGCATGCGCTGGCCGAAGCCATGGGTGTGCCTCTGCAAACGCCGAAACTGGACATGGTCAGCAGCGGCCCGAATGCCCAGTTGCTGACCATGCTCGCCGATGCCCTGGCGCAGGTGGAGGTCGGCAGTGACTTCCAGAAAACCAAGCTGAGCGCGGTGAGCAAACTGGTGGAGTACCTGGGCCGTGGCGATGCCATGGAATTGCACTTGCGCGAGCTGGAACAGCAGGAGGCGCAAGTCCTGCTGGACCGCACGTTCAACGATTACAGCGAGATTGACACAGCGCTGGAAGCCTTCGTCAACAGCGCCGGGCCGGAATACGACGAACCCTTGCTGCGCCTGTTCATGGCGCAAATCGAACGACGTGTTCTGGTCTACGGCAGCACCGCCATTGGCGCCTCCGCCAGCCACATCGACCTGCCACCCGTCGCCTGACAGGGTGAAACCTTTCTCGCCCGGTGGCTGGTCGCCGGGCCTTCGTTTTCGGAGTGCTTATGTCTGTTTCTGATAATGCCTTCCTGCATCGCTATGGTCCGTGGGCGGTGATTGCCGGTGCCTCCCATGGAGTGGGCGCGGCGTTTGCCCGTGCCCTCGCCGAGCGTGGCCTCAACTGCGTGCTGGTGGCGCGCCGTGGCGACGCCCTGGCGCAATTGAAAGGCGAATTAGAGCAACGTTACGCCATCGAAGTGCTGGTGGTAATCCAGGACCTTTCTCAGCCCGATACCTGTGAGCGATTGCTCGCGGCTGTCGGTGAACGTCAAGTTGGTCTGTTTATCTACAACGCGGGTGGCGACCCCTACATCACGCGCTTCCTCGATACCTCGACCGAGAACTGGGGCGCGTTGCTGCGCCTCAACTGCTTGACTGTGATGCAATGCAGCCATGCCTTTGGTGCCGCGATGCTGGAGCGCGGGCAGGGCGGCTTGCTGCTGGTCGGTTCCCAGGCTGCATTGGGGGGCATTCGCAAACTGGCGATGTACACCGCCACCAAAGGGTTTGCGCTGAACCTCGGTGAGTCGTTATGGGCGGAGTGGAAAGACCGTGGCGTCGATGTGCTCAACCTGCTCATCGGCACTGTCGACACACCCACCATGCGCGATGCCATGGTCAAACTGAATATTCCCGACGCCCTGACCATGGCCTTGCCCAAGGCTGAAGACCTGGCGCTTCTGGCGCTTGAGCAATTGGGTAATGGCCCGACGCTGATTCACCCCGAAGACACCCTTGTCCAGGTCGCCAATGCACCTGGCCCGGCACGCCGTGCCCAGGTGCTGAGCAAGAGCGCGCAAGCGGCTGTGTTTATCGGTAACGACTGAGGTCACACACCATGAAAGGCTTTGATAACGCAGAATTCAAACGCGGCTGGCGAGTGCTGATTCTGGCGCTGGTGGGCGTTGCCACCAGTTCCAGTTCGTTGTTGCTGTACAGCTTCAGCTCCATGGTGATTCCGCTGGAACAGGCCATGGGCTGGGGCAGGGCGGAGTTGCAGGCGGCAATCACCGCACTGTCGCTGGGCACCATCGTCGCATCGCAATTGGCTGGCTGGCTCAACTCGCGCTACGGCTTGCGCCGGGTCACGTTGCTGTCGCTGCTGGCGTTGTCCCTGAGTGTCTTCACCCTGACCTGTATCAATGGCTCGATCTGGACCCTCTACCTTGGCTTTTTCCTGGTGCCGCTAGCCGGGCTGGGGACGTTGCAGGTGACCTGGTCGCACCTTGTGAACTTGTGGTTCCAGGAAAACCGTGGTCTGGCGCTGGCGATCATCCTCAGTGGCTCCGGACTGGCGGCCATCATGCTGCCGCTGATCACCGCCTGGACGATCAGCCGGTGGAATTGGCAGGCGGGATTCCTCGCGCTGGGTGTATTGCCGGTGCTGCTGGCGTTGCCCTTGGCCTTACGCTGGTTGTTGCCGACCGCCAATGTCAGCCACAACTCGACGCGACTCCCCGCCACCAGTGAACAAACCGGCGGGCTACTGCTGCGCGAGGCAATGCGCTCTTGGCGTTTCTGGGTGTGCAACCTGTCGATGACGTTGGTTGTGTCGTGCGTGGTGGGCATGGTCACCAACATCGTCCCGTTGCTGCAGGATCGTGGCCTGAGTGCCCTGCAGGCCAGCCAGATTTTCGCCAGCTTCGGCGTGTCGCTGATTCTTGGCCGGCTGCTGGTGGGCTACCTGATCGACCGGTTGTGGGCGCCCGGTGTCGCCTCTCTGGCGCTGCTGATGCCGGCATTTGCCTGTGGCATTTTTGCCTATGGGGATTCCAGTATTGCGATGTACACCCTCGCCACGTTGCTGGTGGGTGTGGGTGCGGGTGCCGAGTTCGATATCGCTGCTTTCCTGATCGCCCGCTACTTCGGCATGCGCGACTACGGCCGCTTGTTTGGCGCGCACCTGGGCTTGATTACCGCAGGTGCGGCTATCTCGCCGTTACTGTTCGCCGGGTTGTTCAAGCTCACCGGTGGCTACTCGGCCATGCTGCTGTTCAGTTTTATCTGCTTTGTCGTCGGCCCCTTGCTACTCCTGACGTTGGGTGGGTATCCGCGATATCAGTCCGAGCCATTAGTGGCCAGTTAGAGAAGCTGCCGAAGTAAATATAGACAAATAACAGAATAATGTTCAATTATTGCCTCAAGTGCAGCCTGACAATAAAACAGACAAGGAGAATGCCATGCGTGCAGCAATCATTTCCGAGCGCAATGCGCCGCCGGTAGTGGGTGAGTTTCGTGATCCGCAACTGCAAGACGGCTCGGTGTTGATCGATGTCGATACCGCTGGCCTTGGCGGCTGGGATGTACTCGGCGCCTACCGTCTGGGTGTTGAATATCCCTGTGTCATTCGCGGCGAAGGCGTCGGCCGTGCGCCGGATGGCCGCCGGGTGTATTTCGGCGAACGCTCGGTGTTGCCGTTTGGTGCGTGGGCAGAGCGCACCCTGGTGCCGCAAGCCGAAGTATGGAATGTGCCGGACGACGTGGACGATAAAACCGCGATCAGCATGGGCATTGCCGCGACCGGCGCCATCGTGCCCCTGGAAAAAGCCGCGATTCAGAAGGGCGAGAAAGTGCTGATCCTGGGCGCCACCGGCACTCTCGGCCAGATCGCCCTGCAACTGGCGCGCGGTCTGGGTGCGGGCAAGGTGGTCGGTGCTGCCCGGTCCGCTGAAGCACTGGGCCGGTTGAAATCGCGAGGCCTTGCCGATGAAGTGGTGACCCTGGGTGGCAGCGATGATGTCGCTGCGCTCAAGGATGCGGCCGATGGCGGATTTGATGTGGTGCTCGACCTCGTGTGCGGTCAACCGATGTTGACGTCCCTGAAAGCCACCAATTGGGGAGCGCGGATCATGACCATTGGCACGGGGGCTGGGCGTCAGCTCAATCTGGATATTGCCGATCTGTTGTTTCGCAACTTGTCGTGCATTGGCACTGGCCAGCGCCCGCCCGCAGACCGTGAACAGATCTGGCTGCGTCTGCTGAAGATCGCCAAGGAGCAGCAGATTCAGGTGGATTACCTGGATTTTACCCTCGATCAGGCGGCCGAAGCCTGGGCCGCGCAGGTCAATGGGCCACACGCCAAAATCACCGCCACGATTCGTCGTTGAAGCCGCGAGCGTTAGAAGGCGCCCTTGTCAGGGTGCCTTCTAACGCTGACGCTGGTGGCGAAATTCCTCGGGTGTGACACCGAGCTCTTTACGGAAGGCCGCACTGAAAGCGGCGGCATTGTTGAAGCCGGCCTGATAGGCCACTTGTTTGATCAGCAACCGTGGGTCAGCCAACAGCGCCACGGCTTTTTGCAAGCGGGTATGCGCGGCGTACTGGCGCAAGGTCATGCCCGTTGTGTTTTTGCAGCGACTGGACAGGGTCCGCAACGGCAGTTCGCAGGCCCGCGCCAAGTGGCCCAGAGAGCGGCCTTCGTCACTTGCGCTGTCGAGCAGTTCCCGCAGGATGTTGAGTTGCCGGGGGCTGAGTTTTTCAGCGTTGAGTGAGTCACTGCCGGACTCGTTGGGCGCGTCGATAAATTCGCGGCGCAGGTCCAGGGCAATGCTGGTGAGCAGGCACTCGGTGTGCAGTTCGCTGGCGAAGCCGGGGTTGGCGACTTCTTCGGCCAGCCGTTGCAGTGAGGCATGCAAGTAACCGCTTTGCAGGTTGAGCATGGCTGCGCTGACGTTGTCCTGCCAGTTCCAGCGATAGCTGCCGAGGACGCCGAGTGATGAGGGATCGAACAGACACACGAGGGCCTTTTGCTCACCGGCATCGTGGCGCAGGTGGAATTCGGTGCCATGGGGAATGAACAACAGCTTGCCCAGAGGCTGGAATTGAGGCACGCCGTGGCTGGAAAAACCGCCGCAGTTAGGCTTGATCTGCGAACTGGCAGGCAGCATCAGACGTAACAGGCAACTGTCGCCGGTTTCGATCAAGGCTGTGCCGGTGTTGGACCATTGCGCATGTTCAACCCGGATGTCGAAGCCTTGCCTGGCCAATGAAGCTTCGGTCAGGAAATTACCCGACGCTTCACAGTCGTACTCGCTGTAGTGGATCGCGTTCATTTTTCAACCTTCAGCCATTTTTATTATTGGCGCTGAAATTCGAAGGATAACGATACGTCAGGGCAGCTACCCGGTCTCGAGTGTAACCAGCGTGAGGACCGAGCTGTTTCATATATTCAGGCGCCAGGTATCAGAAAATCAGATGACAAAAGGCAAAGATATTTCGATGCGTCAACTGCGCTATTTCGTTGCCGCCGCCGACGCCGGGCAGTTTTCCCAGGCGGCACTGAAGGCGCATGTCTCGCAATCGGCGATTACTGCAGCGGTGTTGCATCTGGAGCAGTCGATGGGCGTCAGCCTGTTCGACCGCTTGCCCCATGGCGTGACGCTGACTGCTGAAGGCAATAAGTTTTCCCAGCATGCACGGCACATTCTCGACACCCTGCAGGACGCCCTCAGTGAACCGCTGTTCCTTGGCCATGCGATGCAGGGCACCGTGCGTGTCGGTGCCTCCTACACTGTGCTGGGCTATTTTCTGCCAGCGCTGCTGGCACGCTTCAAGCGTAGCTATCCTCAGGTAGAGATCGACCTGATCGACATGGACCGCCAAAGCATTGAAGCAGCCCTGAGCAATGGCGACCTCGACGTGGGCCTGGCGATTGTCTCCAACACGCCGAACTTGCACGGTTTTTCTCACCATGTGCTGATTCGTTCGCGCCGCCAACTCTGGTTGGCCAGTCAGCACCCATTGATGTCTGCCACCTCGATCAATCTCGAAGACGTCGCCGAGCATGCCTATATCCTGGCCACGGTCGATGAGGGGGAGACCTCGACCATGCGCTATTGGGAATCCCGCGGACTGGCACCCAAGGTGGCTTTTCGTACCTCATCCATGGAGGCATTGCGCGGGCTTGTGGGGCATGGATTCGGCGTGACCATTCTCTCGGACATGCTGTACCGGGCCTGGTCTCTGGAAGGCAAGAAGATTGAAATCCGGCCGCTGGTGGATGTGATTCCACCCATGGAACTGGGGCTGATCTGGCTGCCGGATAACTGTTTGTCGGCACCGGCCCAGGCATTCCGACAGTTTCTGATCATGGCCTGCGCCTCTTGATCCCGCTACTGGCGCACGTTGTTGTCAGGCGGCCAGGTGCCGTTGTTCATCAGGCTGTCGAAGGTTTCGGTCATTTCCCGCGCCGGGTTCGGATAGTCGTGGCGCACCCACCACAACCACAGCCCCACCAAGGCACCGACGAAACAGCGCACGGCGGCCTCGCCACGCAGTTGATCGATT
Source organism: Pseudomonas sp. FSL W5-0299 (assembly GCF_005930655.1). Classification (NCBI taxonomy): domain Bacteria; kingdom Pseudomonadati; phylum Pseudomonadota; class Gammaproteobacteria; order Pseudomonadales; family Pseudomonadaceae; genus Pseudomonas; species Pseudomonas sp. FSL W5-0299. Next base: position 159,137 of record NZ_RXHX01000005.1, read on the forward strand.
TGGTACAGGCCCTGTTTCCGGTAGTGTTCCCGGACCTGGATGATCAAGATATTTTCCAGGTGCGCGAGAATCACGTTCTGTCCCGGGCCGCTGAAGAACGCCGTCGTCAGTGCCGCATGACGTTCGGTGGCGCTGAACAGCCAGGCCGAAACATCCAGCAGGACACGGCGGTCGCCATCGACTTCGGTGACCTTGGTCGAGGGAACGCCAATGGCTTCGTACCCGGCGACGATCAGATCCTCCTTGTCACGAAAGTGCGCGTAGAAGGTGGAGCGCGCGACCCCTGTACTGTCCAGTAATTGCTGGACCGTAATTCCTTCGTAGCCCTTTTCCAGCGCCAGGCGATACATGTGGTCCAGCAGCAATTCCCGGGTGCGTTGGGAACGTAAGGCGTGGCGTTGACTGGCGTGATTTTTATCGGCTGTTTGCACGGAAGCTAGGTGAGACATTCTGAACCTCGGCAGCGCTTTTTATTGGTTTCATGGCGTCGGGTACAACGGCTTCCCGGCGGTGATGGGCACACAATGACAGAGGATGTTTTGCACCAGCAGGGTTAGTTTTAGAACATTTTCAGTGAAAGTGTTAATTAATTCCGTTTGTGCCGTACAGATTTGCGCTTCTGTTCGTTGTGGCTTTGTTCCTGCGGCCTTACCGTTTCTCCAGTCCGATAGAGACCTGGAGAACAATAATGAATAACGCTCCTGAAACGCCTGCACCTGTTCCTGCGCACATTCCCAAGCACCTTGTCCGCGATTTCGATCTATGGGCAGAGCTCACCGCCCAGGCTGAAAATGCTTACACCTGGGCCGCCGAACTGCACCAGACGACCCCACCGATTTTCTGGATTCCACGTCTAGGCTTTTTACCCGGCACTTGGGTACCTCGGCGTGCCGAGGACCTGCGGCGCATTTTGCAAGACCCTCAGACCTTCAGCAGTGTCGGCTTGACACCCTACGCGATGTTGCTCGGGGAAAGCTGGCGCCTGGCGCCACTGGAAATCGATCCACCTGAACACGCCAAATATCGCGCATTGCTCAACCCGCTGTTCACACCGAAAAAGGTTGAGGCGCTGGAGCAGAACATTCGCCAGTTGGCCAACCAGCTGATTGACGAGGTGCAAGCCGACGGTCGTTGCGATTTCAACGAAGCGTTCGCCAAACCGTTTCCCACGTTGATCTTCTTGACCCTGATGGGCTGGCCGCTGGAAGACCGGCCATTGTTCCAGCACTGGACGCAGACGCTGATCAAAAGCGTCGACCTGCAAACGGTGACCGACAACGCGCGGGCGATCACCGCCTGGATCCGCAACCACATCGCCGAGCGTCGTGCCGATCCCGGTGATGACTTCACCAGCTATCTGCTGAACAGTCAGATCGACGGTCGGCCGCTGACGGACGATGAAATGCTCGGCATCAACTTCCTGATATTCATTGCCGGCCTGGATACGGTGACCTCTTGCCTGGGGCTATTTTTCCGGCATCTTGCGCGCAATCCGGAGCAGCAAACCCAACTGAGGGCCACCCCCGAGCTGATTGGCGATGCGGTGGAAGAACTGCTGCGCTCGTACTCGATCGTCAATATGCGCCGCACGGTCACCTGCGACGTGCAGATCGGCGAGGTCATGATGAAGAAGGGCGACATGGTGCTGATCAGCACCGAGCTGGCCAATCTCGATCCCGAAGTGTTCGAAGAGGCTGACAAAGTCGACTTCCAGCGCAGTACCGGTGCGTCTCCGCACATGGCGTTTTCCTATGGTGTGCACCGTTGCGTCGGCTCGCACCTGGCGCGCCGTGAACTTCGGATTGCCCTGGAGTTGTGGTTGCAACGGCTGCCGCCCCTGCGCATCGCTGACGACACCACGCCCAAATTCAACGCCTTTGGCGTATTTGGCATGGAAGACCTGCACCTGCAATGGGACCAGCCGGGTACCACGGCAACCGCCTCGAACAAACAGGCAGCCAACGCATGAAAGTGTTGATCAACCAATCCGGCTGCGTAGGTCATGCCCGCTGCAACAACGTCGCGCCCGCGCTCTATCCACTCGATGACAACGGCTACATCGCCAGCAGCGGCTTCAGTGTGCCGATTGGGCAAGAGGGGCTGGCAAAACGCGGTGCCCGTGCCTGCCCGGAACGGGTCATCGAGGTTCGCGATACATCCGACGAACACCGGTGAGTACCGCCCTGGAGATGGAAGGCTTACAGCAACCAGCGAAAGTAGAACCACAATGAGCAAAACCTACGACTACATCATTATCGGTGCGGGGTCATCCGGCTGCGTCCTGGCCAATCGCTTGTCTGCCGACTCGACCGTTTCGGTGCTGCTGATCGAGAGCGGACCGGATCACACCAGCCCGTTGATTGCCATGCCCCGTGGCATTGGCAAACTGCTCAGCCCTGGCAATCCGCATGTGTGGAGCTACAAGGCCGCACGCGGCGAGGGTATGACCGACGAGCAATGGCTCAAGGGCAAAACAATCGGCGGCTCCAGTTCGGTCAACGGCATGGTCTATGTGCGCGGAGCGCCAGCCGACTATGACCATTGGGAAGCGCAAGGCTGCGCGGGCTGGGGCTGGAAAGACATGGGCCGGCAGTTTGTCGCCCTCGAAGACCACCAGTTGGGCAAGAGCCAATGGCGCGGAGTCGGTGGCCCGCTCAAAGTCACCGTGCACCCGTCGGGCCACGCCCTGTGCGATGCCGTCATCAACGCGGCCGGTGAGCTGGGTGTGGCGCGTACTGAAGACACTAATCATATCGACTCGGTCACCCAGGGTGGCTTTGGCTATCAGCCGCAAACCACTTGGAAAGGCCAGCGATTCAGCGCAGCTAAAGCCTTTCTCGACCCGGTGCGTACACGCCCGAACTTGACGGTTATGACCAGCACGGATGTGCAACGCATCGAGTTCAGCAATCACCGTGCCTGTGCCGTGCTGGTCAACAACAATGCCGGCAAGGGACGCTTCGACGTGCGGCGCGAGGTGTTGTTGTGCGCCGGTGCCATTGAATCGCCGAAGCTCTTGCAACTGTCTGGCATCGGCCCGGCCGCATTGTTGAATTCGCTGGGTATCAGTGTGCTGCACGACGCCCCCGAGGTCGGGCGCAACCTGCGTGAGCACGTGTACATGGCCATGCAGTACCGGGTCACCCGTGGCAGCTTCAATCACTGCTTCCATGGGATTGGGTTACTCGGTGCAGTGGCCCAATACTTTTTGCGCAAGAAGGGACCGATGACCCATGCCGCCCACGAGGCCGGTGGTTTCATCAAGACGCGCCCGGAGCTGGATCGTCCGGACGCGCAAATCGGCGTCAGCCTCTATTCCATGGACGGCGACGGCAACAAAGTCGAAATCGACAAGCAGCCCGGCCTGACCATCGGTGGCTATTTCCTGCGTCCGCAGAGCCAGGGTGAGGTGCGCATTCAATCGGCGGACGCCACGGTTCCACCCCGGATCAACGCCAATTACTTGAGCGCCGAGATCGATCGTACCTCCGCGATTGCCTTGTTTCGCTGGTTCCGCCGTCTGGCTGCACAGCCGGTGCTCAAGCCATTCATTGTCGGCGAGCTGACACCGGGGCCGAAGGTAGAAAGCGACGCGCAAATTCTTGCCGCGTTCCGCCGCTTCGGCCAGACCGCCTATCACGTTTCCGGGACCTGTCGCATGGGGGCCGACAGCGCGTCGGTGCTCGACCCCGAACTGCGAGTGCGTGGCGTCGAGGGGCTGCGTGTGGTCGACACCTCGGTGATGCCGTGCCTGGTTTCTGGCAACACCAATGCCCCAGCCATGGCCATTGCCATGCGCGCTGCAGAAATTATCACCGGCAAAGTCTCAGGAGATCCAACACCATGAGAGTTCCCTTTACCCAGCTGGACAAGCTGTACATCGATGGTGCGTGGGTGGGTGTCAACGGTCCGCGCGAAGCGGTGCTCAACCCGGCCACCGAAGCGGTCATCGGTCATGCACCGAGCGGTGATCTGCACAGCGCCGACGCGGCCATTGCCGCTGCTCGCAACGCCTTTGATAACGGCCCTTGGCCGTGGTTGAGCATGGCCGAACGAGTCGGGTACATGCGGCGGATGCACGCCGCTTTGGTGGCCAAAAGGGAGCAGCTTGCCGCGCTGATCATCGCTGAAGTCGGTTGCTCGCAAGGCGTGACTTACGCCATGCAGGTGGACATGCCGCTGGGCCATGTGCTGACCGCGATCGAGCAGTCTCTGCACAGTGACAGCCTGCAGATTCCGGTGCAGGCCAATCCCAATTCGTTCAACCCGACCGGGCCGATGATCCTCGGCAGCGGCACGGTGGAGCGTGAGGCGATTGGGGTGGTGGCCGGTATCACCGGCTACAACTTTCCGTTTCTGCTCAATCTGGCCAAGGTGTTTCCAGCCTTGCTGGCCGGCAACACCCTGGTGCTCAAGCCTTCGCCATTTACCCCGTACTCGGCGCTGTTGTTCGGTCAGATCGCTGAAGAAATCGGCCTGCCCAAGGGCGTACTCAACATTGTCACCGGCGGTATTGAAGTGGGCAGCCTGCTGAGCAGCGACCCGCGGGTGGACATGGTCTCGTTCACCGGTTCGGAAACGGTGGGCATGAGCATCATGAGTCAAGCGGCGCCGACCCTGAAGCGCGTGCATCTGGAACTGGGTGGCAAATCGGCATTGATCGTGCGCGCCGATGCCGACATTCAGGCCACCGCCCTGGGGGCCGTCGCCGGGCTGGCGGTCAACGCGGGGCAGGGCTGTGCGTTGCTTACGCGCTTCGTGGTGCATCACTCGGTACGTGAGCAATTCGTGCAATGCGCCAAAGCCATTTCCGGGCAGTGGAAGGTCGGTGACCCGGCGGACCCCAGCGTGATGATGGGCCCGCTGATCCGCGAGTCCCAGCGCGCCAAGGTCGAGCATTTCATCGCCAGCGGCCGCGACGCCGGGGCCACGCTGGTGTGTGGTGGGGGGCGGCCTGCGCACCTGAGCCAGGGCTTCTTCAGCGACATCACCCTGTTCGATGACGTGCGCAACGACATGCTGATTGCCCAAGAGGAAATCTTCGGGCCGGTGGGGGTGGTGATCGGTTTCGACAGCGATGACGAAGCCGTGGCCATCGCCAATGATTCGCGCTTTGGCCTCAACGCTGCCGTGGCCTCGGCCGATGCCGCCACCGCCTACGCCCTGGCCAGACGCATTCGTGCGGGCAGCGTGTACCTCAATGGCGGCAGCGGCAGCCTGCCTTATGCGCCGATTGGCGGCTTCAAACGTTCAGGCCTGGGCCGCGAATTCGGGCCGAACTGGCTTAAAGAGTTCACCCAGGAAAAATCCATCATTTACCCCATCGGGCGCTAGCCATGACGCCCTGCGGCCGGGGTGCAGCCAAAACGACTGACAATAAAAACAAAAGGTGGTTTGCATGAAAAAGATGAGTAAACAGGGGCGCATGCGAGCCCAGCGGGCGATGGTACTGCTGGCGGTCGGGGAAATGGCGTTGGGTTACGGTGGTGCGGTGCTGGCGGCGCCGATCGAACTGTCCAACCCGGACTTTCACCTGCGTTGGGACAACACCCTGCGCTACAACCTGGGGATGCGCATGGAGGACCAGGACCGGCGCATCATGAACAACCCCAACTACGATGAATCCGACGGCAAGTTCGACAAGGGCGACATCGTCACCAACCGCATCGACTTGCTCACCGAACTCGATTTTGCCTACCGCAAGGACTGGGGAGCGCGGCTCAGCGCTGCCGGCTGGTATGACCAGGCGTACCACGATAACGATGTGCGCAGTCATGTTGCCGGCTTCCAGACCAGCTACGACAACGATCACTACAGCTCTGAAGTGAAGCGCTACGTCGAAGGGCCGTCGGGGGAAATTCTCGATGCCTTTGTCTGGAAGAACCTGCGCCTGGGCGATGCTTCGGTGAACGTCAAGATCGGCCGCCATACCAATTACTGGGGCGAGGGATTGCTATTCGGCGCCCATGCGATTTCCTATTCGCAAGCACCACTTGATGGGGCCAAGGCGGTGACCAGTCCCGGTATCGAAACCAAGGAAGTGTTCTTGCCCATCGGGCAGATTTCCGTCAAGGCCCAGGCCACCGACAACCTGACCCTGGCCGCGCAGTATTTCTACGAATGGGATTACACCCGTATCCCGTACGGCGGCACCTACTTCGGCGCGGCGGACCCGTTTTTCGAAGGCCCGGACCGCTTGCCGGTAGCCCCGGGTTTTTCCTTTAACCGGGAGAAATCGAAATACGGTCGCGACTCCGCCAACTGGGGTCTGATGGCCAAGTACGACGTTGAAGCAATTCAATCGACGTTGGGCGCGTATTACCGCCAGTTCGATGACTACCAACCCTGGCTGGCGCCAGAAGTCTCGGCCGCTACCGGCAGCTACCGTCTGGTGTACCCACGCAGCGTCAAACTGGTCGGCTTGAGTTTGTCGACTGTGCTCGACACGGTGTCGATCGGAAGCGAGATTTCGTATCGCAAGGGCGGTGCGTTGAATGCGGTCGGCGTCGATCCTTCTGACAACGAAGGGCCGCGTGGCGATACGTTCCACTTCGTCGCCAACGCCGTGTATGGCGTGCCGCGTAACTTTATCGCCAACAACGCCACGCTGATCGGCGAGTTCGCCTACAGCCACCTGCGCAAAGTAACCGAGCACGAAGAACTTTACCTGGGTGAGAACAGCAGCAACTGTGTCGATCCACGAGTCGGCACGCCCGGTTCAGGGGACAAACGCGACGGCTGTTCGACCCGAGATTACGCGGCCATCGCGGTCAATTACACACCGCAATACCTGTCGGTATTTCCGTCTTGGGACATGACCGTGCCGCTGACCGTCAATTATGGCCTGTCGGGCAACGCCGCCAGCGCCGGCGGTGGTAACGAAGGCGCGTTGACCTGGTCTGCCGGCGTGCAGCTGACGTATGCCCAGCGTTACGAATTTGGCTTGCGTTACTCCGACACCGACGCCCAATCGAAGCACATTCCCGGGGACACCGTCGGGGGTAACGGCGCCGTAGGCGGAACCGACCGTGGCTGGCTGGCCTTTACCTTCAAAACCTCCATCTAAAAAAGCCAAGAAGCGGAGTACCTGTTTATGAAAGGACAATTTCCATGGGCGGTGGCGCTGTTGAGCATTGCCACCGCCAGCCTGGCTGCGGCACCGGCCGACCAGGTTGCACAAATCGGTAAAACCCTGACGCCATTCGGTGCGATTATCGCGGGCAATGCCGATGGCAGCATTCCTCCGTACACGGGTGGCCTGACGCAGAGTCCGCCTGGCTTCAAGCCCGACAGCGGCTTCTGGGCCGACCCCTTCAAGGATGAAAAACCGCTGCTGCGGATCAACTCGAAAAACATGGAGCAGTACGCCGACCGCTTGAGCGGCGGGCAAAAAATGCTGCTGAGTAAATTTCCCGGCTACTACCTGGATATTTACCCGACCCACCGCACCGCGGCGTACCCGCAAGCGTTGCTCGATGCCTCGCAGCGCAACGCCAGCAACTGCCGCACGACCAAGGACAACCTCGCGGTCGATCCGGCGTGCCGAGGAGGGCTGCCGTTCCCGCTGCCGCAAAACGGCAATGAAGTCATCTGGAATCAGCAACTGCGCTACAAGGGCACGGGTTACACCACCACGGCATCGTCCAACAGTTGGGTAGTAGATTCCCAGGGTTCGGTGACCAAGACCGCCGAGTCCGCGACCATGGAAGAGGCGCCGTACTACCAGACTCAACAGGCCGATCGCGATCCGCAGTTGTACTACCGCGCCTGGGCACTGGACAGTTACCCGGCTCGCAGCGCCGGGCAACTGATCATCCTCGCCGACTACCTCGACCCGCAAAGCCAGCCACGGCGTGCCTGGAGCTACACCCCAGGGATGCGCCGCATCAAGTTGGCGCCGGAGTTCGCCTACGACACGCCGGTGCCCAACCAGGGCGGTGTGAACCTGTTCGACGAATTGCAGATGTTCTCCGGTAGCCAGGACCGTTTCGACTACAAACTGGTGGGCCGCAAGGAGATGTACATTCCGTACAACGCCTACAAGTTCTACTTCAGTTGCGGCCAGGAAGAACAGTTCAAGCCGCATCATGCCAACCCGGCTTGCGAGCGCTGGGAACTGCACCGGGTGTGGGTGGTGGAAGCGACTCTGAAACCGGGCAAACGCCACGTCTACAGCAAGCGCACCTACTACCTCGACGAAGACACCTTTGGTGCCGGCCTTTATGACGCCTGGGACCAGGGCGGGGTGCTGTATCGCGCGCTGTTCCAGAGCGGCGTGCAGCTGTACGACAAAAACCTGCCGTACACGGTGAAAAACGTCAGTTATGACTTCAACAAAGGCATGTGGTCATTGCTCAACGATGGCCTCAAGGGCGGGTATCGGGTGCACGATGCGCCGCTATCGGAGCGCGACATGAAACCTGAGTCGATTGTTTCCCAGGAGACCCAACGCTGATTTCATCGAGTGGACACGCATTTGCGGCCTGAGAGGGCCGCTTTTTTTTGTGCGGATTTTATAAAAAGGTAGCCCTGCGACTCATATTTAAATGAACACATATTAGAAATGTGTTTATATTATTGGAGGTGCAGTTATCCCTTAAATTGATCCGAATGCCCTGCGAGCGGGTCGTTCGGTCTGCTGGCTAATTACAACAAGGAGAACGCCATGCTGATTGATGTCCACGCCCACTTGCTGACTGAGGGCATGCTGAACCGCCACGAGTTCTGGGGGCCATTCATGAAAGTGCAGGGGCTGACCGTGGGGCATTTTTCCCTCGGCACCAAGCAACCGGCCAAAGCCGCGACGGATGCCGAAGCGCAGGCCAATATCCTCGCGCGTATGAGCCACGCCAGCCGTCGCAAGCTAATGGCCGAGCGGGGTGTCGACAAACTGGTGATGTCCACGCCGTCTCACTGTTTTATGTATTGGGCGGGTGATTTCGCCAATGAATACGCGCGCATTTGCAACGACGAGTTGTCGGCATTTTGCCGGGCTGATCCCGACCACTTCGATTTCTGGTGCCACGCCAACCTTGCGGACCCGCAAAACGCTGCGAAGGAAATTGAACGCGCGGTGACTCAGTTGGGCGCCAAGGGTGTGTGCGTCGGCGGGGCCAACTTCAATGGTCTGGAGGCTCACGACGAACGCCTGTTCCCCGTCTGGGAAAAACTCACCCAGCTGGATGTACCGATCATGGTGCATGGCTTCAACCAGTCGATTTACTGGGGCGAAAAACACACCGACGACAAGTTCGAAACCACCTCCATCGTCGGTGACTGCGTCGATGAAACGCTGTTCTTCTGGTACCTGATCTGCGGCGGCGCACTGGATGTTTTCCCGACGTTGAAAACCTACATCACCCACGCCGGTGGCATGGCGGTATTCCAGTTGGGACGCCTGAGCGAACTGAACCGGGCCATGGCACCGGACTCGCGCAACCAGCGACCGTTGATGGATTACCTGCAGAACTTTTACTTCGACCTTGACGTTCATGCGCCCGGCTTGCGCCGCGGTGTCGCCGAGGTGGTCGGCGCGGAGCGTCTGTTGTACGGCACCAACTTTGGTGGTGCGTATGACCATGGCGATCTGACCGAAGGCATCGGCTTGTCCGCTGAAGACCGCGAGCGGATTCGCAGCGGTAACGCGATCGAACTGCTCAAGCTGAAGGTGCCGGCCAACGCTGGTCGGGTGCTGACGCTGTGACTGATAGCTCGCTGGGGCGGCCCTACCCGCAGCGCAGCGGACGGTTGCCACGGCACCTGAGCGAGATCACCGCAGCCTGGCTAACTCAGCTATTGCAGCCGCGTTATCCGGGCATCCAGGTGCTGGCGTTGACGGCAGTGGAAGTTCGAAACGGTCACACCACCAAATTCCGCGTCAGGCTTGAGTTGAATGAGGTCGGTCAGCGCGCGGGGATTCCTGCGCACGTGTGCCTGAAGTCGAATTGGTCCGAGGGTTTCGAGAGCGGCGATATCTGTGAGCTGGAAGCGCGCTTTTATCATTTGGCGCGCGGCTGGTCCGATGCGCCACTGCCAGACACCTATCTCACCGACTGGGACGCCGATGGCGGCGGTCGAGGCGTGGTGATGATGGAAGACCTTGGCCTGGCCGCCGGGAAATTTGGCCATAGCACCGATCACCTGGGCGTGGACGGCGTCGCCGGGGGGCTGGAATCACTGGCGACGTTGCATGCTGCCACCTGGAACAGTCCGCAGCTACGGGGCCAGGGCTGGCTGCCGGTGTCGATGGCCAACCCGGTGGACAGCGACGGACTCTTGCGCATGTACAACTACATCAAGGTCAATCTGCGCAACCCGGAGTACCAGCGGTTGTTGCCGAAATGGATGTACGAGACGCCAGATCTGTTCAGCCATGCCTTCGACGAATTGGGAGCCTTCGAACGGGAGCAGACTTCACCCAGCTGTCTGATCCATGGCGACTCGCACCAGGGCAACAGCTTTTTACGCAGTGACGGTCAACGTATCTGGCTGGACTGGCAACTCGCCAGGTATGGCCGGCCATGGCGCGATGTCGCGTACTTCATGCTGGGTGCGTTGACCGTGGCGGAGCGCCGTGCCGATGCGCAGCGTTTGCTCAGCGTGTACCGCGAAAAACTGATCAGCCTCGGTGCCGAAGGCGTGCTCGACCAGGACGCGGCGTGGGAACAATTGCGGCGTTGGCCGGTTTGGGGGATGCAGACCTGGATGTCGAATATGGATGAATGGGGGCAGGCAGGGCTGCCGATGGTGGAACGTTTTTTCGCCGCTGCTGAAGATTTCGATACCCTGCACTTGCTGACTCACGGTCGTAAGCCACGCCGGACGCCGATACTGGGGCAGGGCGCGCGGCCATTGACACAGGCCTATCAGCACCTGTTGGAGAATTGAGCATGAGCAACCCGGAACACTTGCTGCTGCAAGGCGCGGATAACTTTCGCAGTTTGAAAGGCATGCCCACCCGGTGTGGTCGCCGCATTGGCGGCCATACCCTGTTACGGGCAGACCAATTGCATCGCCTGACCGCTGAAGACTGGCAGACATTACAGCGTATTGGGCTAAAGACCCTCTGCGACTTACGCAGCGCGGGCGAGCGTGAGCATTACCCGAGCCGTCTGCCTGATTCGGGTATGCACCTATTGCATCTGGAGGTCATCGGCGATCTGCGTGCCGATCCACAGATTGCCGCGATGCTGGCCGACAATCCGGCAGAGGAGGGGGCACGGTGCATGATGCTGGAGGTTTACCGGCAACTACCGGGAATGTTGGCGCCCCGGCTGTCAGCATTGTTTGAGCGGTTGTCTGGAGAGAATGCTTCGGTGCTGATTCACTGCGCGGCGGGCAAGGACCGCACCGGCGTGGCGGTCATGCTGCTGTTGCACGCCCTAGGCGTGGCGCCTGAACACATCATGGCCGACTACTTGCGTTCGGCACGACGTTTCAGCCAGCTGGATGCAGAACGTCAGGAGGCGATGAGTAATACGGTGAGTCGCATGGTGGGCCAGCCGGTAAGCGAATCAGCGATCGACGCTGTATTGGATGCCCGGCCCGAGTACTTGAATGCCGCTTATGCGGTGATCGAGGCCGAGTACGGTGGGGTGGATTGCTATCTGCAACGCTTCAGTGGTTTGAGCACCGAGCGTTTGCAGCGATTGCGAGATACCTTGCTGGTCGCCTAAGTCACGACTTCGGTCATGGCCCGCGCAGGTTTCCATTGCGCCAATCCAATTCCCAGCAAAATCAATCCGCCGCCGACCGCGTGGTACAGGTGCAATGTTTCCCCCAGCAACACAATCGCCAACACCGCGGTAAATAACGGGACCAGGTTCATCAGCACGGCGGTTTTTTCTGGCCCCAGGGTTTGCAAACCACGCATCCACAAGCCGGGCGCCAGCGCCGAGGCAAACAGACCCGCGAACAACACCAGCGGGACATTAGCGGTTGTCAGGGCTATCGAAGGGGCCAGCAAAAAGGGCGGCACCAACAGCAGGGTGCCGCAGATTATTTGCACGTAAAGGCTTTCCCAGGTCGGCAGGGGAATCTGCCAGCGCTTGACCAGCACGCAGTACAACGCGTACGACAGCGAGGCCAGCAACATCATCCATTCTCCTCGGCCAACTCCGTGTGCCCAGAGTGAGGGCAGGTCGCCTGCGGCCAGCAACCAGGTCAGTCCGGCAAACGACACCAGAGCGCCGACCAATAAGGTCGCGGTCGGTCGGGTATTGAGCACTGGAAAGGCGATCAGCACGGTGAGCAGGGGCATTGTCGCCAGGATCAGGCCCATGGAGGTGGCGCTGACAGTGTGCGCGGCGAAATATGCCAGCGACTGGTACAGCGACATGCCGAGCAAGCCCAGCAACCACAACTTGGGAAGGTGCGGCCGAATCTGCCGCCGCAACCGCCAGACCCTGGGCAACAACACCGGTGACAACACCAGCAACGCGACCAGCCAGCGGTAAAAGGAAATGGCGGCGGGGTCAATCACCCCAACCGACAGGCGATTGACCACGGTACTGGCGGCCCAGATCAGTGTGGCAAGAACAGGGAACAGCAAGTTCATCACAGGTGCGCCAACGTTGAGGGTGCCAGTGCGCACCGGAGCGGTTGTCGATGTGTAATCGCGTTATTCGCTGGCAGCGTTACGTGCGGCGATCGTCGCGGCAAAATCGCGTTTGAGGGTGGGGAAGTAGGCAATCTGCCCACCCATGCCACCGGCAATGTCGATCGAGGCGGCGCTGATGAAGCTGGCATATTCGCTGGCGAGAAACAGTGCCATACCGGCAACGTCTTCTGGTTTACCGTAGCGGCCGAGCGGTACGACTTTCATCACCATGGCATCGAATTCCTCGCGACTGACGCCCGGTCCCATCTCCTTGTAATGACGGTCCCACTGGCCGGTATCGATCCAGCCCATGTTCAGGCTGTTGACCAGAATATTGTCTTTGGGCAGCGACATGCCCAACGAGCGGGAGAGGGCGATGCACGATGCGCGGTTGATCACCGAAGGGATGCCGTCGGGCGTTGGAATCACCCCGGCCAGGGCGTTGATTTCGATGATCCGCCCCCAGCGCTGTTTACGCATGAACGGCACCACCGCCTGCACGAAACGGAAATGCCCCATCTGCAGAATGTTGGCATGTTCGAGGATCACTTCCGGGGTCAGGGTGTCGAGGTTGCCACCACGGCCTTGACCGGCGTTGTTCACCAACACATCGACCCCGCCCCACGCGTGTGCAACTTCAGCAACAAACGCCTTGACCCCCTCACTGTCCGTCACGTCGACAGCCCGGGCAATCACCGCCTGGGCGTGTTCCGCGAGTTGCGCGCCGACTTCGCGGACGTCTGCCTCGCTGCGTGCGCAAATCGCTACCCGTGCCCCCTCAGCGGCGAATGCCCGGGCGATGGCCAGACCAATCCCCCGGGAAGCGCCTGTGATGATCACGCGTTTGGCACTCAAATCAATATTCATGGTGGCTCCTCTTGTTTTTTTTCTGCCGGTTCAACTGCCGTTTTTCCTGCGCAACGCCACGAGTTCTGTGGTTGTGACAGGGCTATTGAAAGCCCAAAGCTGAAAAGCGTCAAAGTTTATTTGAACGTTTATTGGTTTTGTGTGCAGTATCTACCAGCGGAAGCACCTTCGCTGGAACGATTCTTCACTTTGATGGGCATAGAATTCTAGATAGAGAATTGAAATCTTTATGTGGAATTTTATTTTGCGATCCGTTACGGTGACTTTCAGCTGAGGAGGAAAGTGGTTCTGGATGCGTGCCAGACCTCTTGAGCGGACTGTCCAGGCGAGACATTCAACGATATTGTGGGGTTGCGCAAATCGCTGGAAGGACCGTTTGAACGCACATAGCGACTGAAAATAACAATAAAAGGTAGTGTGTATGAATCATAAGACCAAGCAGAGTCGGCTGGTACTGGCTCAAGGTGCGCTTACGCTGATGATGGTTGGGGGCGCTCAAAGCGTCATGGCGCTCTCATTCGATCTGCCGAACCCTGATTACCGCCTGCGTTGGGACAACACAGTCCGCTACAACCTGGGCATGCGGACTGACAGTCAGGACAGTCGCATCATGAACACGCCGAACTTCGACGAGTCCGACGGCAAGTTCGATAAAGGCGACATTGTTACAAATCGTCTCGATGTGTTGAGTGAACTCGACTTTTCCTACCTCAACGAGTGGGGCGGACGCCTCAGTGGTGCAGGCTGGTTCGACCAGGCTTATAACGATCACGATGTGGAAAGTAACGTTCCCGGCTACGCCACCAGCTATCACAACAATCGTTACAGCGATGAAGTGAAGCGCTACATGAACGGCCCGTCGGGAGAGATTCTCGATGCCTTCGTCTGGCGCAACTTCAACATCGGCGACACACCGGTCAACGTGAAGGTCGGTCGTCATACCAACTATTGGGGTGAAAGCCTGTTGTTCGGGGCGCACGCCGTGTCCTACTCCCAGGCACCCAGCGATGGCGTGAAAGCCTCGACCAGCCCGGGTATCGAAACCAAGGAAGTGTTCCTGCCGGTCGGGCAGATCTCGGCTAAGGCCCAGGTCACTGATCACCTCTCGGTTGCCGGTCAATACTTCTATGAATGGGAGCCCACGCGCATTCCTTATGGTGGTACCTATTTCGGCGCGGCCGACCCTTTGTTCGAAGGGCCGGACCAACTGCCGGTAGCGCCTAACGGAGCGACGTTTCAGCGTCAGGATTCGCGCTTCGGTCGCGATGGCAAGAACTGGGGCGTGATGGCCAAACTCAACGTTGAAGAAGTCGAATCGACGTTCGGCGCCTACTATCGGCAGTTCGACGACTACCAGCCTTGGCTGGCCCCACAGGTCAAGGCAGCGCTGGGTTCGTATCGGGTTGTTTACCCGCGCGGCGTGAAGCTGGCGGGCGTCAGTTTTGCCCGGGTTTTCAACACGGTTGCGGTCGGCTCTGAACTGTCCTACCGCATGAACGGTGCCTTGAATGCCACCGGCGTCAGCGCGCTGGACGACGAAGGCCCGCGCGGCGACACCATTCACTTTATTGCCAACGCTGTTTACGGCGTGCCGCGTAACTTCATTTCGAACAACGCGACACTGGTCGGCGAGTTCGCCTACAGCCACTTGCAGCGCGTGACCGAACACGAAGAGCTTTATAAAGGTGTCGGAAAAGCCGCTTGCACCAATGCCAGAACACCAGGCATCGCCGGGTCCGGCAGTGAGTCGGATGGCTGCTCCTCGAAAGACTATTACGCGGTCGCGGTCAACTACACTCCGCAATACATCTCGATCTTCCCCTCCTGGGACATGGATGTACCTCTCACCGTCAATTACGGCCTGCATGGCAACGCACCAACAGCCGGTGGCGGCAGCGAAGGTGCACTGGCTTACTCCGTCGGCGTCAAACTCACTTATGCCCAGTTGTATGAGTTCGGCCTGCGTTATGCCGATACAGCGGCCCAACCGAAGAACCTGGCCAATGGCACCGTCGCCGGTAACGGCAACGTAGGTGGTGAAGACCGCGGCTGGCTGGCTTTTACCTTCAAGACCTCCTTCTGATAAATCAAACAAGAATCGGAGAACGTGTTCATGAAACGTCCACTTGCATTAACTGCCGTCCTGATGAGTTTTGCGACCTGTAGCCTCACAGCAGCCGCTGCTGGCGACGCCTCGGACCTGGGTAAGAGCCTGACGCAGTTCGGAGCGATTCAGGCCGGTAACGCCGATGGCACGATCCCCGCTTACGCGGGCGGCCTTACCACCGCACCGGCGGGATTCAAGCCCGACAGCGGGTTTTGGGTCGATCCGTTCAAGGATGAAAAGCCACTGTTTCGCATTGACGCCAAAAACGTCGACAAGTATGCGGACAAGCTCAGCGAGGGGCAGAAAACCCTGATCAAGAAGTACCCGACTTACTACATCGACATTTACCCAAGCCATCGCACGACCGCCTATCCCCAAGCGGTACTCGATGCCACCGTGCGTAACGCCGGTAGCTGCACGATCCAGAAAGATGGCCTGGCCGTTGATCCATCTTGCCGTGGCGGCCTGCCGTTCCCGATTCCGAAGACCGGCAACGAAGTGATGTGGAACCAGCAGGTGCGCTACAAGATCGGCACCGGCTACTCGACCACGACTTCGTCCAACAGCTGGGTAGTCGATGCCAACGGCTCGATCACCAAGACCGCCGAACAGGCGACATTCGAAGAAACCCCGTACTACCAGGTGACTCAAGCGGATCGCGATCCACTGATGTACGCCCGGGTGTTCTCACGCAACGACTACCCGGCCCGGCGCTCCGGTGAAGTGGTGGTGCTCACTGACTTCCTCGATCCGCTGGCCAAGGCCCGTCGTTCGTTCAGTTATTCCCCAGGCCAGCGCCGGGTAAAACTGGCACCGGAATTTGCCTTCGATACACCCGTGGCCAGCCAGGGCGGCGTGACGCTGTTCGACGAACTGCAAATGTTCTCCGGCAGCCAGGACCGCTTTGACTACAAGCTGGTCGGTCGCAAGGAAATGTACATCCCGTACAACGCTTACAAATTCTACTTTGGCGTCGGCAAACAGGAAGATCAGTTCATGCCGCACCACGCCAACCCGGCGAACGAGCGTTGGGAGCTGCATCGGGTGTGGGTCGTGGAAGCGACGTTGAAGCCGGGCATGCGCCACGTCTACAGCAAACGCACCTACTACCTGGATGAAGATACTTTCGGCGTCGGCCTGTATGACGCCTGGGACAAGAGCGGCGCGTTGTATCGCTCGATCTTCCTCAGCGGCGTTCAGCTCTACGACAAAAACATTCCCTACAACGTGAAAAACGTCGTGTATGACTTCAACAAAGGCATGTACGCGTTGCTCAACGATGGTTTGAAAGGCGGCTACAAGTTCATCGACAAACCACTCTCCGAGCGTGACATGAACCCTGAAGCCATTGTGGCCCGGGTCACCCAGCGCTGATGTGATTTCGCCTGTCCTGCCTGCCGGTTTGCGCATCAAGCCGGGCAGGCAGAACAGGTGGGTTTGCCACGCGGGATGGTTAAGGAATAAAAATAATGACTAGCCCTTGCCCTGCTTCTTTTCTTCTTTCTACTTCGCGCCTGCTCCTGGCTGTCGCGTTGACGGTCGGCGCGAGCTCATTGCTGACGACGCCTGCCTACAGCGCCGTCGCGTTGTCGGCCGATTCGCTCGACGTGCCGGCGCAGCGGGTCGATGAACACCTGCCCGCACCTTTGCTGTCGGTCGCCACGGCAGGCAACACGATGATCGGCGTCGGCCTGCACGGGTTGATCCAGCGCTCCACCGATGAAGGCCGCACCTGGCAACAGGTCGCTAGCCCGGTGTCTAGCGATCTGGTGCAAGTACGGTTTCGCGGCGAGCGTGATGGCTGGATCGTCGGTCACGATGCGGTGGTCATGCACACCACCGATGGCGGTGACAGCTGGCAAGTGCAACTCGACGGGCGCCGCCTGTTGACCTTGCTTAACGCTTACTACGGCCCTCGCGCTGAACAAGGCGATGAAGTCGCCGCCCAGATGCTCAAGGAAGTAGCGATGGCCGCCAGTACCTCGGCGACGCCGGACGTATTGGCCGCACCCTTTCTCGATGTGATGTTCGATGAGCACGGCAACGGATTTGCAGTGGGTGCCTTCGGCATGTTGTTGCACAGCACGGATGACGGCCAGAACTGGCAGCCGTGGACCGAGCGCAGTGACAACGATCGGCGCATGCACCTGTATGGCCTGGCGGAACATGCGGGCATTTTTTACATCGGCGGTGAGCAGGGTCTGCTGCTGCGGCTGGATGGTCAGCAACAACGTTTCGTGAAAATCGATACGCCCTACACCGGCACTTACTTTGGCGTCCGCGCCTTCGACGGTCTGCTGCTGGCGTACGGACTGCGCGGCAACCTGTTTGCCAGCCGTGATGACGGCCAGCAATGGCAGCCTGTGGCAACCAATCTCAATAGCAGCCTGGTCAGCATTGTCGAGCAGGGTGATGCCTTGATCGTCGTGAGCCAGGGTGGGCAACTGGTCAGTGTTGACCGGCAGAGTTTGCAGGTCACCCCGCTGGCAGATGCGCGGGTAGGCGAGGTGTATGCAGCCAGTGCCACCAAACAGGCTGGGAGCCTGCTTGTCACGCGCTTCAGCGGCGCCAAGGTCATCGATATCGCCCAGGCCAACTAAAGCCCTCGGCACGATTCCCCTACGAGAAAGAAAAAATGGTCGAGCAAAAATTCAACAGCGGGATGCCAGTGATTGCCAACCTGGAGGACTTTGACAAAAACTCCGGTGGCTGGTTTGAACGGGTCATATTCCGTCATCGCATGGTGGTTGTCGTTGCCTGCTTGCTCGCCACCGTGGTGTTGGGCTTCTTTGCTACAAGGCTTCAGGTGAATGCCAGCTTCGAGAAAATGATTCCCAGCTCCAGCCCGTACATCAAGAATTACCTGGCCTATAAAAACCAGTTGCCAGGCCTGGGTAACAGCATTCGCGTCGTGGTGGAAAACAAATCCGGTGATATCTACGACGCCGACTATCTGCTGGCGCTGCAAAAGGTCAACGACACCCTGTACCTGATTCCGGGAATCGACCGTTCCTGGATGAAATCGCTGTGGATGCCCATCGTTCGCTGGAAAGAAGTGACGGAGGAGGGCATTGATGGCGGTGCGGTCATGCCATCGGATTACGACGGCAGCGACAAGTCGATCAAGGCCTTGCGCCGCAACATCATGCGCTCCGGGATCATTGGCAACCTGGTGGCTAACGACGGCCAGTCGAGCATGATCGTCGCGCCGCTGCTCGATACCAATCCGCAGACCGGACAACCCCTGGATTACGGTGATTTTTCCAAGCAACTGGAAGCGCAGATTCGCTCGCTGGAAAGTGACAAGGTTGGCATCCACATTGTCGGTTTCAGCAAGCTGGTGGGCGACCTGATCGACGGCCTGTATTCGGTCATGCTGTTCTTTGGCGCATCGGTGCTGATCGCCGGATTGTTCGTCTATTTCTATACCCGCTGCCTGCGCAGCACGTTGCTGCTGGTGAGCGTGGCGGTGGCGGGGGTGGTGTGGCTGCTGGGTTTGATGCAAATCCTCGGCTACGAGCTGGACCCTTACTCGATCCTGGTGCCGTTCCTGATTTTTGCCATCGGGATTTCCCATGGCACGCAAAAAATGAACGGCATTCTTCAGGACATTGGCCGTGGCACCCATAAATACATCGCTGCACGCTATACCTTCCGCCGTTTGTTTCTCACAGGCCTGACTGCGCTCCTGACCAATATCGTTGGTTTTGCCGTGCTGGTGATCATTGATATTCCGGTGATTCGCGACCTGGCCCTGACCACCAGCATCGGTGTCGCCGTGCTGATTTTCACCAAACTGCTGCTGATTCCGGTGGCGCTGTCGTACCTGGGCGTCAGTAAGAAAGCCGCGCGTATCGCCATCGCCAAAGATCAGGCCGGCGCAGAAAACCGGGGTTTTCTCGGGCGTCTGTGGAGCGGCCTGGATCGCTTCACGGAACGGCCGATGGCCACGGCGGTGATTGCCGTATCGCTGGTGGTGACGCTGATTGGCAGCGTGGTGATGATGCATCTCAAGGTGGGCGACCTCGATCCCGGTGCGCCGGAGTTGCGTGCGGATTCGCGCTATAACCGCGATAACGCCTACATCACTAGTCACTACGGACTTTCCAGTGACCAGTTCGTGGTCATCATGAAGACCAATGAAGACAGCTGCCGTCTATACCAGTCGTTGCAAAGCATGGACAAACTGGCCTGGCGGCTGCGCCAGACGCCCGGTGTACAGACGACCCAGTCGCTGGCCGAAACCGTGCGGATGATCAGCTCCGGCATGGCGGAAGGCAGCCCGAAATGGCTGAGCATAAGCCGTGACCAGGCGATCACCAACTCGGCGGTGGACGCGGCGATGATTTCTGCTCCGGGGATCACCAACCAGCAGTGCTCGGTCACTCCATTGATCGCCTATCTGGCCGATCACAAAGCCGACACCCTGAGCCGGGTATTGAAGGTCTCTGAAGAATTCGCCAAGGAAAACAACACGGTCGCTGGCGCTGAACAGCCTGTGGAGTTCCTCCTGGCTGCGGGTAACGCCGGGATCGAAGCTGCCACTAACATTGAGGTAGAGAAGGGCATCATCACCATGTACCTGGCCGTGTATGGCGCTACGGCCTTGCTCTGCCTGCTGACCTTCCGCAGTTGGCGCGCAACCCTGGTGGCGCTGATTCCTTTGCTGATGACCACGATCATCTGCAAGGCGCTGATGGTCTGGTTGGGGATCGGCCTGAAAGTAGCCACCTTGCCAGTGATCGCCGTGGGTGTCGGTGTCGGCGTGGACTACGCGCTGTATCTGCTCAGTGTGCAACTGGCGGTGCAGGAACGTGGCGGTAGCCTGGCGGTTGCGTATCGCCGCTCGCTGGACTTCACCGGTCGTGTCGTTGCCCTCGTTGGCCTGACCATGGCCGCCGGGGTGATTACCTGGGCCTGGTCGCCGATCAAGTTCCAGGCGGACATGGGCATTCTGCTGACCTTCATGTTCCTGTGGAACATGCTCGGTGCGCTGGTGCTGATCCCGGCACTCTCGCATTACCTGCTCAACCCGAAAGGCAACTCCAAGGCCGGCGTGACCCTCGATCTGGAGGACGCGCGCGCGCAACAGGAACCGCGCAAACCCGCGGCCAGCGCACCTACACCCCTATTGACCGAGCTCGCCTTACCCCGGCGTGTCCGCTGACTAATAGCCGGGCACAGACCTGGCTGGCAACTGCAAGGAGAGAACAATGTTCGAGTTATTGATGAGTGCCGACATGATGGTTCCGGACCCGGACGGCATGACGGAAATGTTGGTCGACAAGCTCGGCATCTACAAACACGAACGCTGGCGCCAGGCGTTCGATAATCACCCGTACATTGCGCATTTCCTGCGGGTACACAAATCCCTCGCGGTGTCGCCTACGCGCATCGAACCGCAGTGGCACCTGGATCGGCCGAACCCCGGTGATCCGTTGTTCCATGACTTTCTGGAAAGCCTGAAAGATTTCCAGGGGCATCATCGGCCGATGATCACGCACTCCATCGTGCTGGCCCTGCACGGGGACAAGTTCGACGCGCTGGTAGACAAACTGATGCGTCGTCGCTTGCCGTTCCGCATGGCGCAGCGCACCCCGGAAATGCCGTTCGACCGTTTGTGGCTGGGTGCTACTCCCGAGCAACCGTATTACCAACCCACTGTGGATGGCGGTTTGTGCATTGAGATCATGCCGACCGAGCCTTTGCAGATGCCGCCGGAAACCTATCAGTTGCCACCGATGCAGCCGCGTGATCTCAAGCCCGGCGACATGGTCCGCGTCACCGCCCGTGGCTTCCTGGTACGCGACCTCGATGAAACCCTGCGTAAGGTCTCGACCAACCTCGACTGGGAACCGAGCGGGCCGGTCGAGAGCATCGGCAGCGAAGGTTACCGCCGTGCGCGTATGGGTTTCACCGTGCCGAACAGTGCCACCCTCGATGTGCTCGAGGCGACCTACTGGAACACCGACGCCGGCCACTACGTCAATAACTGGGGGCCGGGTCCGTACTACATCCGCATCGGTGTCAACGATCTGGCTGCCAAGGCCGAGGATCTGCGGTCACGCGGCACGCGGTTCCAGTGGATCGAATCCTCAGAGGCCGTCGGCGGCCGTGCGTTGATCAAGATCGACCCACAAGAACTCAATGGCCAGGTCTTCGAGTTCGAGGAGTGCCCTGTATGAGCACAGCGCAAAAACCGCAGTCTCCCGTGCTGATCAACGATGCGGTGCGCCTTGAGCGTGATGCCATGGTGGGTTGGGTGGTACTGACCCGGCCCCGGCAGATCAACGCCATCAACGACGATATTCGTCAGGGCGTGCCGCAAGCACTGGCGCTGTTGCAGCAAGACCCGGACATTCGCGTGATCGTGATTCGCGGGGAAGGTGAGCGAGGCTTTTGTGCGGGTGCTGATATCAAGGAGCGCCGTGGCCCGGAATCGAGCCTGCAAGTGCGGCAGCGCATGGAACAGGTGCGCTGGATCGAAGCGCTGGATGGCATCAGCAAACCGGTGATCGCTGCCATTCATGGTTATTGCATGGGCGGTGGGTTGGAACTGGTGCTGGCGTGTGACATCCGCTTCGCCGCGCCCGATGCCGTGTTCGCCCTGCCGGAAACCGGCCTGGGGCTGATTCCCGGCGGCGGTGGTACGCAACGGCTTTCCCGAGTGGTTGCACCGGGCCAGGCGTTGGACATGTTGCTCACTGGAGACCGGGTGGGCGCCGAACAAGCGCAGCGCATTGGCCTGGTCAGTCGCTTGGCCAGTGACAATGCCAGCCTGGTGGACGAAGTGCGAGCCTTTGCTCAGCGCATCGCCAGCAAACCACCCACCGCGTCGGCTTTTGTCAAACAAGCGGCTCGGGCGGCACTGGACATGGACCTCAAGCGTGGCCTGGATCTGGAGCTTGATCTGTTCGCCTTGCTGGCCCCGACCAAGGATGCCCGAGAGGCAGCCCAGGCGTTCAGCGAGCGGCGCGAACCGCGGTTTACCGGCGAGTAAAGCGCCACCCAAAACAATAAGGAATAGAACATGAGCACAGGAAAACTGGCAGGGCGAGTGGCCATTATTACCGGCTCCGGTGGCGGCCTGGGCGCTGAGTGCGCACGGGTGCTGGCGTCGCATGGTGCAAGTATTGCGGTGGTCGATATCAATTTCGAGGGGGCCACAGCCGTGGCCCAATCACTCCTCGCCGAGGGTCATCAAGCCTTGGCAATCGCCACTGACGTGTCCTCGGAAGACGCCGTGCGGGCGATGGTTGCTCAGGTTAAACAGCATTTTGGCCGTATCGACATTCTGCACAACAACGCGGCGATCCTGAACGCCGAGCAACGTCAGCTGGACCGCGATTTTGTCAACCTCGACATGCAGGCCTGGGACCGGGCCATCGCCGTCAACCTGCGCGGCGCAGTGCTGTGCACCAAACATGTGATTCCGGTCATGCTGGAGAACGGCAAGGGCTCGATTATCTTCGCCACTTCGGGTCTGGGCATGCAGGGCGATATGTCCCTGACCGGCTACGCCACCTCCAAGGCGGGGCTGATGATGCTGCCGCGCATGGTCGCCTCGCAATACGGCAAACAAGGCATTCGCGGCAACGCCGTGCAGATCGGCCTGGCGCCTTCGGAACACGCCATGCCTGAACCCTTGCTCGACATCCTGCGCGACAACCACTGCACTGCCGAGCTGGGCACGCCTCGGCAGATTGCCGATGTGGTGGCGTTCCTGGCCAGTGACGAATCCTCCTTCGTCACCGGCACCACGCTGGTCGCCGACGGCGGTTTCAGCAGCCACACCCCCTCCCTGGTGGCGATGCGCGCGCTGTTTGCGCAGATGGGTCGCACCGGCATGTAACCCTTGCCCGGCGCACCCTGTGCGGTGCGCCGCGGTTGATCTTTGCCGCCATAGCCGCCGCGTGCCGCTGTGGTTGAACTTCGACTTGGAATTAATTGATGAACCAGAACCAAAATGCGAGCACTACGGATTTTGATGTGATCATCGTCGGCGGTGGCACCAATGGCCTTTCGGCTGGCTGCTACCTGGGCCTGGAAGGCAAGAAGGTGCTGGTTCTGGAGGCATTGGACAAGGTCGGCGGGATGGCCTCCTCGGGTTACCTGATACCCGAAGCGCCGCAGCATCTGGTTCATCCCTGTGCCCTGGACATGATGTCGATGCGCGTGCATTCCCATGTACCAGCGGAACTGGGACTTGATCGACACGGTTTCAAATCGATAGAGCTTGCGCCGGGGTATGTGTACTTGCACCCGGATGGGCAATCGCTGATCTTCTGGCGCGATCGCGAGAAAACCGCCGCCGAGATCCGCCGGTTCAGCAGCAAGGATGCCGAGGCGTTTCTGCAGTTCATGAAAGTCATCGACATGTTCCTCGATATCGCGCTGCCGATGATGCGTGTCGACCCGGCCAAAACGAACCTCGGCGTGAAGCTGAAAATGCTTGGCACCGCGATCAAACACAAAGCCTTGAAACCCGAATTGATGGCGCTGATGACGGGCTCTGCATTGCAGGCGGCGCGTGAGCGCTTCGAACACCCGGTGACCATTTCCGCAATGTGCGCACTCACTGGCCTGGCGGGGGACATCAGCGCCGATGGCGGTGGCATCTATTACGCCTTGCTTGGTTTCCTCCATCGTTTTGGCGTGGGCCGGGTATTGGGTGGCATGCAGCAGTTGAGCAATGCCATGCAGGCTCGACTGGAAGAGCTGGGCGGGCAAGTGCTGGTGTCGGCCAGCGTCAGTGAAATCGTTGCCAGGGACGGTCTGATCAAAGGCGTGAAACTGGCGGATGGTCGTCAGTTCACCGCACGGGCAGTCATTGCTGGCTGCCACCCCAAGCCGGCGCTGGATATGGTTACCCCCGGCGAGATTCCCAAACACCTGTTGACCCGCATCGCCATGGCGCCGGCCAACGGCAAAGGCTCGGGGCCACTAAAGATAGATGTTGCCTTGCGTGGGCAGATTTCTGTGCCACGTTTCGCTGCCATTCGCGGCGATGGCGTGGATTTGCGTAAAACCGTCATGCTGATCGGCACCGAAGAAGCCGTGCTGGAAAACTTCGCCGCCTGCGCCCGTGGCGAAGTACCGAAATTGCCCTATATCACCGTCGCCGCTCCGAGTTCGGCTGACCCTTCACAAGCGCCAGCCGGGCAGGATGTGTTGTACATCTATCCGCCGGTGATGCCGGTAAATCCCAATGAAGGTTGGGACGCGCTGCGTGAGCGGGTGGCTGATCAGGTACAGGAACAGCTGTATGACTACATCGATGGGATCGAGGGGCAGGTGATTGGCCGACACATCGAGGCGGCTCCGGATTTTACTGCGCGCTTGAACACGGTGAATGGCTGCGTGGTGCATATCGACACCACCTCGATGCGCTCGAGCACCATGCGCCCGGCGTACGGTTTGGGCGGCGATACCTTGCCTGTGGCGGGGTTGTATCTGGGCAGTGCCGGTATTCATCCGGGCGGCGGGGTCAATGGCATGGCCGGGCGCTTGGCGGCCAAGCGGGTGAGCAAGTATTTGCGTAAAAAGGCTGACTGAAGCGGGTCGCTGATTCCAAGCCCAACAGAGAACCCACTGTGGGAGCGAGCAGGCTCGCTCCCACAGGGAAAGCTTATTGGGCGAGAGTGTGTGAACGGTGCTTAAACGCCGTCGACGTTTTTTTCTGCCCCCAGCGAAATACTCGCCAGCACAAAATCCGCCGAGTACTGCCGCCACGTGGCCATGCCTTGCTCCGAGTCCGTATCCAGCCCGGCAAGCGCCGACATCGAATAGCGGTTGGTAAACCAGCCAGTAGTCACCAGCGAAGCGCTGGCCAACAACAGGCGCGGGTTGATGTCTGCGCGAAAATCACCACTGGCCGCCCCCCGCAACAGAATCGCATCGAGCTTGGCAATCAGCTTCGGTGCCATTTCCAGAAAGTGGTTACGCGGCGTTTCGTGGGTGTCATGGTAGCGAATGCCTTCCAGCGCCAGGCTGCCGAGGAAGGGGTCCAGACGGTACTGGTCGAAAAAATGGTTGAGCACGGCGCGCATCGCCACTGGCGGTGAAAGCTCTTCGACATTGAGATTGACCAGCTCGGACATGATGTTGTCCGAGGATTCATCCAGTACCGCTACAAACAGGCCTTCCTTGGAGTTGTAGTAGTGGTAGACCAGCTGCTTGGTGACGCCGGCTTCCCGGGCAATTTCTTCCACTCGCGCACCAGCCAGGCCTTTTCTGGCGAACTCCACGCGCGCTGCCGCGAGCAGGCGATTCATCGTATTGCGTTTGCCCTGTTCGCCACCTTCTCCTGCCTTTACCGCCACCTCGTCCTCCTCATGCCAGTTTTGGCCAGGTTATTCACACCTTGAAGCATTTCCCCGGGGGCCTTCGTTTGACCCCGAGTCAAACGAAGCGGACTACCGGGGCAGACACAACCACATACCATGGGTTGGCAGCCGGGTAATCTTGGTGTGCAAGAAGAATAAAAACAAGACAGGAGCTCCTGATGAGCAACGAAAGCGCAGCACTGGACCTGGCAACCGCATACTCCGCTGTGTCGGAAATGTATCGCGGCACCGACCTGGATATTCACGCGGTGTGCCGCGAGCAACGGTTGAAATCGCCCATCTATGAAGGCGACTTCATCACCCAGTTTGGCGTGCCGACCAATGCCGGCACCCAGCAGGGCACTCGCCCGACCTTCGCCTTGTTCAAATACCAGGATGTAATGACTGTTCTGCGCGACGGTGCGACCTATACCAGCGGTTTTATTGCCGAAGGTCTTGGAGCGTTTTTCGATGGTTTGATCATTCTTGCCATGGACGGTGACGAGCACCGCAAGGTGCGCGCCTTGCTGCAACCGGCCTTTATGCCGGAGACCGTGAACAAGTGGCGCCCCCAGATCGATCAAGTGATTCGCGAGGAGTACATCCAGCCGATGTTGCCGGCGAAGAAGGCCGACTTGATGAAGTTTGGCCTCGAGCTGCCGATTCGCGTCATGTACGCTTTGATGGGCTTCCCCTCGGATGAGCCCTCCAAGTACAAGCAATACGCTGCGTGGGCCTTGGCCATTGTCGGCGGCAACCAGATTGACCCGAGCAAAATGGTTGAAGCGCGACGTCAGGCCGGCATCGCCGTCAAAGGTCTGTACGACGCGCTTGCCGAGGTGGTGGTGCAACGTCGTGCAGAGGGCAGCCAAGGCGATGATGTAGTCGGGCGTTTGCTGCGCGCGGAGTACGAAGGGCGCACGCTGGATGACCACGAGGTGATCACCTTCACTCGCTCGCTGTTGCCAGCCGCGGGCGAAACCACCACGCGCATGTTCGGCTCGGTGATGACCTTGCTGCTCACCACGCCCGGGTTACTGGACCGAGTCAAGGCCGACCGCTCGCTGATCGGCAAGCTGATGGACGAAACCACGCGCTTTGAACCAGTGGCCACCTTCAAGGTGCGCGAAACCGCCAGGGAAGTGGAATTTCACGGCGTGAAAATCCCCAAGGGTTCGTTCGTCCAATGCATGGTGGTGTCCGCCAACCGCGACGAAGACGCCTTTGAAAACCCCGATGTATTCGACATTGATCGCAAGCCAAAACCCTCCTTTGGTTTCGGCTTCGGCCCGCACATGTGCATCGGTCAGTTCGTTGCCAAGGTGGAGATCAGCTGCGCGGTCAACGCGATCCTCGATCTGTTCCCAAACTTGCGCCTCGACCCGAGCGAGCCTGTGCCGCTGATAGGCGGTGCGCAACTGCGCGGCGTGTCCAAGCTCCCGGTGATCTGGGACTGAACCAGGCTGAAAATCCGTTTCCAGGCCTCAACAAAAACAACAGAGGGCATTATGAGAACGTTTAAAACCATTCCAGAACGCGGTGATTTCGGCTTCCAACAATTGGTTGGGCCGCACCAGGTCACAGGCGCGTCGATGTCATCGGAACGCGGCTTCTTCGGCCTGCACCTGAGCAAGAGTTCGCCGTTCGGATCTGTGCGCGATGAGCAAGGCAATATCTATTCCTTCGTCCGCTCGCTGATGGCGCCCAACGGCACACCGAACCCGACCAAGTTCTTTTACCTGAACAATCACGTCGATAACGTCAACCTGCGCATGGACCACGAAAAAATGGCCCGCCAGGCGCTGACACCGCTGCCGGTGCACAGCCTGGAAGGCGATGTCGCGCGCTGGGCCAGCCAACCGGGTGAAGCCGGCAACGGCTGGGAAATCACTGCTAGCAGCGAACGGCTGACCTGGAAAGAAGAAGGCCTGTTTCACCTCGAAGGGCGTCTGCTCGGTCCGGGACTGCAGTGGTATTTGCCCGGCGTGGAATGGGGCACCTTCTACGTTTCGCAGTTGTGGGACATCGCCGGTGTCTGTGAGGGGCGTCCGGTCAAGGGCGCCATGGCACTGGACCAGTTCTACATGGCCGAAGGCGGCGCCATTCACTTCAAGAAAGACCTGGTGGTGAACAACAACAAGCATGTGATCTGGTGGTCCTTTGTCACCGTTTATAAAGACGGCACCTGGGATACCGGCTCTTTCATGGTCGGTCACGACCATTTGGGCTACGCCATTTTCAACAATGAGAAAGGCGAGGTTCGGGTCACCACCGATATCGAAGGACAAACCGAACACAAGGACGGCAGCTACTTCCTGAAGTCCGCGAAAATCGTGCTGGAAGGCAAGGAAGAGTGGGAGTTTTTGCCTGATGAGAAGGGCGAGATGATCGACTTCGTCGGCGGCTTCCCGATCACGGCGCAGCAGGAAGGGCGCTGGCGTCGGGTTGGCGATACCCGCGAGCCTTCGCACTGGCTGGGCTGGGGCGAATCGGACCGGCGTAACGGCTCGGCCCGCAACGTTCCAGGCAAGGACCTGTAATCAGCCGGGTGCGCCGGGTTGCGATCATTATCCGGCGCATACGCTGCATCAGTAGCCTCTCTAATAACAACAATGAGGAATCACGATGAAATTCCGTGACAAAGTCGTGCTGGTCACTGGTGCCGGCCGAGGCATGGGCCGCGCCATTGCCCTGGCCTATGCCCGAGAAGGCGCCAAGGTGGTGGTGTCGGCACGCACCGCTCGATACGGTGAAGAAACGATCGCACAGATCAAGGCCCTGGGTGCGCAAGCCTGCCTGGTCGGTGGCGACATCGCCGACCGCGAGGCGATCAAGTCAATGGTGCAAGGTGGTGTAGAGCACTTTGGTGGCCTGGACATCGTGGTGCATTGCGCCGCCGATACTAGTCACGGGCTGATCGCCGAAATGGCCGATGACACTTTTGATCACATCGTTCGCAGCAATATTCAATCGTTGTTCTGGTTGGCCAAGGACTGCGCACCTTATCTGTCGAAAGCCGCCGACAAAGGCCGGCTGATTTTCATCTCGTCCGGCGAAGCCAACCGCAAATACACCCCTCGACTGATTGCCTATGGTTCCAGCAAAGCCTTCATGAATGCCTTCGCCCGTGGCCTGGCGGTGGAATTCGGCGCCATGAATATTCTGGTCAACGTCGTCGAGCCCGGACTGATCGGCACTGACCACATGCTCGAAACCCTTGGCAATGAACTGCCGCATAAACTCGCTGCACATTTCCCGGTAGGGCGTCTGGGCGAGTCCGCCGACATTGCCAACGCCGTACTGTTTCTGACCTCCAACGAGGCTTCCTATATCACTGGCACCTCGTTGCTGGTGGATGGCGGCGCCACCATGATCGCGTTGCCCAAGGTCGAAGAAATCCTCAAGGGCCATTAATCAAGTCGCACGTCCGCGATGGGAGTCAGGTCATGACATCGGATACACGCAGTAGCAACACCACGGCCCACGCTGGCAATGATTTTACCGAGTTCAAGCGCGGCTGGCGCGTGGTTGTGTTAGGCCTGTTTGGCATCTGCACCAGCATTACCGCTGCGTTGCTGTACGCCTTCGGCACCCTGGTGATTCCGCTGGAACAGGCGTTCGGCTGGAGCCGGGGCGACTTGCAAGCCTCCATCACCTTTCTCTTCGCCGGGGTGGCGATTTCCACGCAACTGGTCGGCTGGCTGTACCGTCGCTTCGGCCTGCGCCGGGTGGCGATTGTTTCGATCGTGCTGCAGATCGTCGGTTACTTTGCGATCACGCGGATTCAGGGTTCGATCGGCTGGTTGTACCTGGCGTTTTTCAGCATGCCGATCATCTGTGCCGGCACCATTGCGATCACCTGGACGCAATTGGTCAACCTTTGGTTCGAGCGTAACCGTGGACTGGCGCTGGCCGTGATTTTGTGTGGCACCGGGCTGATGGCAATGATTCTGCCACCCCTGTTGTCGCGGCTGATTGCCGCCTACGGTTGGCAAGCCGGGTTTATTGCATTGGGCGCAATGCCTTTGCTGTTTACGCTGCCCTTGTCATTGATGTGGCTGCGCATGCCGGCGCTGCTCGCCAGTCCTGACGCGACAACGCAGAAGGAACTTCCGGAGCTGTCCGGCATGTCCTTCAAACAAGCATTGCGCTCAGGCATGTACTGGGGCTTTAACGTCGCGTTGATATTGTCGGTGTCGTTGACCGTCGGCATGGTCACCAACATGGTGCCGATGCTGCAAAGCAAGGGCCTGAGTGCGCAGCAAGCCAGCCAGATCTTCAGCACCTTTGGTATTTCCATCATCGGCGGGCGTTTGTTGGTGGGTTATCTGCTGGACCGCTATTCACCTTCGGTGGTGGCCGCCGTGAGCCTGGCGCTACCCGCATTGGGCTGCGCGATCTTTCTCTTTGGCGGGGCGCAGAACACACCGTTGCTGGTGCTGGCGACCCTGTGCATCGGCGCCAGTGCCGGAGCTGAGTTCGATCTGGCGGCATTCCTGATGGCGCGCTATTTCGGCTTGAAGGACTACGCGCGGATATTTGGTCTGCACCTGTGCCTGATCACCATTGTTTCCGGTCTGGTGCCCATGCTGTTCGGCCATCTTTATGACCTGTACGGCAGCTATTCCGCCGTGCTGGTGTGCTGTTTCTGCTGCGCCATTATCGGCCCGACCATTCTGCTGTGGTTGAGGATGGAGCTAAGTTTCCTCGCCCGTCAGCAAAACCTCCAGCTACGACCACATGCCTGAACCCACTTGAGGATGAACGTGAAATGAGCATGGACAAACACACCATCGAGCACTTTCTGCACGGGCAGATCGACTGCTGGAACCGAGGCGATAAAGAGGGCTTTTTCGCTCACTATCGCAGCGTCTCGCCCAACGGCTTGAGTATCGAATACGTCGGCAAGCCGCAGGCTGATGCATGGCAGGTGCTGGAAGGCATGTGGGCGCAGCAGCAAACCAGGGTTCGCGTCGAGGTGCGCCAGTGCATCGTCAATGGCAATGAAGCGGCGTGCCATCACCTGAACGCCTTTCGTGAGCAGGAAGGTGGCATCGAAACGATCGAGTTGTATCGGTTCGAAGATGGAAAGTTGTCCGTACGTTACTTCATCAACCAGTAATCGTTGCGCACAGCCTCGTCAGAAAGGCTGTGCGCGTCGGCGCCTAGACGCCATCGGTGGAATGGGACAACTGCTGCCATTGCTCGATTTCCGCGAGCATCCTGTTGAGCTTGTCGCTGACCTGCTGATAAGCGTCGGAGCCCGCCAGATAACGCAACGGTGGATGTTCGCTGTTGGCCAGGTGCACCAGCGCATCGCCCAGTTTCGCCGGGTTGCCGGTTTGCTGATGGTTGTAGGCGGCCGAAGCGCTTTTGACCTTGGCGGTGAATGCAGCGTAATCCTCCAGCCCGCGGGTACCGAAGACCGCGGAGCTGGGGTCGAGAAAGTCCGTACGGAAAACCCCGGGCTCCACCAGCGTGACCTTGATGCCGAACTGCGTCACTTCCTGGACCAGGGATTCGGAAAAACCTTCCACGGCAAACTTGGATGCGCAGTACAACGCCGCACCGCCCATCCCGACCATGCCCCCCATTGAAGACACGTTGAACACCCGGCCGCTGCGTTGCTGACGCATGACAGGCAGCACGGCGCGGCAGACGTTGAACACACCAAACACATTGGTCGCGAATTGCTGGGCGGCGTCGCTGGCGAAATTGTCTTCAAACGGCGCCAGTTGGCCATAACCGGCGTTGTTGACCAGCACATCGATTCGTCCAAAACGCGCGACGGCAGTCTCTACGGCGGCAAGCGCCTGGGCTTCGTCGGTCACATCCAGGGCCACTGCCATAACGCGCTCACCGTACTCGGCGAAGACGTTTTCAAGCGGTTCGATACGCCGGCCGCTGACCACCACACGGTCACCGTCGGCCAACGCGGCTTTGGCGATCGCAGCACCCAAGCCTCGGGCCGCACCGGTAATAAACCAGACTTTGTTCATTGCATCGCTCCAGTCGTTGTGCAAAAAAAATGCCGCGTCAGCTTTGAGGCGGGCGCGGCAGCGGGCGTGAAAGATCAGTGCGACGCTCAGTCGCGGTTGGCCGCTTCCCAAGCTTTCAGATCGAACCCGTCAGTGGCGGCTTCGACTGCCGTCAGCTTGGGCGCGCGAGCGAGAATCTTGCGCGCCGCCATGTGATCGCCCATGCGATTACAGGACTCCACGGCCACCAGACGGTCATTGCGGAAGCACAGCACGGACGCTTGATGTTCTTCGACTGAACCGAGCACGACGGTACTGTCATAGCCATGGGAGAGTCCGGCGATCTGCAGTTTCAAGTTGCCTTGGTCGGTCCAGAACCAGGGGAGGGCGCTATAAGGCGCTGGTTTGCCCATCAAGCGTGCAGCCACTGCGCGGGCCTGGTCGATGGCGTTCTGCACCGACTCGAGGCGGGTGTGTAACTCATTGTTTTGCAGGCATGGGAAGCTGGCGACATCCCCCACTGCGGAAATTTGCGGGTCAGAGGTCAGCAGACTGGCGTCCACCTTGATGCCGTTCTCGATGTCCAGACCGGCTTCAGTCGCCAGTTGTGCATTGGGGATCACACCGATACCAAACACCACCAGGTCAGCTGGGAGCGCACGTCCATCACCGGTTTGCACCGCGCACACATTGCCGTTGTCGCCGTCGATGCGGCTCAAGCCTTGGCGAAAGTCAAAATGCACACCCCAGGCTTCATGTGCCTGGCGAAACAGCTCGGACATCTCCCGCGAAACGGCGCGGGCCATGGGACGCTCGCCCAGCTCCAGTACGTGCACGTTAGCCCCTAGGGCAGCGGCCACTGCCGCGAACTCGAGGCCGATAAACCCGGCACCAATCACCACCACGTTGCGCGCTTCTTTAGCCAGCGGCGCCAGCGAGTCGGCATCGGCTTTGGTTTTGATACCGAACACTTGCGGCAGCTCTGCGCCAGGAACCGGCAGGGGGCGGTTGTGCGCGCCGGTCGCCAGCACCAAATGGTCGTAACTGACGGCAGCACCCGAGGCCAATATCACGCGTCGGTTCAGGCGGTCGATCGCGGTTGCCTGGTCATGCAGCAGTTCAATGCGCTGGGTGGTGTAGAAATCCGCAGGACGAAACAGCAGATTGGTCGCCTGAATCTTGCCGAGCAGATAGGCCTTGGACAATGGCGGGCGCTGGTAGGGCAGGCCTGGCTCATCGCCGATCAGGGTGATGCGCCCGTCAAAGCCTTCCTGACGCAGGGAGGCAGCGACCTGAAATCCGGCCTGGCCAGCACCGACGATAACGACTGAGGCGAGGGTCATGGGAGCTCCTTCAAGCGCATTCAGAATTGCGACGACGGCAGGTGCAGAACCATGCCGTCCATGTCTTCGCTGATGATCATTTGACAGCTCAAGCGGCTGCTGTCACGGCGCTCGAAAGCGTACTCGAGCATGTCGTTCTCCATGCCTTCCGCCGCTTGCACTTTGCCCAGCCAGGCATCGTCAATGTAGGTGTGGCAGGTGGCACAACTGCATGCACCACCGCAGTCCGCAGAAATACCCGGCACCGAGGCGAAGGTCGCGGCTTGCATCACTGATTGGCCGATGTCGCCTTTGACCTGATGGGCGGTGCCGTTGTGTTCAATAAACGTCAATGTGGGCATGTTCTGCTCCGATCTTGTTGGGTGGGGCTCAGGATTGTCTGGGAATGGTTTGCGCATTGAAGCGCGGCACACGCCCCAGGGTCAGTAGCAACAGCGGACCGATCAGGCAGCAAGCGGCGCTGTACACCAGCATCGCGCTATACGAACCGGTGCGCGCCAGCATGTACGCGAAGAGCAGCGGGGCCAGCGCCGAGGCCACGGTATTCAGGCCCTGATGCACGCCGAACAGGCGGCCGTATTCGCGCAGGCCGAAGTAGCGGGCAATCAGGAATGCGGCAATATCGAACTCCGCCCCGGCGCCGAAACCAACCAGCACCGCCGCCAGCATGAGCGGGGCAAATTCGGTGGTTGGGCTCAGGTAGATGAAACAACCGACGGCGGGTAGCACCAGGCTTAGTGCAGACACGGCTGGCGGCCACAGGCGATCGAGCAAATAACCAATCAGCATTCGGCCGAAGATCAGCGAAATACCGAAACAGCTGAAGATGGTGGCCGCGTCCCCAGCGGACAGACCTCGGGATTGCAGCATGGGCACGGTGCTGGTGACCATGCCGACAATCGAAGAAATCACCAGGCTGAGCGCCAGGTTGCAGGTCCAGAATTTCAGCGAGCCCATACCTTCACGAAAAGACATGCCGGGCAATTGCTCCAGCGCATGGCCGTCGTCACGGTGACCTGCAACAGTGGGTAGCTTGAACCACAGCAGAATCAGCGGCAGCAGAACCAAAAGGTTGAGCAGCGCGAGAATCACGAAGGCCGCACGCCAGTCCCATTGCTCTATGCCCCAAGCCATCAGGCGGGGGATGGTGGCGGCGGTGACGCCGGTCCCGGACAGACCAATGGCTAGCGCCAGGCCGCGATTGCTGTCGAACCAAAGGCTGATCAGTTGGGTCCAGGTCACCGCCAGCGCGCCCATGCCGACGATGGGCAGTAGCGCAAAGGCGATGTACATCGACCATATCGATTGGGTCAGTTGCGTGGTCGCCAGGTAGCCGAGTGATAACAGCAGCAGGGAAATAACCGTAACGCGCTTCATGCCGTAGCGCAGGTTGAACCAACCCACCAACTGCAATGACACCACCGCGCCGCCAAACAGAAAGGTGATGCAGGCTTGCAGTTCACTTTTGCTCCAGCCAAAGGCATCGCCGAGCGGCACGACCAGTGTGCCGAAGCCATAGAGCAGGGCGGCGTTGATGCTGATGGCCACTCCGGCGACCGACAAAATCAGGATTTTCCAGCTTTGGCGGAACTCGCGCAGATCGATTGCCGCTTCGTTTCTAGACGGGTGCATGAAGTTGGCTTCCTTATAGGTTTTGTTGAGCCAAGCACTGCTACAAGTGGTGATGTGGACCACCGCCAGCAGATTCTTTGAACAGAATCTGGTTTTTTAATCAGAATAAAATCAGAAATTCGGATTTGTCCAGCGCAGCTATCTGACTAACGGACAAACGAATTTCATGCGTTGCACCCACTGTTGAATCACTCTGAAGCCAGCCGTGTTCAACATCCTGCTGCGATTCACCCGTTTTGATGCCAAGGCAGTGATTAGCGACAGCGGATGAGTCTCAGCATATCCGCGTTAAAAATTAATTGCACATAAAATAAATAAGTGTTCATAATTTGCAGAGGCTGAACCTGATAAAGGAGAAAAAAATGAGTTCAGAAAAAGCGCAATTCAAAGCGGTGGCCGACCGAAGCCGCTGCTGTGGTTATGGTTTGTGTGCTGCGATTTGTCCCAGCCTGTACAAGCTTGATGCCGATGGCATGGTGTACCTCGACGATGCCCGTGTGCCGCCGGAGTTGGAGGAGGAGGCTCGTGAGGGTGCAGCCGCCTGCCCTGCGGAGGCCATCTGGCTTGAGCCCATCACCCCGGATGACGAAGCTGTTTGATGGCGTGAGCGTCAGCCGCAACGTGATAACCACTGAGGTGAGGATGTGCTTATGGGACGATTACCAAACAAGGTCGCGCTGATTACCGGTACTGGCGGCGGCCAGGGCAGGGCGGCGGCGCTGCGTTTTGCCCGCGAAGGGGCGATTGTGGTCGGTTGCGATTTCAATGCCGAAGGCCACGAGGAGACGGCAGCCTTGATGCGAGCCGAGGGGTTTACCCTGTATGGCTCGGCACCCGTGGACCTGGGCGATCACGAACAGGCCAAGGCCTGGATCGATGCCGCCGTGGCTGAACACGGGCGCATCGACATTCTCTACAACAACGCTTCCGCCGCACGATTCGGGCTGGTCAGCGAGCTGTCGATCGAAGATTGGCAGTACACCATGCGCAACGAAATCGACCTGCTGTTCTATACCACCAAATATGCCTGGCACCACTTGGCCGAACAGCGCGGAGTGATCATCAACGTATCGTCCACCGCCGCGTGGGGTGGCTCGAAAGTCGCCGGCATTTCCGCGCATTCCGCTGCCAAGGGCGCTGTGGTGTCCTTCACTCGCCAGTTGGCGGTAGAAGGCGCGCCGTTCGGTATCCGTGCGGTCAGTTTGAGCCCGGGATTTGTCGCGACGCCGGGCACCCGGCCGTTTCTGGAAGACCCAAAAATGCGCGCGATGCTGCTGGATGGGGTATTGATGGATCGCCCCGGCGAACCCGAGGAAGTGGTGGCGATGGCGGTCTTTGTCGCCTCGGATGAAGCTTCATTCATTACCGGTTCGGACTTCGTCATCGACGGCGGGTTACTCGCGATCTAGCACGCGCGGCGCCCTGGCAAGGGCTACCGGCACCCTTTCATCTCGAACAATAACAAGGTGAATAACGTGGACATCATCGGTATCGGTTACATGGGCTTTGAGACCCCCAATCTCGACGCGTGGCGCGAGTACGGCCCGCAGGTGATGGGTTTTGGCATCGGCAAGAACCCCGAGAGTGACCCCGATTCGCTGTACTTCAAAATCGATGATCGCCGCCATCGCTTCGCTTTCCATCCAGGCAAGGTTGACCGAATTGTCTACATCGGTTGGGAAGCGGTGGGGCGCATGGCGTTCGAGGACGGTATCAAGAAGCTGGCGGCCGCCAATATCGACTTCACCCGCGGTGACGCTGAACTGTGCGAAAAGCGTGGCGTGCGTGAATTAGTGCGTTTTCGTGACCCGGTGGGGTATCAGCACGAATTGTTTTACGGGCAAAAATGGATGCCGCGCTCGTTCCAGCCGGGCCGTCCGCACAGTGGTTTCCTTGCCGACGAACGAGGTGCGGGTCATGTGGTGCTGATCACTCCGGACTACACGCCAGAACTGGAGGACTTCCTGCTTAACGTCATGGGTTTCAGTTGGTATGGCGCCGGTGCGGGCAAAGGACGAACCGGATTCTTCCGCTCCAAACTCAACCATCACACCAGTCATGACATCGCGTATGGCCACGGGCCGGGTCGCATGGGCGTGCAGCATGTCGGGTTGTTTGTACGCAACGTGCGTGATGTCGGTGAGACCTACGACATCGTGCGTCAGCGTGAACTGCCGATGATGATGACCCTCGGCCAACATGCCCAGGACCCCCATCTGTCGTTTTACCATTTCAATCCGTCCGGGTTTGCCTTCGAGACCATTGCTGAAATCGAGCCATGGCAAGGCGATCCCTACGAGCTGAATCCGGAAAAACTCAGCCTGTGGGGCCACGAAATGGTCGGGCCAATTCTCGGCGCCAGCGTCAAGACACCGGAAGAAGTGCTCGACGCCGAGTACCTGCCGACGTACCTGGCCAAGCGCTGACATGCGTCTGGCGCGGGTCGAAGTTGCAGGGCAAGCGTTCTGGGCGTTGCTGGATGCGCAAACTGACCGCCTGCGGCGTATTGATGCGCCGTTCACCCACTGGGCCGGGCTAGGGGCGGATCTTGCGTCAGACGCCCTGGACCTGAGTGGCGATTGGTTGCCGTTGTCGGCTGCGCGCCTGCTTGCGCCGCTGGAACCGGGCAGTCGGGTGTTTGGTGTGGGTCTCAATTACCTCAGCCACCTCAAGCGCCTCGGCAGTGATGCGCCGGCACACCCTCTGGCCTACATGAAACCTGAGTCAGCGCTGGTCGGCGCCAATGACGAGATCGAATATTCGCCGCTGACAACCCAGCTTGACTATGAGGTCGAATTGGTCGCAGTGGTGGGCCGACCGTTGCTGGATGAACCCCATGCCAGCGACTGCCTGCTGGGGTACACGGTGGGCAATGACATCAGTGCTCGAGATGCCGGTAAACAGATCGGCCGCCTGGACTTGTTGACCCAGAAAGCCATGGACCGCACTACTCCGGTAGGTCCCTGGATTGTGACGGCAGACGAATTGGGCGTAATGGGGCAACCGGCGCTGGATATACGCCTCAGCGTCAACTACGAACTGCGCCAGCAGGACAATACGCGGCAGATGATTTTTCCTTTGGATGAGTTGCTCAATTATCTGGATGCACGCATCAGTCTGCGTCCTGGCGACCTGGTGTTTACCGGTTCTACCCACGGTGTGGGCCTGGAAAGCGGGCGCTTTTTGCGGCCGGGTGATCGGGTCGAGGCCGAAATCCAAGGCGTCGGCCGACTGCGCAATACCGTCGCTCTGCCACGCCAGCTCTGCCCCGCACGTGCGGCTGGGCGACTGGGTCAGCCGCTGGGTAACTAACCCGCTGATTTTGACAGGAATAGACGCTGAGGAGTGATGATGAGCGAGGGTTCGGCGTGGGCGCCGTTTCGCAACAAAGCGTTCCGCGGCTTATGGCTGGCAGCCGCAGTGGTCAACATGGCTATCTGGATGCAGACGGTCGCCGCGGCGTGGATCATGACCACATTGACGACGTCGGCAGCCATGGTCTCTCTGGTGCAAACCGCCGTGACCCTGCCGGTATTCCTGTTTGCCTTTCCCGGTGGGGTGATTGCCGATCGGGTGGACCGTCGCAGTTGGCTGATCATTACCCAGTGCATGATGCTGTTCGCCGCACTGGTGTTGTGTGTGCTGGCGTACAGCGCGCACCTGGAAACCTGGGGCTTGTTGGCGTTTACCTTTGTGCTCGGTACTGGCAGTGCGCTGGGCATGTCGGCGTGGATGGTGACCATGGTAGGTGTACTGCCCCGCGACCAGGTGCCGGCCGCAGTGTCCTTGAACGGAATTTCCATCAACGCCACCCGCGCTTTGGGCCCCGCGTTGGCGGGTGCACTGATTGCATACTGGAACACGACCTCGGTATTTCTGGTGATCGCGCTGTGTATGTTCGCGGTGCTGCTATTCCTCTTTCGTATCGCTCCCAACCCGCCTGCCGTGGGCTTGCCACCGGAAACCCTGACCGGTGGCATGCGCAGTGGCCTGCGCTATATCCGGCATTCAGCGGTCCTGTTCAGCGCCATGAAGCAGGTTCTGGTGTTCACCACGAGTGCCAGCGCTTTGTGGGCCTTGATGCCGCTGGTGGCCAAGCAGGAATTGGGTATGGATGCCGGTGGTTATGGCTTGCTCATGGCGTTTCTTGGCGCCGGTGCAGTGTTGGCTGCGCTCAGCTTGCCGCGGCTGTATCGCGTATTGGGCATGCGTCATCTGCTGGTTTGCGGCGCCATCTCCTTTGCCCTCGCCACCCTCACTGCCGCGCTATCCAACAACCGCTATGCGGTCTGCGCGATGATGCTGCTGGCGGGGTTCGGCTGGATGGCGGTCAACGCGACCATTTCCACGGTGGTGCAAACCTATGCCGCCAATTGGGTGCGCGCACGGGTCGCATCGGTCTATGTGTTGATCCTGATGGGCGCGATGGCGGCCGGCGGTGCGATATGGGGGGCATTGGCCGAGTATCTGGGGTTGAGCCAGAGCTTGTTGCTCTCGACACTGTTGTTGCTGGTCGGCATCGCGCTGACCCGAAATGGCCATGTGGAACTGGGCCAGGAAGCAGACTTTGCCGAGGTGCAGTTGACCGACACACTCCAGCTGGCCAGTCCGGTGTCCCATTCCGATGGACCGGTATCGGTGGAGATTGTGTACCAGGTGGCTGCGCCGGACCGCGATGACTTTCTGGCCGCTGTGTACACGGTAGGCAAGGCGCGACGGCGCAACGGCGCGCAAAACTGGCGTCTGTACCGCGACATGGCGGACCCGCAACTCTACAGCGAGCGCTTTATTGTCGAGTCCTGGCTGGAATACTTGCGCCAACAGGTTCGGGTGACCCAGGCCGACCATGCCCAAGAGCGTCTCATCGAGCGTTTTCGTCGCGAAGATCTGCAAACCCGTCGTTTGATCTATCAGCCGCCAGTGAAACTAACCGATTGAAGTGATCGAATAATTCCCAGATAAAACTTTTACGACGCCAATCATTCTCAGGTTAGAATGGCGCCACTCTAAAGTTACTGGATCGGGCATGGAACTCACTGACGTCAACGACAGCAGCAAATCGGCCGGCGCAACCCTCGTCAAACCCGTTTCCAACGCCATACGCATCTTGCGTTACCTCAGTCAGGTGGGTACGCCGGAACGTTCAGTGGACATCGCCCGGCAACTGAAAATCAATCCAAGCACCTGCTTCAACATCCTGCGTACCCTGGTGCAAGAGGATGTGGTCGATTTCAGTGCTCTTTCCAAGCGTTACACCGTGGGCCTGGGCCTGGCGCGTCTGGTCGAACAATTGGTTACCCAGGGTCATCGCGTTCAGATGGCCAAACCGCTGTTGCAGAACCTGGCTGCACGCCAGCGGGTGACCATCACCCTGTGGCGAAAAATGAGCCCTGACCGCATCGTCATTGTCAGTTCCGCTGCAAGCCCGACCGATGTGCGTATCGACATGGCCGAAGGTCAGCGTCTGCCGATTCTGATGGGCGCCAGCGGCCGGTTGTTCGCTACGCAGATCGACCTCGACGATCCGGAAGTACAGAGCAGTTTCGAGACGATTCGTTGGGCTCAACCTCTTTCGCTGGTGGTTTACCGTGAGGAAGTGAGACAGGCTGCCGAGCGTGGTTGGGCAATGGACGACGGGCATTTCTCGGGGGGGATTCTTGCGATTGCGGCGCCGGTCTTTTCACCGACCAACAGCATCGATTTCACCGTGTCAGCAGTGATGTTCCGTGGCCAACGGGACGAAGAGGGCCTTGCCGAACTGGGCAAGGCGTTGATCGAGTTCTGTAGCGAAGTGGCCGGCGTACTCTACTGAGGCGCGCCGTTACTCGCGAACCAGTAGCAGGCTGCCCCCCAGCGGGCCGCCTCCGGCTGCCACCGTACTGACGCGGTGTTCGCGGGTTTGCCGGCCTTCGGCACGGCCCCACAGTTGCAGGCAGGCTTCATGCACGTAACCCAGGCCGTGGGTGCGTCCGCCAGACAGCTGCCCGCCATTGGTATTGATGGGCAAGCTGCCCTCCAGTGCGATGCGCGTGCCACCCTCGACGAACGCACCACTTTCCCCGGTGGGGCACAGGCCCAGGGCTTCAAGCCAGATCAGGGTCAAGATCGAAAATCCGTCATACAACTGCGCAGATTCAACATCCTGCGGGGTGTAGTCGGTGCGTGCCCACATCATCTCTCCGACATCGAAGGCGGCCATTTTGGTCAGGGAGATCTGATCCCACGACCATGGCTGGTTCAACGCTGCGCCCATGGCCTCGATGCGGATCGGTTTGTTCGGCTGGTCCTGGGCGATATCGCGACGGGACAGGATGATGGCGGTGGACGCATCGCAATGCACGTCGCAGTCGAACATGCGCAGAGGCGTTGAAATCATCCGCGATGCCATGTAGTCGTCCATGCTCATCGGCGTGCGATACAGCGCCTTAGGGTTGCGCATGGCGTTCTGGCGACACGTCAGGGCTATCTGCGCCAGCTGCTCCGGTCGGGTGCCGTATTCATGGAAGTGACGCTGGGCATACAACGCCATCAGGTTGATGCCCGATTGCACATTGAACGGGGTAAACCACTGCCAGGCGTAGCTGCTGTCGCGACCCTGGGTTTTATTGGTCAGTGCGCCGGCCTGTTTGTTGACCATGCGCGCCGACGCTTCGGTGATGGTGCGAAACACCAGTACGTGCTTGCACAGGCCCGCCGCAATCGCCATGGCCCCGTTGATCACCCCGGTGAGCGGGCCGGGCCCTTCATAACCGCCACCGAACCAGTTGACGTTGAGCCCGAGGGCACTCTTCAGCGCACTGGGACCGACCGGTGAAAACGGGTCGCCATTGTTGTTGTCGCCCGGCCAGCAGGCCACGCCGTCGATGTCGCTGCGTTGCAGGCCGGCGTCCGCAATGGCTTCCAGGCAGGCATCCAGGGTCAGGCGCATCGCTGACTTGCTCGACGGTCGCCCGATCTCTGATTGACCGATACCGGTAATGGCTACGTCTTTTTCATAACGATGATCGAACATCACTGATCCTTCTCGAACAGAGGTAACCATACATCCTCGACATTGAGGAAGCTGACCCGTACCGGCATGTCGATCTGCACATCCGTGACCGGCATGCCCACCACGTTGCTCACGAACTGCAAGCCGGGTTGCTCAACCAACTCGATGATCGCCACCACATAGGGCACCTCCAGGTCGGGGGTCCAGGGCTGATAGTTGATGGTGAAGCTGAGCACTTTGCCCTTGCCGGACACCGCTTGCGGCGCCACGTCAAAGCTTGCGCAATGCGGGCAGAGCGGGGCGGGCGGGTGGAAATACCGGCTACAGGCCGCGCAGCGATGAACGAGCAGTTCGCCCTGTTGACCGCCTTGCCAGAAGGCGCGGTTGTCGGCGTTGAGTGCAGGCAGTTTTCTAGGCATCAGCGGTCCGCAGGTGAGTGTTTGACTTGAAGTCATACGGTATCATTTGTACATATTTTCTAAAAGTGTCATATATTCATCTGGACAAAGGCGCGAATCGACCGTTCGCGCCGTAAAACAACAACAAGAGGATTTCGCGATGTTCCAATCATTATTGGACAAGAGGGTAGTCGTCACCGGCGGGTTTGGTGCCCTCGGCAGCGCACTTGGCACATTTCTGCTGGCGCGAGGCGCGCGGGTTGCGTTGCTGGATCGCAACGAGGCCCCAGCTGCCTTGCTGGATACGGAAAACCTGCTGTGCCTGGGCGGTGTCGACCTGACCTCGAGCGAGTCGGCCAGCGCTGCGTTCGAGCAGGTCGCGGCGCATTTGGGTGGCATCGACGGTTTGGTCAATGTCGCGGGCGGTTTTGCCTGGGAGACCGTCGAAGGCGGCAGCCTGCTGACCTGGGATCGGCTTTACCAGATGAACGTGCGTACCGCCGTGGTCAGTTCCCAGTCTGCGTTGGCGCACCTGCTGGATTCCAAGGCCGGGCGCATCGTCAACATTGGCGCGCTGGCCTCGGTCAAAGCCGCAACCGGTATGGGGGCTTATGCCGCCTCCAAGGCCGGTGTAGCCCGGTTGACCGAGGCGTTGGCCGAGGAGCTGAAGGATCGTGGTGTAACGGTCAACGCTGTGCTGCCGAGCATCATTGACACCCCCGCCAACCGCGCCGACATGCCTGATGCCGACAGCGGCCGCTGGGTCACTCCGCAGGCGTTGGCGGCGGTAGTGGCGTTTCTGTTATCCGACGAA
Organism: Pseudomonas sp. FSL W5-0299; assembly: GCF_005930655.1. Taxonomy (NCBI): domain Bacteria; kingdom Pseudomonadati; phylum Pseudomonadota; class Gammaproteobacteria; order Pseudomonadales; family Pseudomonadaceae; genus Pseudomonas; species Pseudomonas sp. FSL W5-0299. The sequence goes on from NZ_RXHX01000005.1 coordinate 202,190, forward strand.
GCCGCAGCGGTAACCGGTGCACTGCTGCCTGTGAGTGGCCGCGTATGAGGCTGGTGACGTATACCGATGCCGAAGGTTTTGATCGCGCGGGGGCATTGCTCAATCGGGACCAGCAGGTGCTCGATCTGCAAAATGCTTACCGCCTGCGAGAAGGTCGTGACAGTGTGGCATTGAGCAGCATTCTGGCCTTGGTGGAGGCCGGTGAGCCGGCGTTGGACCTGGCCCGTGCGCTGGTTACCAAGGCACCCTCGGCGGCGGTGCTGGAGCGTGCCAGCGTGAAGCTGCGCGCACCGATCCAGCCACCTCCACAAATGCGCGACTGTTCCTGCTTCGAATTGCATCTGCGCCAGAGCTTCGCGGCGGCCCGTCGCGCGCGTGCGCTACGTACCGAAGACCCGGAAGCCACGCTGAAAGCGATGAACACTCGTGCTGACGATCGGGTCATCGAGACTTTCAACAAGCAGCCCATCTACTACAAGGGCAACCGTTTCGCGGTGATTGGCATCGACGATGAATTTCAATGGCCGAGCTACAGCCGGGCGATGGATTTCGAACTCGAGTTCGGTTGCTACATCGGTAAGCGCGGCAAGGACATCAGCCGTGAGGCCGCCCGGGCGCATATCGTCGGCTACACCATCTTCAACGACATGAGTGCCCGCGACGCCCAGGCCCTGGAAATGCCCGGCATGCTCGGCCCGGCCAAGAGCAAGGATTTTGATACGGCCAACATTATGGGGCCCTGCCTGGTGACAGCCGATGAACTGGGTGATCCCTATGACCTGAATATGGTTGCCCGGGTCAATGGCGAGGAGTGGGGGCGCGGTAATACCCGTGATATGCGCTGGAGTTTCGAAGACGTGATTGCCCACGTGTCCCGCTCGGAAACCCTGTACCCCGGTGAGTTTCTGGGCTCCGGCACGGTCGGCAACGGCTGCGGCCTGGAGCAATTACGTTATTTGAAGCCTGGCGATGTGGTTGAACTGGAGATCGACGGCATTGGTGTGCTGCGTACTCAAGCGGGCAAGCCATCGAGCAAGGATTGACGCATACGTGAATGACGGAAGAATTCACTTACAAGTAGAAAGTGAATTCTATGTACATAAATAGAGAAAGTGTCTTATATTTCGTTGTGACCACTGTCGTGACGCTCTGATCAGGAGGCAATCATGCTAACAAAAACAAGCCCCGTATTGTCTGATGGAACCAAGGTCTCGGACCTTATCTATCCATCCAGCCGTGAAGTACAAATGCGCGTGTTGTCTGACCGCGAAATCTACGAGCTGGAGATGGAAAAAATCTTCGGCAAGATCTGGGTACTCCTGGGTCACGAGTCGGAGATCCCCAATTCCGGGGACTTCATGGTCCGCGACCTGGGCTCCGACTCGGTCATTGTTGCCCGTGGCAAAGAGGGCGAGGTGTTTGTAAACCTCAATGTGTGCCCGCACCGCGGCATGCGCATCAGTACCGCTGATTGCGGCAATACACAAATTCATAAATGCATCTACCACGGCTGGGCCTTCCGCCCGAATGGCGACTTTGTCGGCTCACCCGTCGAGCGTGAATGCATGCACGGCAAAATGCTGCCCAAAGAAGAACTGGGCCTGAAAAAGGCTCGGGTCACGCTGTATGGCGGTCTGGTCTTTGCGACCTGGAATATCGATGGACCATCGTTCGACGAATTCCTGGGCGATGCCAAGTGGTATTACGACATGCTCTTCTGCCGCTCCGACAAAGGCATGGAAGTACTCGGTCCACCGCAGCGCTTTATCGTTAACGCCAACTGGAAGACGGCTGGCGAGCAATCGGCGGCCGACGGTTTCCACACACTGACCTTGCACCGCTGGTTAGGCGAAGTGGGTAACTACGCCAAGAAAGGCGAGGGCGAAACAGCCGACCTCAGCCCGGAAATGATCGGCGTCGAAATCAGCTCGCCGCACGGCCATGCGCTGCGTTGCATCGACCTGGCGCGCAAGATCAAGCGCCTCACCGGACTCGATCCGGCAGAGTTGAGTGTGCAGCAAAAGCTCGAAGCATTGCCGCCTGCCGGCATGACCGCCGACATGGTCGAACAGCTGGCACGCAACTTGACCGAAGATCAGTTGAAAGTGCTCACCAGCATGCCGCCGCAAGTCGGTGGGATGTTCCCGAATATTCTTTTCGGTTTTGTCTACATTCCGCAGCCGGATGGCACTGTCGTCGGCTCGATGACCCTGCACGCCTACGTGCCGCAAGGTCCGGACAAGCTCGAGTTCGTCAACTGGGTGTTTGCCGAGAAAGACGCTTCCCCGGAACTGCGCGACAAGATGCTCAAGCAAACCATCCAGCTGTTCGGCACGTCCGGCATGGTCGAGCAGGATGACTCCGATACCTGGCCGCACATGACGCTGGCTGCCAAGGGGGCGATGGGCCGCAAGAGCACGATGAAATACCAGGCAGTCTTTGAAACCGGAGCACCGGAAGGGTGGCCTGGCCCCGGCATCGTCAACGAAGGTTTCACCAAGGACGATACCCAGTGGCACTGGTGGTTGTACTGGCATGAGCTGATGACCGCATCGGACGAGAAATAAGCGTTCGCCAGTCCTGGTTCGACAGCGGTCCTAGCGGGCCGCAGTCGCCGGTAACAGCATTCACGAGTACAAGAATAAAAGTTAAGGAGTTACTCATGGCTCAGGTTCAACAACGCGGTGTGGAGGATATCCAGCCGGGTTCCCCAGTCGGTACCAAGCGAGTACCGGTGGGTTCGCCGATTTACAACGATGTGGTGACCTTTCTCTACGAGGAAGCCACGCTGCTCGACCAGATTCGCCTGCAGGAGTGGGCCGAACGCCTGGACACCGACCTGGTGTACACCGTGCCGCTGCGCCAGACGCGCTTGGCCGCCGAGTTGAAAACCACCATCGTGCGCAGCGTTCAGCATTACCACGATGACTACCGCTCGATCATGGGCCGAATCCTGCGCCTGTCCGGCAAAAGTGCCTGGGCGGAAGATCCTCCTTCGCGTACCCGACGTCTGGTGACTAACGTGTTTGTCGAAGAAACCGACAAGAGCGATGAGTTTGTGGTGACCAGTTACCTGCTGCTGACCCGTAGCCGTTTCAAAGATCACCATGTCGACATCATCAGTGGCGAACGGCGTGATGTGCTGCGTCTGAGTGAGGCGGGATTCAAGCTGGCGCGGCGCGAAGTCATCATCGACCAAGCGGTGCTTGGAACGCCAAATCTGGCCGTCTTCCTCTAGGCATTATCGGCGGTCTGGTTCGAATCCGGATCGCCGGGCCTTGCGGGTGATGGTCGCGCGGCTTTTGATATGGGAGCCGTGTGACTATTGGTGCTGCCTAAGCCACTCCTGGTCCTGGGCGCACAATCTGAACTGTTCATTGCTGAAGTCCAGCGTCGAACCCTTCATGCGCAGTGCCTGTTCCGCGCGTTCGGGTTGTTGGCTGTAGCAGCGGCCGGTGTTCAGGGCATGAATCTGCTCGTCGAGGTTGTACGCGCGCCCCATCGAAATCAGGGTGCAGCGGCGAAGTAAAAGAGCCGCTTCGGCGGCTTCTTCATTGAGGGCATTCAGTGCCCAGCGTGCCATGCCTTCGCGAAGATTGATGCCGCAATAGGGTGAGGGTCCTTCAATCATGGTGCCGTCTACTTCCCAGGTCAGGTCTTCATTGCCATCGCGTACCAACGTAGCGCGGGTGCGGTTGTCGATGCGCTGGCCCACGCTAATGTCATAGCGGCGCTGGCGGGTGCCACGTGCGGCAGCAGCAATGGCGAGCCCCGCGAGATCGAGCAAGTGGGTGCATTGATGACTGGCGTCGGTCTGCCGGGTGACTGAATGGGCTATCCGGTCCAGCTTCATCCCCCGCAATTGCTGTAATTGATTGCAAGCCTGCGGGCACAGGGAATAGGGATAGCGCAGCGCTTCACCGCCAATGGCGATGACTTCACCTGCGCGGTAGCTGACCCACACCCGGAAGTGGTGGAAGTCGTCTTCCAGAGCGGCGCGAGCTTCGCCCGTGCCATTGGCATGCTGAGCAATGATGTCTACGCGGCGACGAAATGCAGTCATCCTCAATATCCTTGTTTCAATGCTGTTCAGGCTGACGAAATAAGCTATATTTGAACACTATAACCAAAAATGTTCACTAAAAAACAAGAAGTGGAGTGACTATGGCACTGCTAAATGAACAGGTTGCGCTGATTACTGGCGCAGGTGGCGGAATCGGCCGCGGCATTGCGCTGAACTTTGCCAAAGAGGGCGCTGCCGTGGTGGTCGCCGAGCTGGATGTCACCAGTGGCGAGGCCGTAGTCGCCGAACTCAAAGCGCTGGGTGCCCAAGCGGTGTTCATCAAGACTGACGTGTGCAGCAAGGCCGATATCGAAGCCGCCGTGCAATTAGCCGTTGATCAATTTGGTGGCCTGGACATCCTGGTTAACAATGCCTTTGCACCCACCCCTAATGTCCTTCTGGAAGAAAAAACCGACGCGATGCTGGAGCAAACCCTCGGCTCTACGGTGTGGGCGGCCTGGTGGGCGATGAAAGCCGCACTGCCGCATATGAAAGCGCGGGGCGGTGGCAAGATCATCAACTTCTATTCAATCGATATCGAGATCGGCGCCTGGCTGCACGGCGATTACAACACGGCCAAGGCAGCGATCGTCGGGCTGACTCGCAGCGCCGCCTCTGAATGGGGGCGGTTCAACATTCGAACCAATGCCATCGCACCTACCGCGATGGGCGCCACCTTCCACAAACTTGCCGCAGAAAACCCGGGCTTTGCCGAAATGTCCGCTTCAATGCGTCCGCTGGGCCGCTGTGGCGAGCCTGAAGCCGACATTGGCCCGGTGGTGGTATTCCTCGCGTCGGAGATGTCGCGCTTTATCACCGGCGAGACCATTCACGTCGACGGTGGCCTGCACCTACCCGGTTACAACTCCCGCCCCAAAGGCATTCCCGTGCGCGAGTATTGATTTCACACGATTAATGCAGGAGCGAGCTTGCTCGCGATGGACGTTAACGATAACGCGCACGTTCTGGTAAAACGCGTTGTCCTTGAGTTCATCGCAAGCAAGCTCACTCATACAAAGGCGACACCAGGCCCAAGAGACGCGAAAGCCCGCTTCAAAGCGGGCTTTCGGCGTTGGATGGCCGACACATGCCAGGTAGTACTGTTACTTTTTGGACACCACGATCGATGTGGTTTCCAGATCCCAGGTGGCGTCGGTTTTACCTTCATCGCGCAGCAGATACTTCAACACCCGGCCCTGCGGGTTTTTCGGCAAGCTGCTGCGAAACTCGATGTAGCGCGGCAAGGCATAGTAGGGCACCGAGTCGGTGGCCCAATGGAACAGTTGCTCCGGCTCAAGCGTCACGCCTTCATGCAGCACGGCAGTCACCTTCACATCATCCTCGCCTTTATCTGAAGGCACGGCATGCACCGCCACTTCGGCCAGTGCCGGGTGAGAAGCAAAGGCTGCTTCCATTTCAAAGCTGGAAATGTTCTCCCCCCTGCGACGCATGTAGTCCTTCTTGCGGTCGACAAAGTAGAAGAAGCCAACATCATCGAATTTGCCAACGTCGCCGGTGTGGAACCACATATTGCGCATCAGCTTCTGGGTATCCTCCGGACGACGCCAGTAGCCCTGGAACATGATGTCGGGACGGAGCGGGCGCACCACGATTTCGCCAGGGGAGTTGGGCGGCACTTCCTGATCGAGGTCGTCGACGATCCTTACGTCAAAATCTGCAATACGTTTACCCGACGAGCCGGGCGCGGCGTATTCCCCGGCAGCCAGCGAAGTGATAACGCAGGCTTCGGTCAGGCCATAGCCGTTGCCGCCTACCAGCTTGGTGCCGAAGCGCTCGCGCCAGATCTTTTTGGTTTCTTCGGTATAAGGGTTGCCACGGGCGGTATGGATCTGCCCGACGCAGCGCAGCATCGCTTCGTTGTCTGGCGCCTGGGCGAGGAGGCCGCCCATGCCACCCAGGATCGAGGCAATGGTCGCGCCCGAGCGCTCCACTTCCGGCCAGAAATTCGAGACCGAGAATCGCGCAAGAATGGCGGCGCGCGCGCCCACCAGAATGCTGGCAATGATCGATACACACAGCGCATTCATGTGAAACAGCGGCAGCGGCGTGATGGTGACGTCGTCGGCACTGGCCGGACCGGCACGTAGTTGCAGGCGCGCCAGATTGCACATGAAGTTGTAGCTGATCATGCAGCCCTTGGAAGGGCCCGTGGTGCCCGAGGTGTAAATCAGGCAGGCAAGGTCTGAAGGTCGCGGTTTATTGGCGAGTGGGGTGGCGTCATGGCCACGCCATTCATCCAGTGGCGCAATACGAATCGGGCAATCAGGAACTGCCTCGAGGGTGCCACGGTGAAGAATGTGGTGTACGTCCTGCAGTTGTTCGGCGAGTGGTGTGATGCGCAGCAGGTAGGCCGCTTCGCAGATCACCACCGAGGTGCCGGTATCGGCGATCTGATGGCGGAGGAACTCGCCCTTGAGCGCGGTGTTGATCGGCACACTCACGGCGCAGAGCTTGTTGATGGCCAGCCAGGTGGTGACGGCATCGATGTTGTTATCCAGCATCGTCAGCACGGTTTCACCGGCCTTGACGCCCAGGGTGGCAAGTGCGTTGGCCATCTTGGTGGAAAGTGAGTCAACCTGAGCATATGTGTATAACTCACCGCTGAAATCCAGCAATATTTTGTCTGGATGCCTTGCTACCGCACGATCTAACGCATCAATGACAGTGTCTCGTTCTCCCACTGTCCAGGTGTCTGGATTTCCACTGCTACCCATCAGTTTTCTCCTTTTAGGCACCCATAACCGGTCGGGTTGCCTGATTTTATTTTGAAGAGAGAATCCGATTCTAAATACAAACTCATCAAATGTCTTTAGCAATAAGTTGAACATATAGTGTTATTTATGCACAGATCCTGTGGTAACGTTGCACAATCTTTACTCTTCATGAGCCCGTCACGCCATGCCAAAAGTCGCATCCAAGAAAGCAGAGGCGCCTGCGCCGGCTCCCAAATCCAAAAAAAATGCGCCATCTGAAGCAGGGGCGAGCCCGGCTAAACCCGTAGAGCGACGTGCTGCTGCCAACTCAGTGGCAGGCACCAAGGTAAAGCCGAATCGCCGTTCGGAAGAAACCATTGCCAACATCCTTAAAGCCACTGAAGAAGTCGTGCTGATGTCTGGCGCGGATCGTATTTCGATTCTGGATGTGTGCCAGGTAGCGGGCGTTTCCCGTGGCACCTTTTATCGCTATTTCGCCTCGCAGGAGGACTTGTTGGACACCTTTTCGCGCCACAAGCGCGAAAGTTTTCACAGCTCGCTGTCCCAGGAACTCGGTCACATCAGTGATCCGGAAGCGCGCTTGAATGCGCTATTTGCCTATCTCGATAACTATCTAGAGCAAAGTCGGGCTCGTCGTCTTCTTGTGGTTGCGCCCGACTACGCGCTGGGCTTCTTCCGACGGATTTTCCACGATTCGATCGTGCGCTTTCAGGATGGCCTGGGCATCGTTTTCGACGACTGGGACGAACGCCTCGGGGTGCGTCTTGACCGTGAGCTGATCTGCGAAATGATCATTCGTTACGTGTTGAGCGAAATCCTCGTGCCAGAAGCCGCAGGGCGTCGATTGTTCCCGGTCCGGGTGAAAAAACTCCTGGGCGCGCTGATCATGGGTTCTACCTCGCGCACCCGCCGCTGACCTTAAAGAACTACCCATCGCGCTAACCAAAGCCCCCGTTTATCGGGGGCTTTGCGTTTTCGTACGCGAATTTTCTGCCACCTGCATTCCATTCTTTTTCAAGGCTGACTCGTAGTTTTTAACCTCGCAAAGCATTTTTCGACTCGGGTCGAGGGCTCTGGGTCAGGCCTCTCCGCGCGCCAATAAAATAAATTGAACAGTATTTTGATTTCTGCTCAATTTAATCTTAAGCTCTGGTCTTAGCAGTGAGCCGTCGGCTTCCCCTTTTCGCGGCAATTTGATCCAGGCCGCGTGAAAGCACCGCGCAAATAACCAACAAAAAGTGCCAACTTCGAGGTACCTAAACATGCTTATCGATCTTCACGCCCACGCACCGCACCCTGGCTATTACAACCAGCACCCTCACTGGGGGCCGTTCTTCGAGCAGCACGCCGATGGCGATATCAAGCTGCGTGTAGGTGACTGGATTCTCGGTCTTGGGTCGCCAGAGCGTAAGGCTGCCGTGCGCTCCGGCAAGGGTCCCAAGCTTGAAGAGTATTTTGCGCGCTGGGCTGATCCGAAAGTACGCTTGGCTGGCATGGACGCAGCGGGACAGAATTTGCAGGTCGTTTCCGTCCCATCCCACTGCTACATGTACTGGACCGAAGCCGAATTCGCCGTACCTTTCGCCCGCACCGTCAACGAGACACTCGCGGAATACTGCTCCGCGGCCCCTGATCGCTTGATGTTCTGGGCTCACGTGCCTTTGAATGCGCCAGAAGCGGCGGCGGCTGAATTGCGTTACGCCTGCACCGTACTGGGCGCTAAAGGTCTGGTTGCTGGCGGCGCCAACTTCGGCGGCCTGGAGTTCGATTCGCCGGAACTCGACGTGGTGTGGAAAACCCTCTGTGACCTGGATCTGCCGATGTTTATTCACGGCTACAACCAGTCGGTCACCTGGGGCAAGAACGCCAACGACGACCGCTACGAAACTACCGCGATCGTGGGTATGCAATACGACGAAAGCCGTTGTTTCTGGAACCTGATTTGCGGCGGCGTGCTGGATCGCTTCCCCGACCTTAAGGTGTACATCACCCATGGCGGCGGCTATGTCCCGTACCAACTCGGTCGTCTGGCCAAGACCAACGAGAACCTCGACGTCAAATACAACAAAAAGCCGCTGCTCGAGTACATGAAAAACTTCTACTTCGACGTTGAGCTGCATGAAGTACCGATGCGCCAAGCCTTGGTCGATATCATCGGTGCAGACCATGTGCTGTACGGCAGCAACTTCGGCGGTAGCGATGCCGTGCGTCACGACCTGACCCATGGCCTGAAGTTGTCCGACGCCGACTTGCGCAAGATTCGCTATGAAAACGCATGCCGCTTGCTGCACATCGATCCTGCCAAGTTGGGCAAGGTAGGTGCCTGATGAAACTGGCGCGATGTGAGTATTTTGAAACGGGCGTTTTTTGGGCGGTGGTCGATGTCGCCCAAGATCAGGTGACACCGATTTCCGGCAATTTCAAGGATTGGGCGCCCGGCGTGGCTGCCGGACGCGGCATCAGTTCGTTGCGTTTCGCCGGGCCTGCGCTGCCACTCTCCAAAGTGCGCCTGCTGCCACCGATAGAACCCGTCAACCGGGTGGTCGTGGCAGGCGCCAATTACGCCAAGCATTTGGTGGAGTTTGGATTGAGTGCGCCGTCCCAGCCAGTCGCCTTTCTCAAGGCTTATGGCGCGCTGATTGGCGCCAATGACCCGATCCGCTTTCCACCGTTGACTGAGGAGCTCGATCACGAAGTTGAATTGGTGGCGGTCATCGGTACTGACGAGATTGACCTGGAAAACCCGCTCGCTTGCGTGCTCGGTTACACCGTTGGCAATGACGTCAGCGCGCGAGACCTGCAGCGTAGCGGGCCGGCGGGTATTGGCATGGATCTGTTCGCGGCCAAAAGCCAGGATCAGACCACCGGGCTGGGTCCCTGGATCGTCACGAAGGATGAATTTCCGCAAGGGTCACCAACGCTGCGCCTGACCTTGAAAGTAAATGGTGAAACGCGCCAGGACGGCTCCACCGGCGAAATGACCTGGGGTGTTGATCATCTGATCCGCTTTGTCCAGCAGCGCTCGAGTTTTGCCTGTGGCGATGTGTTGTTCACGGGTTCGCCGGCGGGAGTGGGGATGGGCACCGGTCTGTTCCTCAAGGAAGGCGATGTGGTCGAAGCCAGCGTCGAAGGCATTGGCACGTTGCGCAATGTGGTCAGTAAAAAGAACCGCGCCTAATCGAGAGCCAAACATGAACGCCAATAAAGAAAAAGTAGTCGTCGTCGGTGCGGGTCTGATGGGCACCGGTATTGCGCATGCGTTCGCCAGCTCCGGTTTCAGTACGTTGTTGGTCGATACCAATGCCACCTCCCTGACAAACGCCAGGACGAGCATCGAAAAAATCCTTGCCGATGGCGTGCGCCTGGGCAAAGTCAGCGAAGAAAAAGCCCAGCAATCGTTGGCCAATCTACTGACCTGCAGCGACTTGACTGAAGCAGCGAGTGGCGCCAATTGGCTGGTTGAGACGGTCTCCGAGCAGTTGGCAGTGAAGAAAGCGGTGCTCACGCAAGCGGCGCCACTGCTGGCACCGGACGCGATTATCGCGACCAATACGTCGGCCCTCAGCGTGACCGAAATTGCGGCGTCAGTGGAGTGTGCAGATCGCGTGATCGGCATGCACTTCTTCAACCCTGTGCACAAAATGAAACTGGTGGAGCTCGTGCGGGGGTTGGCTACCAGTGATGAAGTGGTGAATCGCACTCGCAACCTGTGCGATCAGATCGGCAAAACCTCCATCATCGTCAATGAATCGCCCGGACTGACCACCAGCCGCATGTCCGCACTATTGGGCAACGAGGCGATGTGGATGCTGCAGGAAGGCACCGCGACCGCCGAAGACATCGACACGGCACTACGTCTGGGTTTCAACCATCCGATGGGCCCGTTGGAACTGGGTGACCTGACCGGTTGGGATACGCGGCTGTCTGTTCTGCGTTATCTGCACCAGACCTTGGGCGAAAAATTTCGGCCCTGCCCACTGATCATCAAAATGGTCGCTGCCGGACGATTTGGGCGCAAGTCGGGGCAGGGGGTTTACCGCTACGAAGACGGTAAACAAGTACCGGGTTCAGGGCTCAAGGCGAGTGCGTTATGAAAGACATCGTCATAGTTGATGCGGTACGCACGCCAATCGGCAAGTTCCGCGGCAGCCTGGCCGGCGTGCGCGCCGATCACCTCGGGTCGCTGGTGCTCAGTCACTTGCTGGAACGGGTCGATGTGTCGCCGACGTTGGTCGACGATGTGATATTTGGCAATGTCACGCAAATTGGCGAACAGTCCGCCAACATTGCCCGCACGGCCTTGCTCGGCGCCGGTTGGCCGGTCAGCGTGCCGGGGCTGACCATCGACCGTAAATGTGGTTCGGGCGAAGTGGCCGTGCATTTGGCCGTTGGTGCTATCGCGGCGGGTTCCGCTGATATCGTGGTGGCGGGTGGCGCGGAAAACATGAGCCGCGTGCCCATGGGCAGTAATCGTGAAATCCACGGCGAGGCGTTTGGCTGGATGGCAGCGCAACGCTATGAACTGACCAGTCAGGGCGAGGCTGCTGAGCGTATCGCCGACAAGTGGGCGCTCAGTCGCGATGCGCTGGATGATTTCGCTTTTGCCAGCCATCAGCGCGCTGCCGCGGCGTCCGATGCCGGTTATTTCGATAATGAAATAGTGCCGGTTGCGGTCGAGGAGCTACGTGAGCAGGTGCTGACGGAGCCAGCTGTTGTGTTGCGCCACGATGAAACCATTCGTCGTGATACTTCGCGGGAAAAGCTGTCGACGCTTAAAACCAGTTTTCGTCCGGATACCGGCCGCATCACTGCTGGTAACTCGTCACAGATCTCCGACGGAGCAGCGGCATTGCTGTTGATGAGTGCCGAAACCGCGAAAAAACTCGGGCTCAGGGCTCGAGCGCGGATTGTGGCGTTCACAACCGTCGGTTCCGATCCGACATTAATGCTCACCGGCCCGATTGCTGCCACTCAAAAGGTGTTGAGCCAGGCTGGGCTGAACATCAACGACATCGACTTGTTCGAGGTCAATGAAGCGTTTGCCTCGGTGCCGCTAGCCTGGATGCAGGAGACAGGTGTGCCGCACGACAAGTTGAACGTCAATGGTGGCGCCATTGCCCTCGGTCATCCATTGGGCGCCAGTGGTGCACGATTGATGACCACGTTGTTGAACGAGCTTGAACGCCGAGGCGGGCGTTTTGGCTTGCAAGCCATTTGCTGCGCCGGCGGTATGGGCACGGCGACCATCATCGAACGGCTCGATTGAGATGGCACGCCTACCGCTGATCCCGCTGGATGCCATGCCGTCTGCGTTGCAAGACGCGGTAGAGCGGGGCCGGCGCAGTCGCATGCTCAGTTCAACGACGCCGGTGCAGGTCTGGGCTCACCGACCCAAGGTAGCCCTGGCCTGGCTGGGTTTGATGGAGAGCCTGCACAGCGACAGCCTGCTTGATGAGCGTTTGCGCGAGTTGGTGCGGCTGAAAATCGCCAGCATCACCACTTGCCAGGCCTGCCAACTGGCGCGCAAGTCCGACGCAGTGACGGAAGAGGATATTGCGTGCATGGCCACAGACAGCGAGTCCTTCACGCCAGTCGAACGTGCCGCGTTGCGTTATGCCGAATTGTTTGCCAGCGATTACCTGGAGATCGACGACACGCATTTCTTGCGACTCGGGGAGTTTTTCTCTGACGCCCAGGTGGCAGAGCTGGGGCTGTACTGCGCCCTGATGTTGGCGGGTGGCCGCATGACACTGGTGCAGCAGGCCTACTGACACGTCTCGCAGCACAAATAGTTGATCGAAATATTAATAAGTGTCCAATACAGATCTAGTCAGGCCTATTATCAGTCGGAAGGTATGGCCTTCAGCAGCTGCCTGACAAAAAATAATGACAAAAATAGCGGAGACGATCATGTCCACACCGGCACAGAACGACCTGACGAAGGCTTTCACCGATGTAGCCAGTAATTATCGCGGTACCAGCGATATCGACCTGCACGCGACCTACCGCGATATGCGCGCCAATTCGCCTGTGCTGCAAGGCAACTTCATGGCGAGTCTGGGCGTGCCGTCGATTGCCGGCCTGGATGCCAGCCGGCCGACCTTCACACTGTTCAAATACGACGATGTCATGGCGGTCATGCGTGACGCCGGCACCTTTACCAGCGGTTTTATCGCCGAGGGGCTGGGGGCGTTTTTCGATGGTTTGATCCTTACCGCAATGGACGGGGATGCTCACAAGAACATCCGTAACCTGCTGCAACCGGTATTCATGCCCGAGACGGTGAATCGCTGGAAGGAAACCAAGATCGATCGGGTGATTCGCGAGGAGTATCTCAAGCCGATGGTGCCGGCCAAGGGCGCCGACCTGATGGACTTTGCCCTGTATTTTCCGATCCGGGTGATTTACTCGTTGATCGGCTTTCCCGAGGATCGTCCCGAGCAGATCGAGCAGTACGCGGCCTGGGCGCTGGCCATCCTGGCGGGCCCGCAAGTCGATCCGGAAAAAGCCGCCGCGGCCCGCGGCGCCGCCATGCAGGCCGCTCAGGCTCTATACGATGTGGTGAAAGTGGTGGTGTCCGAGCGTCGCGCTGAGGGCGCATCGGGCGATGACCTGATCAGCCGGCTGATCAACGCGGAGTATCAAGGACGGTCGCTGGACGATCATGAAATCGCCACTTTTGTACGCTCACTGCTCCCGGCTGCCAGCGAAACCACGACTCGCACCTTCGGTACCTTGATGTCGTTGCTGCTGCAAAATCCGGATGTGCTGGAGCGGGTGCGTAATGACCGAAGCCTTGTAAACAAGGCCATCGACGAAGCGGTGCGCTTCGAGCCTGTGGCCACTTTCAAGGTGCGTCAGGCCGCCAAGGACCTGGAGATTCGCGGTGTAGCCATCCCCAAAGGGGCAATGGTGCAATGCATCGTGACCTCAGCCAATCGCGACGAAGATGCATTCGAAAACGCCGATAAATTCGACATCGACCGCAAGCCCAAACCTTCGTTTGGTTTTGGCTTTGGCCCACACATGTGTATCGGTCAATTCGTGGCCAAAACCGAGATCAACTGCGCACTGAATGCAATCCTCGATCTGATGCCCAACATCCGTCTCGACCCTGACAAACCCGGGCCGCAGATCGTCGGCGCACAGCTGCGCGGTCCGCACTATCTGCACGTGCTGTGGGACTGATGGGGGGATGCATTTGATTTAATATGAACAGATTCAAAAAATGTGTTTAATTAAGTCGAGATGTGCACTATGATTCAGGCACAACAACAAGCCCGAATGCGAAGGGGAAAACAATGAAAGTTGAAGATCTGATTCTTGTCAGTGTCGATGACCACGCGATCGAGCCGCCGAATGCTTTTGCTCGCCACATGCCTGCCCGCTTCAAGGGTCGTGAGCCGCATGTGGTCAAAAAGGGTGATCGTGATGTGTGGGTCTTCGAGGAACAGGCCACTGGCTACATGGGCCTCAATTCCGTGGTCGGTCGACCAAAAGAGGAATACGGCATGGAGCCGCTGGGCTACGAGCAAATGCGCCGTGGCACCTGGAACATCAAGGACCGCGTCGACGACATGAACGCCAACGGCGTGCTCGGTTCATTGTGCTTCCCCACCTTCCCGGGCTTTGCCGGGCAACGTTTCCAGGTACACGCTGATCGCGACGTGTCGATGGCGGCCATCCAGGCCTACAACGACTGGCATTTGCACGACTGGTGCAACGCTGCGCCAGGCCGCTTCATTCCGCTGATGATCGTGCCGTGGTGGGACATGAAAGCCGCTGCTGCCGAAGTCGAGCGTCTGGCCAAACAGGGCGTGCACGCACTTTCGCTGTCGGACAACCCGGCTATTCATGGCTACCCGTCGATCCACAGTGATTACTGGGACCCGCTGTGGAAAGCCTGCAGCGATAACAAGGTGGTGATCTGCTGTCATATCGGTACCGGCGTGAAAGCTCAACACGCTTCGGATTTGTCGCCTATCGACGCCTGGATCACCTCCATGCCGATTTCCATCGCCAACTCCGCCGCTGACTGGATCTGGGCGCCGATGTGGAAGAAATTCCCGGACCTGCGCATGGCGCTTTCCGAAGGCGGCATCGGCTGGATTCCTTATTTGCTGGAGCGTGCTGACTTCACCCACCGTCACCATAACGCGTGGACCAATTCAAACTTCGACGGGAAGATGCCTAGCGACATCTTCAACAAGCACTTCATCACCTGCTTCATTGAAGATAATTTCGGCCTGAAGAACCTCGATTATCTGAACGCCGAGATGGTCACATGGGAAAGCGATTACCCGCACTCCGACTGCACCTGGCCGAACTCGCCAGAGACCGCGTGGGAAGGGTTGCAGCACCTGCCTAAAGAAATGATCGACAAAGTCACTCACTTGAACGCCATGCGTGAGTTTTCCTTTGATCCGTTCTCCATCCATGGTCGGGAAAACTGCACCGTCGGCGCGCTGCGGGCTCAGGCCACGCACGTCAGCATCGAGCCAGCGCTGGGCTTGGGTGGTGCCGATCACGGTCGCCACGACAACAAGCCGGTCACCTCCGGCGACATCAATGCGATGTTCGCCGAGGCTGACGCGCAAACCGCGTTGTAAGTTGCCGCTGTTCCTACAGTCGCCGGCCAACGGCGACTGTGGAGCGGTTGCCGTTCTGTGGTCGCTTCGTTCGAAGCGATTGCGCCTGTGTTCAGCGTTAGAGAGCGCATATGGCCATCAGTCAATTTTCCTACAGCAATATTCCTCCCGAGGCGGAAGCGCTTCGCACCGAAGTGCGGGCGTTCATTCTCGACACACTGGCCGATTACCCACCCACCTTGAGTGCGCAGTCCTGGATGGGCTTCGACGCTGAATTCAGCAAGAAACTCGGCGCGCGAGGCTGGGTCGGCATGGCCTTGCCCAAAGCCTACGGCGGTGGCGAGGCGGGTCCTTTTGCACGCTACGTGATCATTGAAGAATTGCTGGCCTCCGGTGCGCCGGTATCGGCCCACTGGATCGCCGACCGGCAAAGCGGGCCGCTGATCAATCGCTTCGGTACCGAGCAACAAAAACAGCACTACCTGCCAGCCATTTGCCGGGGTGAAAGTTACTTCTGCATCGGCATGAGCGAGCCCAATTCCGGCTCGGACCTGGCTTCGATCAAAAGCACTGCTGTGCGTGATGGCGATAGCTGGCTAGTCAATGGCCAGAAGGTCTGGACCACAAACGCGCACCATTCGCAGTACATGATTACCCTGGTGCGTACCGGTGAGAAACAAGCGGCCCGGCATGAGGGCATGTCGCAATTCATCGTCGACCTTAGCCTGCCTGGCATCACCATCCGCCCGATTCGCGACCTGGCCGGTGGCGAGCACTTCAACGAAGTGTTTTTCGACAATGTGCGGCTGCCCGCCGATGCCTTGATTGGCACTGAGGGCAAGGGTTGGGATCAGGTGACCGCTGAACTGGCCTTCGAACGCAGCGGCCCTGAACGTTTCCTCAGTTGCATGGCGTTGTTGAAAACACTGATCGACGCAGTGGGCAAGACCCCTGACGCACTACAAGCGCGGGAGATCGGACGGCTGTCGGCCAAGCTGCTGACGCTGCGCAATATGTCGTTGTCGGTCACGGCACAGTTGGCGGCGGGTGAACATCCAGCCTGGGCGGCCTCCTGTGTGAAAGACCTTGGCAATGCTTTTGAGCAGGAAATCCCCGAGGTAGCCCAGCTGTTGCTGGAAACCGAGCCACGGCAGGACGGCGGCAGCGAGCATGCATGCGTGCTGGCCTACCTGACACAGATGGCGCCCTCATTCTCACTGCGCGGGGGCACTCGCGAAATTCTGCGCGGCATCATTGCCCGCGGCCTGGGGTTGCGATAATGCGCGAGATATTCGAAGCGACGATTGAACGCCTGTTTGCCGATCTGGCGACGCCGGCTTACGTGATGGGCTGTGAAGGCGGCGAATGGCCGGCCGAGTTGTGGGCCGCGCTGGACGAGTCGGGCTTCACCCAGGCGGGTGTATCCGAAGCGCTGGGCGGCGCTGAAGCCAGTTGGGCCGATATGTATGTGTTGGTCCGTGCCGCCGGGCGCTTTTCAGTGCCCGCGCCACTGGGTGAGGCCTTGCTCGGCAACTGGCTGCTGAGCAAGGCCGGCCTGGAGGGAAGGGCGGGTGCAATCAGCGTGGCCGCCAATTCCGATCTGGTGCTTGATGGCGAGCGCGTTTATGGCACCGCCTGCTCGGTCCCTTGGGGGCGCAACGTTGAAGCGGTCGTCGCCATCGCCAATAGCCCAGCCGGTGTTGCGCATGTGGTGCTGCTGCCGCGTAGCGCTGCAAGCGAACTGACGTTGAGTCTGAATGTGGCGGGCGAACCGCGCGATGATTTGGGTTTCACTAGTGCCAAGGTATTGGCGCAAGCACCGTTGCCCAGCGGGCTCGACGCCAATGTCCTGGAATTGGGCGGCGCGATGCTGCGCGCGGCGCAGTCCGCCGGGGCGTTGCACGCGCTACTGGACATGACCGCCAACTATGCCGGTGAACGCAAGCAGTTCGGCAAGGCAATCGGTTCTTTTCAAGCCATTCAACAACAGCTCGCAGTATTCGCTGAGCAGGCTGCCGCCGCCGGCATCGCGGCCGAGGCGGCCTTCACGGAATCCAGTGCGGGGCTCGCCGCGCTGACCATTGCCGCGGCAAAAATCAGCACAGCCGAAGCCGCCAGCGTCGGTGCCGGCATCGCCCATTCGGTGCATGGCGCCATCGGCTTTACCGAGGAATATCCGCTGCATCTGCTCACCCGTCGGTTGTGGGCGTGGCGCAGTGAATTCGGCTCGGCCAGCCTTTGGAGTCAGCGCCTGGGTACTCAAATATGCCAAGGCGGCAGCGATGGATACTGGCCGTTGCTCACCAGCCATGGCCAACAACCTTTAACCCGTCTCGCGAGTAATCCGGTATGAGCCCGTTTCTTCAGATTGAGCGTGAGGGCGGCATCGTCACTGTGCGCATGAACCATCCCGACACGCGCAATGCCCTGACGACGCGCGAGCAGATCCAGGAGTTTGTCGATCTCTGCGCCGAGCTGCGCCGTGATATGTCGGTGCGGGTCATGGTGCTTACCGGCAATGGCAGCGCTTTTTGTGCCGGTGGCAACGTCAAGGACATGCACGAGCGCGGCGGCATTTTCGCCGGCTCGCCGTATGAACTGCGCAATACCTACCGGGACGGCATTCAGCGTATTCCCCTGGCGATTTATGAGCTGGATATCCCGGTGATCGCCGCGGTTAACGGCCCGGCGATCGGTGCGGGCCTCGATCTTGCCTGTATGTGCGATATCCGGCTGGCGGCGCCCAAGGCGATCTTCGCCGAGAGTTTCGTGCGCCTGGGCATCGTTCCGGGTGACGGCGGCGCCTGGCTGTTGCCGCGCATCATTGGTATCCCGAAAGCCAGTCTGATGGCGTTTACCGGTGACGCTATCGATGCAGCCAAGGCGCTGGAATGGGGCCTGGTCGAGCAAGTCTGCACCCACGAAACGCTGCAATCGGAAGCGCAGGCGCTCGCGCGCCGAATCGCCAGCAACCCGGGTCATGCGTTACGCCTGTGCAAGCGTCTGCTGCGCGAAGGCCAACATATGCGCCTCGATTCGCTTCTGGAATTGTCGGCGGCGTATCAGGCGTTGGCGCATCACACCGAAGACCATCATGAAGCGGTGGCGGCTTTTGTCGACAAGCGCGATCCCAATTACCAGGACCGCTGATTACCCATCGCCCAATACAAGAATCGATCTGGAGTAAGCAAAATGCGTGGCGTATTTCGAGAAGACCACAACATGTTCCGTGATCAGGCCCGCCGTTTCGTCGACCGCGAAATCGTGCCCTACCTGCATGAGTGGGAAAAGAACGGCATCGTTCCCAAGGAAGTCTGGCTCAAGGCCGGTGAGAACGGCTTGTTATGCTCCACGGTGCCCGAAGAATACGGTGGCCCCGGAGGCGACTTCGGTCACTCGGCGGTTATGATCGAAGAGCTGGCGCGGGCCAACGCTACCGCCGTGGGTTTCACCACCCACTCGGAAATCGTCACGCCTTACATCGTTGCCTATGGCAGCGAAGAGCAGAAGCAGCAATGGCTGCCACGTATGGTCAGTGGTGAGTTGATCGGCGTGATCGCCATGAGCGAGCCGGGTATCGGCAGCGACCTGCGTGCCATGCGCACTTCGGCGCGGCGTGACGGTGATGACTACATCGTCAACGGCCAGAAGACCTTTATCACCAACGGCGGCAATGCCGGGCTGGTGGTCACCGCCACCAAGATTGATCCGGCGGCCAAGGAACTCACCCTGATCTGCGTTGAGGAAGACCGAGCCGGCTTCGCCAAGGGGCGTCTGCTGGAAAAGATTGGCCTGAAAGGGCAAGACACTGCCGAATTGTTTTTTGATGAAGTCCGGGTGCCCGTCGGCAATCGATTGGGTGAGGAGGGGATGGGATTCAAATACCTGACTCATCAATTGGCTTGGGAACGCCTGATCATCGCGATCCGTGCCGCGCAATCCATCGACACGCTGCTGGAAGAAACCATCGGCTACACCCGGGAGCGCAAGGTCTTCGGAAAACCGGTGCTCGACTTCCAGAACACCCGCTTCAAACTCGCTGAAGCCAAGGCCCAGGCCACCATGTTGCGGGTGTTCGTCGACGACTGCCTGGCCAAAGTGATGCGCGGTGAACTGACGCCGGAAATCGCGGCAATGGCCAAACTGCTGGGATCGGAAATGCAGGGCAAGCTGCTTGACGAATTCCTGCAATTACATGGCGGCTACGGGTTCATGAGCGAATACAAGATCAGCCGCGCCTGGGTCGACGCCCGAGTTGCGCGCATCTATGGCGGCACCTCGGAAATCATGAAAGAAATCATCGGCCGTACCCTTTGAAGCACATTTGCATGAGGCAAACAGATGAGTAATTCCCTTTACGACATTTCGATGAAGCAGATCGATGGAAGCGTCCGCACCCTTGGCGACTATCGGGGCAAGGTCCTGTTAGTGGTCAACGTCGCTTCAAAATGCGGGCTGACCCCGCAATACGAGGGCTTGGAAAAACTGTACCAAGACAAAAAATCCCAAGGCCTGGAAATACTGGGTTTCCCCGCCAACAACTTCAAGGAACAAGAACCGGGTAGCGATGTGGAAATCGTTGAGTTCTGTTCAGTGAACTATGACATTCACTTTCCGTTGTTCTCGAAAGTCTCGGTTGTCGGCGCGGACCAGCATCCTCTCTACGCCGAGCTGACTGCCGCACAACCTGAAACGACGGGTGAGGGCCCTTTTCGGGAGCGTCTGCAGGGTTATGGCATCGAGTCAGAAAACACAACGGACGTACTCTGGAATTTCGAAAAGTTTCTAATTGATCGGCAGGGCACGGTCGTTGCTCGTTTCGCTCCAGACATTGCGGCTGATGATCCTCGTTTGCTTGAAGCAATCGAAGCTCAATTAGTCCAAGAGGCGTGAAGCGGTGCTGACAGTCGATACGGTTAGCGCGCTTCGTGCGCTCGTGGCCCGTGCACGAGGTGAAAACAAGAAAGTCGCGCTGGTGCCGACAATGGGCAACTTGCATGACGGTCATATCGCCTTGATTCATTGCGCAAAGCAGCGAGCCGATTTTGTGGTCGCCAGCATCTTCGTCAATCCACTCCAGTTCGGGGCGAATGAGGATCTGGCCAACTATCCTCGGACCCCCGACGCCGATCTCGAAAGACTGGTCAACGCCGGGTGTGATGCGCTGTTTGCCCCTGCTGTCGAACAGATCTATCCAGATGGAATGCTCAATCAGGCCATCGTCAGTGTGCCGAACGTGTCTGAAGGTCTTTGCGGTGCGGCACGTCCTGGTCACTTTGATGGCATGGCCACTGTCGTCGTCAAGCTGCTGAACATTGTTCAGCCAGACGTGGCGGTTTTCGGGGAAAAGGACTATCAGCAGCTGGCAGTCGTCCGCTCGATGGTCAGGGATCTCAATATGGTGACTGACGTTGTCGGTGCACCGACGATCCGGGCCGCGGACGGCTTGGCATTATCGTCGCGCAACGGCTATCTGAGTGACCATGAGCGTTCGGTGGCCCCCGTCCTTTACGCTTGTTTGAAGCAAATGGCGGCGAGTATCCAGGTTGAGGGGCGGGTGACTGAGCGCCAGTTGATTGAATGTAATCAACGTATAAGCGACGCCGGTTTTCAGCCGGAATACTTTGAAGTCAGGAATGCTCAGGATTTAAAACCTCTGACCAGCTCCGATACTCACTTTGTGATTCTGGTGGCGGCGCGCATCGGCAAAACGCGGCTGATTGACAATCTGACGGTGGACCTTCGGCCATCAAAAAGATCACCAGAGGAACAACACCCATGAGCCTCTATCGAGCGTTCACTGTTCTTGGCCTGTGCCTTGTCTCTCTTGTCGGCATGGCTCAACAAGCGCCAGTGGATGCCTATGGTGCCGACACCCAGCGTGCCAACGCCTTGCTGTTAAAAGCTGTCGCCGAATACAAAGCCAAGGGCGACACCGCCCTGGCCGAGTTCAGTCGCCAGGGCGCCTATGTCGATGGTGAGCTGTACATCTACGTGGTCGATACCTCCGGTGTGATGCTTGTCAGCGGAGGGCCTTCGGTTTCACTGGTCGGAAAACCGGTGGTCAGCGTTCTGGACGACGACCTCAAGGCTGTATTTCAGCAAGCCATTTCGCAGCCAGAAGACGGCATCGTGCGTAGCGCCGAATACCGCTGGTGGAACTGGCAACACGGCAAGGTCGAGCGTAAGCGCGTGTTCTATCAACGAGTGAAAGATCGGGTGATCTCCGTGGGTTACTACATGCCACGGTCCAGCCCCGAGCAGGCACAACAGCTGCTGCGCCAGATTTCCGAGCAAGTTGCCAGCAACGCGAAAACCACCGTCGAGCTCATTAATCAGCACGATAAGCAGCTTACCCAGGATGATCTTTACGCCTTTGTGGTGGACCTGAAAACCAAGCGGTTCGTCGCTCACGGCTTTTCGCCCCGGCTGATCGGCACCGACTTCAAGTCATTGCGCTCAACCGACGGCAAGCCGATTGGCGAGGACATACTCAAGCAGATGAACGCGCATGAAGCAGGCGAGATCACCTATCAATGGCGCAACCCTATGACCGGGCAGAACGAATACAAGAGGACTTTTCTGCAGCGGGTTAATGGATACGTCGTCGCCGTGGGCTGCTATGCAATCAAGTGATCAAAACAGGGACCACCGGCGCCCGCAGCAAGGAGTGTGCGCATGACTGATTTAGTATTGCTGCATGGCGGCAACCATGGCTCGTGGTGTTGGGGGCCTTTTGTGGAGGCGTTAAACCAACACCCCGGATGTTTCGAACGAGTGATCACTCTGGATATGCCTGGGTGCGGCAAGAAACGCGGCCGAGATGTTGCGTCCCTGCGGCTCGACGATGTGGTCAAGGAACTTAATGACGACCTGCATGCACTCGGCGTGAACCAGGCCGTGTTGCTTGGGCATTCCATTGCGGGGGTCGTGCTGCCAATGATGGTGTTGGCTGCTCCGCAACTGTATTCGCAGCTGCTTTACCTGGCCTGCGCATTGCCCAGTGAAGGCCAATCGATTCTCGAGTTGCTTGGCACAACGCTGCATGGCGAAAGCCCGGAACATGTCGGCTGGCCGCTGGACCCCGCGCAAACAACCCCTCAAGCGCTGGCGGTGGCCATGTTCGGTCAGGACTTGAGTGAGCAAACCCTGAGTTGGTTGTTAAGCGAAGTGAGTCAGGACACGACGCCACTCTGTGTGGCGACAGACTCCATCAGTCGTGCGGGATACCTAGGAATGATTCCGGCGAGTTACATCATCACACTGCGCGACAACATCCTGCCCGTCGACTGGCAACGCCGTTTTGCGCAACGTGCCGGCGCGGGCGTGGTTATCGAGATAGATACGGCGCACGAGCCGTTCGTATCACACCCGCAGCTACTGGCGGATGTCATACGAGGTATAGAGCGGCATGAGTGATGAGCGATATCGGTGTTTCAATCCGTAGCAACGGCAAGGCAATCCGCAGCGATTGGTTGATCCTGTCCATTATCAGCTTCAACTTTATCTCGTACATATGCAGTGGCTTGCCGCTTGCGGTGTTGCCGGGCTATGTCCTCAATGACCTGGGCCTGACCTCGGTTTTCGCGGGTGTGGTGATCAGCTCGCAGTACCTGGCGACGCTCCTGGCCCGCCCCTTGGCCGGTGGCGTGGCTGATCGCCTGGGTGCCAAATACGCGGTTGTGTGCGGGTTCAGTGGCTTGATGTTGAGCGGCGCCCTGACGGCGCTCGCCATTATCCTGCCCACCCAACCCTGGTTGACCCTGACGCTATTACTGCTGGGGAGGCTGGTGTTGGGGGCGTCCACGGCCATGATCTCCACGCCCTGCTGCACCTGGGCCATCGGGTTATGTGGTGCCCCTCGGGCGGCACAGGTCATGTCGTGGAACGGAATAGCGGCTTACGGCGGCACGGCTGTTGGCGCGCCACTGGGTGTGCTGCTGCGCAATTCGATGGGTATCGCCAGTGTGGGGTTGTGCACCGTGTTGCTTGGCTTGGCGTTCCTGCTTTTGGCTCTGGGCAAGCGCCCAGCGCCATTGGTTGCAGGCGCCCGGCTGGCTTTTTATCGAGTCCTGTTCGCGGTCATGCCCAACGGCCTGGTCCTGGTTTGCAGCTCGGTAGGATTTGGCGGGCTTACGGCCTTCGTCGCACTGTATTTCGATAGTCTCGGCTGGAACCACGCCGCTTATTGCTTAAGTGGTTTCGGCGCAGGCTTTATCGTTGCCCGATTGTCGTCGCCGGGAATACTGCAGCGATTCAGAGGGTACAAAGTGGTGGGCGGCTGCCTGCTTGTGCAGACGTTGGGCATGCTGCTGATATGGCTCGCGCCTTCGCCTGCGCTGGCAATTGCCGGCGGCGCGCTGACCGGCATAGGGGTGTCATGGGTCTACCCGGGGCTTGGGGTGGAGACATTGGCCAGCACTCCGGCCGCGAACCGTAACTCGGCGCTCAGTGCCCTTTCATTATTCTTCGATATTGCAGTGGGGATGGCCGGTCCGGTGATGGGCCTGGTTGCGTCAGGTTTTGGTTTTGCTGCGATATTTCTCTGTGCAGCACTGATGTCGATGGGCGGGTTTCTGGTAGTGCTCTGCCTATGGCGGAAGGGGCGTATACGCGATTAGTGTTAGTTGTTTAATAGCATACCTCTGTTTCACATAACTGACGTGCAAGTAAGCTCTCCGACGATCTGTCAGCGGGAAAATAACAGAACCAGCTATACCGCTATTGGCCGATTGCTGCGTGTCATGTCGGGTCGGAATCGACCCGAACCGAGCTCTCAGCGATATATACATAACTACAAGGAGTTCAGCGTTATAAGAATTCGACTTATGACGACGGCAGAGTCTCTGCGGCTGCGTAGTCTGGAAAGGACATCATCGACTCGATCGCTGGGTGCTCGTAGGTTGAGGACAATACGGCGCTGAGTCGATCGCCCAACAGATTCCAGGCGCGTTTCTTCTCTTCGGCATAGTCGTGATGCAGGTAGTGGCGTCTCACCCGAGAGCCGGCCAGCACATGGTTTTGACAGCGATCGATGACGTCCAGGCTGACACTCAAGGCCTGCATCATGGTCGCTCCCGTTCGGCGCAGGTCATGCGGTGTCCAGTCACCGTTCTGGCCGTTGGCAAGGACCAGCGTATCGTCATGACGCCGCCTGGAGAGGGCCTTGCGGTTTTTGAACCGCGCCTGGCGATCGCCGACCTGTTTACTCACCACTTTTACGTCCACATGCCCATCATCCAGCTTGTTCGGGAAGCACCATTGGGAATGTCCCGTTAGGGTCTTCAGTTCCTGAAAGAAATGCAGGGCGAAGGGGGAGAGGAAGACATGGTGGTCCTGTTTCTTGCCCCGGGTACCTTTGACGTTTTCACTGGGGAGGAACCAGGTTTGCTGTTCCAGATCGACATTTTTCCATTCGGCCTGGAGCAACTCGCCAATCCGGCACAAGGTGCCCAGGCTGATCCAGAGCGCGAGCTGCGTTTCCTTCTTTAGCGGCCGAATGCCGTCGTATTTTTGGCCCGCGGGGAGGGCGTCGTAATCGGCGGTCATTTGCTGGAAGCGGTTGTGCAGTTCCAACAGCTCAGCCGGCGAAAGGATGCGGCTTCGTTCGGCTTCGTAGTCGGCTGGGATCAGAGGGGAGATGTCGACCAGCTCCGTCGGATCTCCCTCAACCAGCAACGCCCGCCAAGGTTGGCGCTTTCTGGCCCAGCTGAACATCTGGGTGAGGTCGGCGAAGAAGCTGATCGCTTGCCGGTGAGCGCCGCGGTTGACCACGGTGCGGATCAGCGCCCGAATATCGTGTTCGGAAACATTGTTCACCGCGGTCTTGCCGAGTGCTGGGTAAAGGTCCTTACTAAAGCGCCGTTGCAACTCGGCATTGCCATCTTTGCGCGCCACGCCGTCCAACAGCCAGGCTTTGGCCAGATCCTGGACGGTCAGCGTTTGCACCTTCGCCGTTTTTACCTGCTCGGCCTCTGCGTTCGTTGCGGCATGCGCCTGTGCCTTGGCGGTTTTCTTGTGTTCGTTGGGATTGATCTGCTCATCAATGAGCGCCCGGGCCTGGTTGCGGGCCTTGCGGATGTCCGTCAGGGATTTGCGCGGCCAGGACCCGCAGGAGTACTCTTTGTTCTGGTCGCCCCACCGATAGCGATAGAAAAAGCTGACCGACACGCCGTCCTTACGGATTGAGATTCGACCGGCGAGATTGCCGTCCTCCCTGAGGATCCGGCCGGCATCATCGGCGGTCAGCGACTCGAGTTCTTTGATGGTGATTTTGGCCATAAAATGAGTTCCCCCTACTTTTCCCCCCACAAAAACGTCGGCTCTTGATGGACGTTACTGGACTCTCGTAGAGCAGAACACCGCTGGAGCTCAAGTAAATACTAGCTTAGAAAAATCCAGAGTAAAATTTTGGAAGCTTTCAAGAAGTATGAAAAAGGAGATGGGGTGCTAGGGGTCGAGTGTTCGAATCACTCCGTCCCGACCATATTTTCTGAGTAGAATCAGACACTTAAGCCGATCATATAGATCGGCTTTTTTGCGTCTGCGCAAAACCCGCGCAAAACTGGCGCAAAACTACCCGGTGATTTCGCTGATATTCAGGTCCGGAATTGCTTCGGACCAGACGATTTCCTCGTGGTCTCGCTGGTAGTTTCTGGTCATGCCCTCGCTCGCATGGCCCGCAATTTTTTGACCATCCTTTCCGGCTTTCTTGTAAAGGTGCAGCGACAGCGCACTCGCACTTTGTGAAAGTCCGGCAACTCTTCCTCCTCCATCCCTTGTAGCAGTCTGCCGCCTCCCGGGCGTCCTTGAAGGCTCGAGTCAAATACCTCTCTTCAATCTTCGTCCAGTGGTCCTTCGTCTGCGCATGTTTCTATCAGCTTCTTATCTGGGGTTTCTCGGCCTCTTCCAGTGAACGGCGACGTCGCTGTATCGAACTCATACCACCGCTGAATACCTCAACGAGCCCTATGAGCGCGTCGAAGGCCTCCACTTCTGTTTCACAATCAACTGCACCAAACGCGCCGTTCTTTATCGTCGTAAACCAATTTCTTGTGTTGGCAGGAAGACGCTAGGCGTCGACTCATCCCCGTGGCTCCTTTTAGATGAGCCAGGCCATGTAGGCGAGGGCGACGATAGGGACGATCACGGAATCGACTGCTTGAACGGAACCGCCCAGACCCAAGGGTTGGAATCCCAGTTACCGCCAATTCGTTCCGGAGTGACCGCACTTGCGGGCGCGGTAACTGTAGGTTGTGCGTCGAAAGTCAGAGGAACAGCGGAAGGGTAGGCTTGGAGTGCAGGAATGCAGCACACTTTGGGCCATAAGTGGTCGGTGACAGGCCAGTGGCAAATCGAAAGCAAGCGGGGGGCGCTATCACCGAATTAACTAAATCTTATAGCGATGCCCTAACCACCAATGGACAATCAACTGGCTGGGCTCCCGATACGTCGAGGGTCTCTATCAGGTGCCGTGCAGCCTTGCGACCGATCTCGTAGTACGGCAGTTGCACCGTGGTCAGCGGCGGGATAAACAGCTCAGCAATACCGATCATATTGTCGTAGCCGAGCACGGCGACATCGTTGGGAATTTTCAGGCCACGGCCCAACAACAGCTGATAGGCACAAAAGGCAATGCGGTCATTGCCGCAGATCAGAATATCAAATTGGGGACGACCATCAATGACGTGCCGGTCGAGGATAGCTGCTGTTTCACAATAGGCATCATGATCGGAAAGGTCGTATTGCAGGAGCGCGTCAGGCGCCAGTCCGAATGCCTGACAGGCGCGCTGCATGCCTTTTTGTCGCAGGCCCCAGGCCAGACTCTGTTTTGGCAGATTGATACACAGAGGGCGCTTATAGCCGAGGTTCAACGCGTAGTGTACGGCCCGATACTGCCCCATTTCGTCGTCTGGTACATAGCTGACGAGACGGCTGTCATCTGCCAGGCAATTGGCGAGCACCAGCGGTTTGCTCTTCAATCGCTCGGGAATGCACACCTGGCGAAACCCCATGGCGCTGAAGATCAAGCCGTCCGGACGGTGCGATAGCATCAGGTCGATGTTCTGGTCGGTGGGCGGGTTGCTTAACAGGTTGAGGATAAATACATTCCAGCCGGCTTGCTGCGCGGTCTGCTCGATGGACAGCAGCAGCTCGACCGCGAATGGTGTGGTCGCGGTGTCCAGCGCGAACACACCGATGGTTCGCGACTGGAGGTTGTCGCCGCGCATCTTGCGTGCCGACAGGCTCGGTACGAATTGCAGTTCATCAATGGCACGACGCACCCGCAGAAGAGTTTCGGGGCTCAGTTTTTCCGGAGTGTTGAGCGCTCGAGAAACCGTCATCAGGGACACGCCGGCCAGCTGTGCAACGTCTTTCACTGAAGTCATGCGAAGTGAGGCCGGTCAGGTTGACGCAGAATCATGACACATGGCCCGCGCTTCTCGCGACCCGAATGACGCCGCTCATAGCCATCCCGAGTCGAGAGGCCATGCCTTGGGAATCGAGACACGCCCGCCACTCCCGCTTGCTAGCAGCTTCACGCCCAGACTGTCGGGCCGCGGATAGAGGCGACTGCTGAGGCTGAAGCGTCCGTTTTCGTCGAACACCTCGATGGACGAGCGATCGAGGAACACGCGCAGTTCCAGTCGATCTTGTATCGGGTCTATCGATACGCTGCGCTGGCCTGTGACTTGCGCACCCGAGCGGCTGCGGTCAAGCACCAGGCGATTCAGTGATGCATCGTAGTAGAGCAGGGTTTCTTCACGGCCATCGTCGCTGCAACGCAAGGCGACTCCCAAGTGGCCGTCGGTGCACCCGAACAAATCCAGATGCACATGGATTTCGAGCATATCGCCATTCACTTCCGGCACCCACCGGGTTCCCGACTCCTCCCACCACGGCGTACCAGGCAATTGCGTCATTCGCAGAGCGGTGAGCTCCCGTGCCGGATACACGAAAAGGCGATCTGCGCACAGTTCAAGTTCGCGTGGCAATCCGAGCATGCCGCACCAGTGATGGGCCTGGCTCGGCATCGGGCTTTCCCACATGTCGAGCCACGCCCACACGAGGCGTCGACCATCGGCGGCCAATAGCGTCTGCGCCGCATAGAAATCGTGGCCGTTATCCAACTCGATAAAAGGCCCGCCGGTGAAGTTCCACTCGTTGTCGAGTCGGCCCACTCGGTAACCAGTCTGGAACTTGTTAAGCCGTTCGTAGCCATGGGGTAGCATGCCTTGGGGGGAGTACAGCAGCACATCGCGTCCGTTCAGTCGAAACAGATCCGGGCACTCCCACATATAGCCATCGCCCTCGCTGCCGCTGGACACATAATCAAGGAACTCCCAAGTATGCAGATCCGTGGAACGGTACAGCGGAAGCAGCGGCATATCGCCCAGACGTGCGCCGACAATGAGGTACCAATAGTCATCCTCCTTCCATACCTTGGGGTCACGAAAGTGCATGATAGTGTCTTGCGGCGCGGTCTCGATGACTGCGCCATGCTTGACGAACCGGATGCCGTCGATGCTGGTGGCCAGGCACTGGACTTGTCGGATCAAGCGTTCATCACCCACTTCCCCCAGCCAGGTGTGTCCGGTGTAGATCAGTGCCAAGGTGTCTCCACACACCACTGCGCTACCGGAAAAACATCCGTCACGGTCGAAGTCATCGCCGGGTGCCAGCGCAATGGGCAGGTGCTGCCAATGAACCAGATCGGCACTCTTGGCGTGGCCCCAATACATCGGGCCCCATTTCGCGTCGAAGGGGTGGTGCTGATAGAAAACGTGATATTCGCCACGAAAGTACACTACCCCATTAGGGTCGTTCATCCAGCCTGCCGGCGGGGAAATATGATAACCGGGTCGATAATCCTGGATGACGCGAGACAGGCTGTCTCCCAGTGCGCGCTGCGCAAGGTCAAGGGACGAAGACATTGGATCGCTCATGGTATTCAAAGATAAGGTCATAGGGCGCCTGCTCGGACTGAGCGTGGAGAGACGTCATCCGGCAGGGTTTCAATGACTTGTGGGTGGCGCCTCAAGGCCGTGCCGTCGGCGTCGAACAGGTGCAGGTTGTCGAAGTCCAGCTGCAGTTCGACCCGATCGCCTGCCTGCCATCCGGCGTTGACTTCACAACGACAGATCAGTGGCTCGTCCTGACCTGTATCCAGGTGCACATAGGTTTCACTGCCCAGGTATTCGACCGCGGTAACGACGACGCCGGCAGTTCCCTGCGCCGCCTTGAGCGACATGTGTTCCGGGCGAATTCCCAGGCTAAGCGGGGCGTCTGCCGCCAGGTTCGAGCTGTCGAAGGGCAGGGAGGTCATACCCAAAACGGGAGTATCGACCAGGCTGGTTTCGCCCGGGGCATGCAGGCGCGCCGTCAGAAAGTTCATTCTGGGCGAACCGAGAAAACCGGCGACAAAGCGGCTGGCCGGGCGTTCATAGAGTTCGCGCGGTGAACCGACCTGCTCTACGCGACCGCCGTTGAGTACAACAATTTTGTCGGCCAGGGTCATCGCTTCCACTTGATCGTGAGTGACGTAGATCATCGTCGAGCCCAGTCGATCATGCAGCCGGGCAATTTCGTTGCGCATCTGCACCCGCAAGGATGCATCCAGATTGGAGAGCGGCTCATCGAACAACAAAATGTCCGGTTCGCGCGCCATGGCTCTGCCCATTGCCACTCGCTGACGCTGCCCTCCAGACAGTTCTTTTGGCTTGCGTTGCAGCAGTTTGTCCAACTGAAGGATTTGCGCTGTTTTCAGCACGCGCTCGCGCAGGCTGCTCTTTTCAGTCTTGGCCAGTTTGAGACCAAAGCTGATGTTGTCGTAGACGCTCATGTGCGGGTACAGCGCATAAGACTGAAACACCATACCGACGCCACGCTCGCGCGGTTCCAGGTCGTTGACCCGTCGCCCGTCGATCAGCAGGTCGCCGCCGCAGATCGAATCCAGTCCGGCAATCAGTCGCAGCAGGGTCGACTTTCCGCAGCCAGAAGGGCCAACGAACACCACGAATTCACCCGCAGCAATCTCCAGGCTAACGTCGCGAAGAATCCGCACGCCGCCCAATTGTTTGTTCACGTTGTCCAGTTTCAATTTGATCACGATGCTGTTCCTTGTACGTGTTGGGCATCAACCCTTTAACGCGCCGGTAGTGAGACCGGAAACGATTCGGCGCTGGAAGATCAGCACCAGAATCACCAGTGGGACGGTGACCAGCACCGAGGCGGCCATCAACAGCCCCCAAGGCAACTCATGGGGGCTACCGCCGGAAATCAAGGCGATGGCGACCGGTACTGTGCGTTGCGTGTCTGTGAGGGTGAAGGTCAAGGCAAACAGGAACTCGTTCCAGGCTGCGATAAAGGCCAACAGGCCAGTGGTGACCAGTGCAGGCCAGAGCAGCGGCAACAACACGCGGGTCAGCGTGACCCAGGGCGAAGCGCCATCCATGATTGCTGCTTCCTCCAGTTCATGGGGCAGTTGCCCCATGAACGTGGTCAGCACCCACACGGTGAAGGGCAGGGTGAAAATCGTGTAGCTCAGGATCAACGCCAAAGACGTGTTGTACAGACCCAGGGCGCGGATCACTTCGAACAGCCCCGACAGTACAGCGACTTGGGGAAACATCGACACGCCGAGAACCATCATCAATACCGTGCCACGTCCACGGAATTTCACCCTTCCCAAGGCATAGGCGGCGGTCAGGCTGAGAAACAGCGCCAGCGTCACCACGCACAGCGCGACCAGCAGCGAGTTACCGATAGCCCGTAGGAATGAGGCTTGATGGAGTACCGCCGCGTAATTGGAGAAGTCGGGGTTTTCGATCCAGTAGCTCACCTTGAACAAGGCACTGGACGGCTTTAGCGAAGTCACGATGGCGTAGTAGAAAGGGAAGACCGCATACAGCAGCAACACCCCGATCAGACACCAGAACCCGAGGCGCCACAGCGCTTTTTTCAGTAGGCGCTGGCTCATGACCGAACCTCCAGTTGACGGCGTCCGAGGTAGAGATAAAGCATGGCGATTACCGCAACGACCAGAAACAACAGAGTCGAGGCCGCGCTGCCATAGCCAACATCCTGGAACTCCACCAGGTGCTGGCGGGCATAGACCGACATGCTCATGGTGCTCGATGAGTTCGAGGTCAGCACATAGATGACGTCGAAAACCCGCAGCGAGTCGAGGATGCGGAAGATCGCCGCCACCAGCAGTGCGGGCATCAGCAGGGGAAGCGTGACACGCCAGAATACCTTCAGCGGATGAATGCCATCGACCCTGGCGGCTTCGTAGCAATCGCTCGGCAACATCTGCAAGGCCGCCAGCATCAGCAGCGTGACAAAAGGGACGGTCTTCCAGACGTCGACGATGATCACCGCCCACATCGACAGATCCGCGTCTGCTGTCCAGGCCAGGGGAGCGTCAATCAGGCCGATACTCAGCATCAGGTGATTGATGATGCCGAACTGGTCGTTGAGCATCCATGACCAGATCTTCGCCGAGACAATGGTAGGAATCGCCCACGGAATCAGAATCAACGCACGCACCAAAGAACGGCCGGTGAACTTGATGTTCAACAGCAACGCCACCAGTAGCCCTAGTACGACTTCCAGTCCCACCGACACCACAGTGAAATGCAACGTGTTGCGCACAGCGTTCCACCATTGTGGATCGACCAGGATGCCCGACCAGTTGGAACCGTTGTGGAACAGATAATTGCTCAAGCCTACGAAGGATCCACCACGGGTGTCAGTCAGGGTGGCGTCAGTCAGGCTGAACCAGAATGTACGCAGTAGCGGCCAGGCGGCCACGAGGGCCAGACACATCAACATCGGTGTCAGAAACAGCCAGGCGGCGCGTACTCGGCGACGCTGTACAGGCGTTTCCCTGGTGACCAGGAGCTCGTCACAGGGGGCATGGGTAATAGAGACAGACATGGTGAATTCCTTCCTTGTGGCTTACCAGTTCCGGCGTTTGATGCGCGTGAGTTCGCTTTCCAGTTCGGCCAGCGCCTGATCGACCGGCAACTCGCCTGCCAGCACGCCATGCACTCGATCGAAGAACGCGTTGGAGACCCGTGGATAGCGCTCGGCTGTTATTGAGGCGGGGCGCATGACCCCTTCGTTGAGAATACTGAGGAGTTGACTGTAATAAGGCATGGCCGCGAGCAGCTCGGGGTCTTGATATAGCGACTCGATAACCGGGTTATAGCCGCCTACTAAAGCTCGATGTTTTTGCTGCCGGGCACTGGTCAGGTAGGTCACCAGTTCTGCGGCAAGTTTTGGATGGGCGCTGTAACGCGATACCGCCAGGCCCCAGCCACCGAGGGTGGAGGCATGGGTGCCGGTCATGCCGCCTCGGGGCAGGGGAGCGACGCCGACTTTATCTTTTACGGCACTATCCTGGCTTTGTACCAAGGCCCAGACATAAGGCCAGTTACGCATGAACAACGCATTTCCCGACTGGAATACGCCTCGTCCTTCTTCCTCGGTGTAGTTGAGTACGCCACGCGGGGAGATGTCTCCTACCCAGCTTTTCGCCAGGGTCAAAGCAGTTCTCGAGGCCTGACTGTTGACCACGATATCTCCTGCTGGATTGACCAGTCCGCCTTCCGGTTGGCTGCTGATCCACTCCAGCGCATTACACGTCAGCCCCTCGTAAGCGCGTCCCTGAAAGATGTAACCCCATGCATTGGGGTTCCCGGCAGTGCGCTCTGCTTGTTGAACATCCCTGGCGGTAGCGGTCATTTCCTCCCAGGTCTGGGGAACCTGCTTGGCGTACTTCTCAAGCAAGTCCTTGCGGTAATACAGCAGGCCCGAGTCGGTGAACCACGGCATCGTCACCAGTCGTCCATTCACCGTGGCGTTATCCACCTGTGTCTGGAAGTAACCTTGAGTCGCGTTGGCGGGCAGCACCTCGCGCAGATCCATCAGATGTTTGGCCAGCATTCCTGGCCACACCATATCGATTTGAATGATGTCGATGTCGGTGGACTGAGCACTGAGGATCTGTTGGTAGAACGACAACCTCTCGGTTGCCGAGTTAGGCGTGGAAACTACCTCGACGTTGTTGCCGGTCTGTTTCGACCACGCCTCGACAGCCTCCTTGCACAGTTGTAATTCGGCCCCCACTGCACCGCACGAAATCGTCAAATCGGCTGCGCTCGAGACGGATGGAAGTCCGGCACAGAGGGTGATTAGTGCTGCAGGAAGGAGAGATTTCAGATGTTTCATTGAGCACCCTTTATTTTTGTTTTTAGAAAAGTTAACGTTAACATCGCCAAATGTAGCAGCGTATTTGCGATGAAGCATCCATTTTTTCGTCGATTACCACAATTTACAACTCACGAAAAATGGATGGTCGCGGGAATTACACAATAAAAACAAAACAGGGAATCCACATGCAGAAAGCATCAAGCTGGCTACTCGCAGGTGTGCTCGGCACCTCGGCGGCGACCTCTCAGGCCGCGACTCTGGAAGAACGCATGGCCGCGTTTGAAGTCCGTGCCAGCGCAGCGGAAAAGCGCGCAGCCGCAGCTGAACAACAAACCCAGGCACTCGCCAGGGAATTGCAGCAGATCAAACTCGCCACTCCCGCCGCGCAGCCTGTTGCGTCCACTGCGACAGCCATTGAGGCGCCTGGGTTGGACACCCGGCTGGCAAAACTGGAAGCCCGTCAGCAAAGCATGGAAAAGCAGGGCAGCAGCGGCCACCTCTCGGACGGCTTCAGCTTTAAGGGTTATGCCCGTTCCGGATTGCTGATCAACGATGGGCTAGGTGGTGGTCGTGGCGGCCCTTATACAACCCCGGCCGGTTCAGTCGGTGGCGCCGTCGGGCGACTCGGCAATGAAGACGACACCTACATGCGCATCGACCTGTCGAAAGAGGCCTATGCGCAGAACGGCACCCGTTCCAAATTCACGGTTTCCATCGCCGATGGAGTGGAAAGCTCCAATGACTGGACGGCCGACGAAAGCAACCTGAACGTGCGTCAGGTATTTACAGAGCTCGACCATCTCGCTGCATTCAAGGGTAATTCAGTGTTCGAGAACGCGACCTTGTGGGCAGGTAAGCGATTTGATCGAGATAACTTCGATATCCACTGGCTGGACTCGGACGTTGTCTATCTGGCTGGTACCGGGGGGGGAATCTACGATGTGCAGATGAACAAGAGTTGGCGCTCGAATTACTCCTTGGTCGGGCGTAACTACGGGGATTTCAGTGAAGGCGGCATCAACGCAGACGTGGAAAGCTACATTCTGACCTCCAACCAGTTCTTCGATAATGGTCAGTGGCAGTGGATGTTCAATGCCATTGGCTCCAGGAAAAACGACATTGGCACCCGCAGTAATGAAGCGGGGCTGACACCAGCAGATTCCGGGTTGCACAGCATGCTGGCCAATCACCAGAAAAACTTTTTCGGCCGAGAAGGCTTCTTCAAAACGGCACTGCTCTATGGGCAAGGTCTGGGGGCAGAGGTCAAGAACGTCGGCTCGGATGGTGAACTGATTGACGATGCCCGCGCTCTGCGCCTGGCACTTTACGGCGAGACACCCATAGCGCCTGGTTGGCGCATCGGCCCCAGCTTGTTGGTCGAACAGAGCAAGGATAGATACGTTAAAGGTGACAATTACCGTTGGATGACCCTGAACATGCGTTTGGCCAATGCAATCAACAGCAATTTCGAGATGGCCTACGAAATGAGCTGGCAAACCATGAACCTCGACCCGAAGGGCTATCTACAACGTAATGCGGTCGACGGTAACTTCTGGAAATTCACGATCGCGCCGACATTCAAACCTGACGTTGGAGACCTGCTCACTCGTCCCGAACTGCGTGTGTTCGCGAGCTTCATGAATTGGTCTTCGGATCTGGACAGATACAGTACCTCAGACTCCTTCGGCAAGACGGACTTCAACGCCGGAGGTGTGTGGCAATACGGGATACAAATGGAAACCTGGTTTTAATGTTTGAACGCGTCGGCCAACACGCCTTCAGCTCATCGATCCCTGCTTTTCACCAAGCGTATTGAGTAATTGATTACCGGTCAAAACTGATCAGCCAGCAGTTATCCCTAAAAAAAATGAGGAAATGACGATGGTATTACCTCGCGCAGTAGTATTTGGCGAAGCCCTGACCGACCTTGTCCAAGGCACTCCTGGACATTGGAAAGGTTACCCAGGCGGTGCTCCCTGGAACGTTGCACGAGCGCTAAGTCGCTTGGGTGTTAACAGCGTTTTTGCTGGGGCGGTGAGCATGGATTCACTGGGTGACGAGATAGTTTCGCAGTCGGAAGCGGCAGCATTAGATATGAGGTTTATCCAACGGGTAGACCGAGATCCTTTGGTCGCCATCGTTCCATCGAGCCGTCCTCCAAGATACTTTTTTGCTGGAGATGCTGATCTGTTTTTTGATCCGGATCTGATGCCAGAAGGATAAATCAAGGGTTGGTTGTGAAGGCGGGAGGCCAGATACTTCCACCTGTGGACCCATTCATTGTGGCGACTGGAATCCGACCTGACATGAGCCTGCTCGCCGAGTTGCGTATCGCACTTGATCCCGCAACTCAAAGCGTACCTCGCCGGTTTGCTGCAAAGGCCAGTGCGCAGCAACCTGACCCGCCCTCGATGACCGGGGCGGCATAGGGGCGACCTTCCTATTTTCTTTTGCACATCCAGGTAGTCCTTGAGCCAAGGGCGACCTATTTCTGCGTGAGTGACAGATTTATTACAGAAACCATATATACATCGTCGCAGATATTTTAAGAGGCACGGAAGGCTGGCTAGCGCCTTGATACAAAGCTTTCATTGAAGGTGCTCGGCGGCGTCCAATCGTTTTGATGGATTAATGTTCGTTGGCTCTTTACCTTACATACGGGAAAACATATATTCGTCAAACCGCATATGAGCTGAGGCTTCACAATGACCAGCAAAGCCCGTGTTCTGTTTGTCTGTACTGCCAACGCTGCACGCTCCCAGTTGGCCCAAGCGTTGCTGAGGCATACCGATTCGGAGCATTTCGAGGCGTTCAGCGCCGGCACAACTCCAACTCAGGTAGATCCGCGCACCTTCGAGGCACTTTCACACATCGGTGTGAGCACCGAAGGATTACGTAGCAAGTCGATAGACGAGTTTCGTGGTGAGCGTTTCGATTACGTCATCACCTTGTGTGATAAAGCCGCTGCGCAATGCCGGTCTTTACCTGGAGCGGGTGAGGCATTGGCCTGGAGTTTTGAAGACCCGGTCACCAGCACCAAACCCGATGCCTTCCGTCACACCCTTCACGAAATTCATGAGCGCATCAAGATGTTCGTCTTGGTCAAAAACAAGCACTGAGAAAACGATATGGCTGACCATCTGACACCGACCACTGTTTTCAAATGCCTTGCTGACGACACTCGGGTCCGCACGATGATGCTCATCACCCGTGAAGGAGAGCTTTGTGTTTGCGAGCTGACCTGCGCGTTGAACGAGAGTCAGCCAAAAATCTCCAGGCACCTGGCGCAACTGCGTACTTGCGGCCTGTTGTCGGACCGTCGGCAAGGCCAATGGGTGTATTACCGACTTCACCCGAATCTCCCTGATTGGGTTCATCAAGTGCTGACCACCGTGCTGGAAAGCAACAAACACTGGTTGAGCCCTGATGCCAAACGCCTTGATGAAATGGGTGACCGTCCTGAACGGGCAGCCGTGTGCTGTGAAAGCAAAATCGCCTGATTCCGTCTTCGACTATGAGATCACTCGATGAAAATCCTGTTCCTCTGCACGGCCAATAGCTGTCGCAGCATCCTTTGTGAGGCGGTTTTCAATCACTTGGCACCGCAAGGCATGAAAGCCTACAGCGCGGGCAGTCAACCCAAAGGCGACGTGCATCCGCTGAGTCTCAAAACTTTGGAAAACGCTGGTATGTCGACGCTCGGGCTGTTCAGTAAGTCCAGCGATGTCCATGTGAATTTGGCACCTGATTTCGTCATCACGGTGTGCGACAAGGCAGCTGGTGAAGCTTGCCCGGTATTTTTTGGACCCGCCACCAAAGCCCACTGGGGGCTGGCTGACCCTTCGGAATACCACGGGACGCAAGAAGAGATCGGGGCGGCTTTTGAAGCCACCTTGGAGCAGATCCAAACCCGTATTGAAGCTTTCTTGGCTTTACCGCTTGCCCGACTGAGTGCCGAACAGCTCAAGGCAGAACTGGCCCTGATTGGCAGGCTGTAACCACAGGAACAATGACCATGAGTAAAAATCGCCTTTCCTTCCTGGGCCGATATCTGGTTGAAGGGCCGTTGGTTCGATGACTCCAAGAGCGCTGTTGCGCAGGACAAAGACTATGTTTGAAGACGACATCCCCCAACTCGATACCGACCTGGTTGATCTTCCGTCGGCTGACAAGCTGGGCATCGAGAAGACCTCCATCCACAAGCCGCGCATTTTGCTGCTGTACGGATCGACCCGTGAGCGCTCCTTCAGTCGCCTGATGGTCGAGGAGGCCGCTCGACTGCTGGAGCACTTCGGCGCCGAGGCGCGGATTTTCAATCCGTCCGGTTTGCCGCTGCCAGATGACGCCCCCGACAACCATCCGCGCGTGAAGGAGTTACGCGAGCTGATGTTGTGGTCGGAAGGGCAGGTCTGGTGTTCCCCGGAGCGTCACGGTTCCATGAGCGCGGTCTTCAAGGCGCAGATCGACTGGGTGCCACTCGCAATGGGTGCGGTACGCCCGACCCAGGGCAAAACCCTCGCCGTCATGCAGGTGTGTGGTGGCTCGCAGTCGTTCAACGTGGTCAATCAGCTGCGAGTGCTGGGACGTTGGATGCGCATGTTCACCATCCCCAACCAATCCTCCGTGCCAAAGGCCTATATGGAGTTCGACGATAACGGCCGGATGAAACCTTCTCCGTTCTACGACCGCATCGTGGATGTGATGGAAGAGTTGGTGAAATTCACGCTGCTGCTTCGCGACCGTCAGGACTATCTGGTTGATCGTTATTCCGAGCGCAAAGAGTCGGCGGAAGAACTCATGAAACGTGTCAATCAGCGCTCCATCTGAGGATTTTTCACCGTGCAACACCACCCTTATTCGGTACTTCCCTTGGCACAGTTCAATGGCCAATTGATCTTCACCCCGCAGCGGCTGACCGAAGGGGACACCATCGCCATCCATTGCAAGGGCGGATCGGGTCGTACCGGTTTGGTCGCCGCTCAACTGTTGATCGAGAGCGATGTGCCATTCAGCGATGCCATCCGCGATGTTCAGTCGTTGCGTCCACGCGCCATTCAACATCCTGCCCATATCGAATACATCGGCCAGTTCGACACCCAGTCGAACTCCCACTGACAACAGATACAGAGCACAACAACATGACTATCAAAGTTGGCATCAATGGTTTCGGTCGGATCGGTCGCCTCGCGCTGCGAGCAGCCTGGGGCTGGCCAGAATTCGAATTCGTGCAGATCAACGATCCAGCGGGTGACGCGGCGACGCATGCACACTTGCTGAACTTCGACTCGGTGCATGGTCGTTGGCACCACGAAGCCAGCGCGGAAGGCGATCAGGTGGTGATTGGCGGCAAGCGCATCAAGGTGACCGCTAACAAAGCGATTGCCGACACCGACTGGTCGGGTTGCGATCTGGTGATCGAGGCCAGCGGCAAGATGAAAACCGTGGCGGTGTTGCAAGCCTACCTGGATCAGGGCGTCAAGCGTGTGGTGGTTTGCGCTCCGGTGAAGGAAAAAGGGGCGTTGAACGTCGTCATGGGCGTCAACCATCAGTTGTTCAAACCGGCTGAACATCGCATCGTTACCGCCGCTTCGTGCACCACTAACTGTCTGGCGCCCGTGGTGAAAGTCATCCACGAGAAACTGGGCATTCGTCATGGCTCGATCACCACTATCCACGACCTGACGAACACCCAAAGCATTCTCGATCAACCGCACAAGGATCTGCGTCGTGCGCGTGCTTCGGGCATGAGCCTGATTCCAACCAGTACCGGCTCGGCCACCGCCATTGCCGAAATCTTCCCGGAACTGCGCGGACGCCTGAATGGTCATGCCGTTCGTGTGCCGCTGGCCAACGCGTCGCTGACCGACTGCGTCTTTGAAGTCGAGCGTGCCACCACTGTTGAGGAGGTGAATCAACTCCTCAAGGACGCCTCCGAGAACGAGCTGAAAGACATCCTCGGTTTTGAGGAGCGTCCGTTGGTGTCCATCGACTACCGCACCGACCCGCGCTCATCGATCATCGATGCACTGTCGACGATGGTGATCAATGGTACTCAAGTGAAGATCTATGCCTGGTACGACAACGAATGGGGCTATGCCAATCGCGCCGTCGAACTGGCCAGACTGGTCAGTCTGGCGGACTAAGGAGCGGTCATGAAAGCGTTGTCAGCCCTCGCTCCGGAAGTGCGGCAGTACTTGCTCGTCACGGGCAACTATTGGGCCTTCACCCTCACCGACGGTGCCTTGCGCATGTTGGTGGTGTTGCACTTTCACGC
Organism: Pseudomonas sp. FSL W5-0299; assembly: GCF_005930655.1. Lineage (NCBI taxonomy): Bacteria > Pseudomonadati > Pseudomonadota > Gammaproteobacteria > Pseudomonadales > Pseudomonadaceae > Pseudomonas > Pseudomonas sp. FSL W5-0299. The sequence goes on from NZ_RXHX01000005.1 coordinate 242,066, forward strand.
GTTGGGCTACAGCCCATTGCAAATCGCGGCGTTGTTTCTGTTCTACGAAATCTTTGGCGTGATCACCAACCTGGTGGGTGGCTACCTCGGCGCCCGGCTGGGCCTGAACCGAACCATGAACATCGGCCTGGGTATCCAAGTCGTGGCGCTGTTGATGCTGACGGTTCCTGTCGCTTGGCTAACCATCCCATGGGTGATGGGCGCACAGGCGCTGTCGGGGATTGCCAAAGACCTGAACAAGATGAGTGCCAAAAGCTCCATCAAGCTTCTTGTTCCGGATGGGCAACAGGGAAAGCTCTACCAGTGGGTGGCAATCCTCACCGGCTCGAAGAACGCACTCAAGGGGGTCGGCTTCTTTCTCGGCGGAGCCTTGCTGGCACTGATCGGCTTCAAAGGTGCATTGCTGGCCATGGCGGGTGTTCTGGCGCTGATCTGGATCAGCAGCTTGATACTGCTGAAGAAGGACCTGGGCAAAGCCAAAGCCAAGCCCAAGTTTCGCGACATCCTGTCCAAGAGCCGGGCGATCAATATCCTCTCAGCGGCGCGGATGTTCTTGTTCGGAGCCCGTGATGTCTGGTTTGTGGTGGCCTTGCCGGTGTACCTGAGCAGCGTGTTCGGCTGGGACTTCTGGAAAGTTGGCGGCTTCCTTGCGGCGTGGGTGATCGGCTACGGCATCGTGCAGTCGTTTGCGCCCAACATCACTGGCAAGAAACGCGGCCACGTACCGGATGGTCGTGCGGCATTTCTGTGGGCCCTTGCACTGGCAGGCTTGCCTGCGGCAATTGCTCTCGGGCTTAACACTGCTTTGTCGCAGCAGATGATGCTACTCGGCGGATTGATGGTCTTTGGTGCGCTGTTCGCGGTGAATTCGTCGCTGCACAGTTACTTGATCGTGTCCTATGCCAAGGAAGATGGCGTGTCGCTGGATGTGGGGTTTTATTACATGTCGAATGCGATGGGAAGGCTGATAGGTACAGTACTGTCCGGGTGGGTTTATCAGGTGTATGGGCTGCAAGCGTGCTTGTGGATATCGAGCGCATTCGTTCTGCTCGCAGCACTGATTTCTATCGGGCTGCCAAGGCATGCCGAGGCGATATGAAACTGTCAGGCCGATGAGCCTCTTCGCGCTATGTGCGTTTGGGGGGGTAGAGCCTGAATCAGCAGCTGTCGGAGGTACGCCATGGGCAATTTATCCACATCCCCGCACTGTCTTTCGTGGTGATTGCAGCGTTCGCATTGAGCGCTTGTGATAAAGGCGAGACACCCTCCAAGCGTCCGTCCGGTATGGACAAGACGATTGAAGGGACATGATTTACAGGTGAGTGGCGCAATAACCAGGGGGATGAGGGATATCCTCCTTCAGCGCATCATTGCGCAGTCGAAATCCAGCCCTGGATATCCGCAACAGTCGGAATCTTCCCGCTGCTTACAACCTTCTCGTTGATCACCAGAGCCGGCGTGGCGAGGATGTCATAAGTCATCATCTTGCCCATGTCGGTGATCTTTTCGAATTCGGCCTGGATATTTAGATTCTGCGTGGCTTGACGGGCTACAGCCTCAAGCTTCTTGCAGTTGGCGCACCCTGAACCGAGGATTTTGATGTTCAGCATTGGAAGCTCCTTAGTGTGTAAGTCAGCTTGCTGTTTGTTTACGCTGATAACGTATCAACTGGTAAATTGCAGCGGTTATGGCCAGTGAGGCCGCCATTCCTGCACCAAGGGTAAGCCAGCCGGTGCCGTCGACCCAGGCACCAAATAGCAGGCCTGCCACGATGCTGAACGAAGCGACTAACCCAACATAGGCTGCGGTCTTCTTGCGACCAATCACCGCCGCCACCATGAGCATGCTCTGCAAGCTAAGTTCAGGATCCGCCATCAAGTAGGCCAAGAGCGGACCAGGATGCATGCCGAGATCAAGGAACATGCGGGCGACGGGCACTTCTACCAGGGTTGGGAAGTACATGAACACGCCGAACCCTACCGCTATGGCATTGGCGAGCACTGTGTTGCTGCCTGCAAGGCTTTCAATCCACTCGGGTTGAATCACCTGGCGAACCATGCCGACAATGAATACACCCACCACCAGCACAACAAATATCTGCTTGACGAAGCGCCAGGCTTCCCACAGCCAGCCTTGCCAGTCTTCGGCTGGCAGTTTTCGGGCAAAGTACCCAACAGACAGTATGGTCAATGCGACACCGAAAACACGACCCGTGAAGGTAAAGGCTAATGTGCCAGGTTCTGGCGTCAGTCGCATTGACGCGATCAGCAAGGTACTAGCGGTCAGACCCAGCGCAACCCATGTCCAGTTGTTGGCACCTTCAGTGATGTTATCCAGACCACGTTTGGCCGTGGCGGCAATCATCAGGAGTAGGGCGATGAGAACAGACCCTTGGAAGCTCACGCCTTCTTCTCCTTTACTGGCGTCGTATGGAACCCAGTCAAACAAGGTTTCCTGCCACGCCTGGGGCCAGAAAAGCGGGACTTTGAAACTGATCAGATCTGCGGTCAGGGGCCACAGTTTCAAGGTGCCCGCAATCAGCAAGGCCACCAAAGATAGCAGTACGCCCAGTGCAGGCCCGGAAACGCTGGCCTTCTCTGCGAACAGGGCATCCGCCTGTGCGTCGTGGGTCAGGTCGTCTTTCCAGAATAGGGTAGCCATCAGCAAGCCAATACCGATGCCGAAGATCAGGCAGAGGATCAGACGGGCGATTGCAAACTCCGCTCCCAGAATATTGCCGGTATAGGCCAAGGCCATGATGTTTCCTGCGGGAGCAAAAAACAGGAAGGTGATCGCCGGGCCGATACCTGCTCCTTTGCGGTAAACGCCCGCGAACAAAGGAACAATTGTGCATGAGCAGACGGCAATCAGTGACCCGGCTAATGCCGCCGCAGGGTAGGAAACGTAAACAGGTGCATGTCGACCTAGCCAGTGAGTGATGCTGGCTTTAGGAATAAGTGCTGTCATGGCCCCGGCGATAAAAAACGCCGGCAACAGGCAAAGAAGGACGTGGGCTGCCAAGTAGGAAGCCAGACTGCCGGCTCCGCCATTGAATAGCTTAAGTACGAGGTCCATGGAGAGCCCTCAATCCTTAGCGTTAAGGTCAGGTTTTATGGTATCCGCTGTGCGTTGACCGGGTTTGACTTCGATCAGTTGCACGCAGAAAAATTTTTCAAGGATGTGGTGCTGAAAGACCGATTCAGGGGCGCCTCCAGGGTGGCTATCACGATCAACCGGAATCGCTGCGCATAGCCTCCGTTGTGCAAGGTCGACCTCTGCCTCTATAGCGTGTGACGCAGGTGAAAAGGTCGGGTTATGACTTTTCGGGCTTGTTTTGCCGGCGGTCTGCTTTTTTATCCGAGTTCACACTGCCGTTCGTCCAGTGCCCGGCACTAGCAAGGCCTGGCTTCTCTCTGATGTTCATGCACCGACATCCCGTGCATCAGAACGGAGAGCCAGCATGGACATTGATGAAAATGCCCCAGGAAACAAATCCCAACAGGGCGTCACGGGCGGCACTGATAACGAAACAGGCCATGATCCAAAGGAAAATGAACCTGAGGTTCCGCTGCCAGGGGGCGATGAGGCGCCTGTCGATGAAGAAATGGCCGATGTGGATGCCAATAATTCAGTATCGAGCGAGCATCCCAAGCCTTAAGTCGATTGAAAGTTGATAAGCCCGGCCACTGCGTCGGGCTTTTTGGTTTGTGTAATTCAGTTTTATCCAGATATCCGTGTACCATCGCTTTGGCATTATTTGGCCATCATGGCGTGATAGGGATATGGATATGAACAAAGCTGCATTTGCGATTGTGCTTTCTATGGCGTGCGCTTCAGCGACAGCCGCGACCAACGAGTGGCAATCTGGCTGGGGCCAAGGGAAGACTGAGTTTTTTGCCGGCGATGAAGCTAAGAGTTATCTGAACTTCGCCTGTGACGAAAATGACGAGATGAGTCCGGTAAGTGGTTCGGCCACTATTTCGGGCAAGCCGTTCTACTCGCACAACGATAAAGGCGGTTTCGACGTCATCGTTGACGGCGTCGAGTACAGCAATCCGTTTTACGTTGAGTGCAACGCCTGTTCCAGTAACTTTCCTGCGTTCTGGGCTGCAATGCGCAAGGCAAAAACGATTGAATTGAGGGCTGAAGGCTTGACTAGTTCAATCCCGGCCAAAGGATTCAGCAAATTGACCAAGCCTTATGCTTCAAAAGAAAATCCTTGTGGCACGGGTACCTGGTAAGTCACCTGCTGTTTGCGAACCCCGCCAGAGTGCGGGGTTTTTTGTGTCCGGGTTTTGAGTGTGAGAGCCCATACAGCCGGCCGTGGCGCATCAATTGACTTGCGCTATGGCGCTGACCGGGTTTGCTAAGAAGGGGGCGCCAGGGGCCAATTGTCATGAAATGAAAAGCCATTGTCGTCTGATGAAAAGCAGCTGGCCAGGCGGCGTCCTACAGTCCAATCAGCGTAAATCGACGCTGCACAGACTGGAGAATAAGAAAAAATGGCCAAAGCCGTACGCTTCTACGAAACCGGTGGTCCCGACGTTCTTTGTTATGAAGAGGTCGATGTCGGCAAACCCGGTCCGGGCCAGGTCCGTCTTCGTCATGTGGCGGTCGGCCTGAACTATGCCGACACCTATTTTCGTAATGGCACTTACCCGATCCCGATGCCCAACGGCATGGGGGTTGAAGCGTCCGGTGTGGTCCAGGCCATCGGCGAGGGTGTGACTAACGTTCAGGTGGGGGATCGCGTCACCTACACCGGATTTCTCAATACCTTGGGCGCCTACAGTACCGAGCGACTGATTGCGGCCGCGCCGCTGATCAAGCTGCCGGAAACCATCAGTTTCGAGACGGCCGCCGCCATGACCATGCGTGGCCTGACGTCGTCGTACCTGATGCGGCGCATTTATGATTTCAAGGCCGGCGACAGCATTCTGCTGCACGCCGCTGCCGGTGGCGTGGGGCTGATCGTTTCACAGTGGGCCAAGCTGCTCGGCCTGACCGTCATCGGCACTGTGTCCACCGAGGTCAAGGGTGAAATTGCCCTGGCCCATGGCTGCGACCATGTCATCAATTACAGCCACGAAAATGTCGCCCAGCGCGTGCGCGAGCTGACTGCCGGCGTGGGAGTCAACGTGGTGTTCGACAGCGTTGGCAAAAACACCTTCATGGGATCACTGGATTCGCTCAAGCGTCGGGGACTGATGGTCTGCGTTGGCACCGCATCCGGTCCGATTCCGGCTTTCGACCCGGTGATGCTGGCGATGAAGGGCTCACTGTTCCTGACCCGTCCGGCGCTGGCCGACTACATCGCCGATCCGGCAGAGAAAGCTGCCCTGGCTGGCGAGCTGTTCGACCACGTCGGCAGTGGTCGGATCAAGATCGAGATCAACCAGCATTATGCGTTGGAGGACGCCGTACAGGCCCATCGCGACCTTGAGTCACGCAAAACGACGGGCTCGTCGATTTTCGTCATCTAAGGAGCGATCTGCCATGAAAGTCGAACAATTGACCTGCAACATTGGCGCCGAACTGATCGGCGTAAATCTTGCCGACGCGGTCCATGACGACGGTCTTTTTTGCGAGATTCGTGCTCAGTTGCTCAAGCATCGGGTGGTGTTCCTGCGCGATCAGGACATCACTCGCGCCGAGCACGTGGCCTTCGCCCGCCGCTTCGGTGAGTTGGAGGACCATCCGGTGGCCGGCAGCGATCCGGATCATCCCGGGCTGGTGCGCATCTACAAGAATCCGGACCAGCCGATGGACCGCTACGAAAACGCCTGGCACACCGACGCGACCTGGCGCGAGGCGCCGCCGATGGGCTGCGTGCTGCGCTGCGTAGAGTGCCCGCCGGTGGGCGGCGACACCATGTGGGCCAACATGGTCGAGGCTTACGCGCGTTTGCCGGAGGACGTGAAGGTGAAAATTGCCGACCTGCGCGCCCGCCACAGCATCGAAGCGAGTTTCGGTGCTGCCATGCCAATCGAAAAGCGTCTGGCGCTCAAGGCGATGTATCCCGATGCCGAACACCCGGTGGTTCGCACCCACCCGGAAACCGGGGAAAAGGTGCTGTTCGTCAACGCCTTCACGACGCACTTGAGCAACTACCACACCCCCGAGCGGGTGCGCTTCGGCCAGGACGCCAACCCTGGCGCGAGCGAGTTGCTGCGCTACCTGATCAGCCAGGCCTACATCCCCGAGTATCAGGTGCGCTGGCGCTGGAAGCCCAACAGCATCGCCATCTGGGACAACCGCAGCACCCAGCACTACGCCGTCATGGATTATCCGCCGTGCCATCGCAAGATGGAGCGTGCCGGAATCATCGGCGACAAGACCTACTGATCAACCCCTTCTGCATTCGCACTCGTAAACGCGTCTGCCCGGCATGATCCCGGGTGGGCGCGACAATCATAAGAACAGGAGTAACTCATGCAATTTTTTGACGATTCCCTGCACCCGGAAAACATGGAAAAGGTGGTCATCACCGTGGCCCCGTACGGCCCGGAATGGATGCCGGAAGACTTCCCCGAAGACATCCCGCTGACCATGGATGAACAGGTGCAAAAAGCGGTCGAATGTTATGAGGCCGGGGCCACCGTCTTGCACTTGCACGTGCGCGAGCTGGACGGCAAGGGTTCCAAGCGCCTGTCCAAATTCAACGAATTGATCGCCGGTGTGCGTGAAGCCGTGCCGGACATGATCATCCAGGTCGGTGGTTCGATTTCCTTCGCGCCGGAAAGCGATGGCGAAGCCGCCAAGTGGCTGTCTGACGATACGCGACACATGCTGGCCGAGCTGACGCCAAAACCGGATCAGGTCACGGTGGCTATCAACACCACCCAGATGAACATCATGGAGCTGCTGTATCCGCAATACCTGGAAGGCACGTCCCTGGCCAATCCCCTGTTTCAGGCCGCCTACAGCGAAATGACCGTTCCGGCAGGTCCGGCCTGGGTCGCCGAACACCTCAAGCGTCTGATGGACAACGGCATCCAGCCGCACTTCCAGCTGACCGGCATGCACGCGATGGAAACCCTCGAGCGTCTGGTGCGCAGGGGCGTCTACAAGGGCCCGTTGAACCTGACCTGGATCGGCATTGGCGGCGGTTTCGATGGCCCCAATCCGTTCAACTTCTTCAACTTCATCCACCGCGCGCCGGACGGTTGCACCCTGACCTCCGAGTCGCTGCTCAAGAACGTCATGCCGTTCAACACCATGTCGATGGCCATGGGTCTGCACCCGCGAGTGGGCAATGAAGACACTATCATTGATCACAAGGGCGATCGTTTCGGCTCAGTTGCGCAGATCAGGCAGACCGTGCGTATCGCCCATGAACTGGGTCGCGAAATCGCCACCGGCAAAGAAGCCCGTGAGATCTACCGCATCGGCGTGCAGTACCAGAGCATCGAAGAAACGCTGTTGGCCAACGGCATGGCCCCCAACCGCAAGGCTGGGCAGAAAGGTGTGCCGCAACGCGGCTGATCGGCAGACGCAGCGGGCGGTCAGGCCTCCCGCTCGCTGCACTGCAACACGCTTGATAACAACAATAAAACAAAGCTTTGAGGAGGCTGCATGGCCTTTCACCCAATCGCCGCAGACGATGACGACAGTGCTGTCGGTGTTGCGCGACCGTATGCCTGGATCGTCTTCGCACTGACGTTCGGGCTGTTGATATCCGATTACATGTCGCGCCAGGTCTTGAACGCGGTGTTCCCGATGCTCAAGGGCGAATGGGCTCTGAGCGACGGCCAGCTTGGCTTGCTCAGTGGCATTGTCGCGCTGATGGTGGGGCTGCTGACATTTCCCCTGTCATTGCTGGCAGATCGCTTTGGCCGGGTCAAGAGCCTGGCGCTGATGGCCTTGCTGTGGAGTCTGGCGACGCTGGGTTGCGCCGTGGCGCAGGACTATCAGCAGATGTTCATTGCACGATTCATGGTCGGCGTTGGCGAAGCGGCGTACGGCAGCGTCGGCATAGCAGTCGTCATTTCGGTGTTTCCCAAGCACCTGCGTGCAACGCTGGCCAGTGCCTTCATGGCGGGCGGCATGTTCGGTTCGGTATTAGGGATGGCGCTGGGCGGTGCAATCGCCGCCAAACTTGGCTGGCGCTGGTCGTTTGCCGGCATGGCGTTGTTCGGCCTGCTGCTGGCCGTGCTTTACCCGGTCATCGTCAAGGAGGCGCGCATTGCGCCGCAACGTGCCGCCCAGGCGGCGAACAAGGCGGTGGCAGCGGTCAAGCGTCCGTTGCGTACGCTGTTTTCCAGCCGTTCGGTGATCGCTGCCTACATCGGCAGTGGCTTGCAACTGTTCGTCGGCGGCACGGTGATTGTGTGGATGCCCAGTTACCTCAATCGCTATTACGACATGGCCACGGACAAGGCGGGCGGCGTCGCGGCCATTATCGTGCTGTGCAGCGGGGCCGGGATGATCCTGTGCGGCATGCTCAGCGATCGACTGTCGCGCCATTCGCCGGAACGCAAAGTCACTTTGGCCATCGCCTATTGCCTGGGCAGTTGCCTGCTGTTGTCGGCGGCATTTGCCCTGCCGGCAGGGCCTGTGCAACTGGCGCTGATCTGCCTGGGCATGTTGATTGCCGCCGGCACGACTGGCCCTTGCGGAGCGATGGTTGCCAACCTGACCCATTACTCGGTCCACGGCACGGCCTTCGCCACGCTGACCCTGGCCAACAACATGCTGGGGCTGGCGCCTGGGCCGTTCATTACCGGCAGGGTCTCCGACCTCATTGGCTTGCAGGCTGCTTTTCAATGGGTGCCGCTGGTCAGCATCGCGGCTGCGGCCGTGTTCTTTTATGCCAAGTGTCATTACCACAAGGACATTGCCCGGCTTAAGGGCGAGCAAGTCCACGATTCGGTTAGCAAAGCAGTGTTAGAGGTGAAGTTGTGAGTAGTCGTCGTTTACGTATTGATGTGTTCTTCGATTTCATCTGCCCCTGGTGCCTGATCGGCAAACGCCAATTGGAGCATGCGCAAGTACAGTTTCGCAGTCGCCACCCGGATGTGCAGGTCACCACGGTGTGGCATGGCGTGCAGTTGCTGCCTCAGTTGCCGGTACAAGGGGAGCCCTTCGCCGATTTCTACCGCAAACGCCTGGGCAATGCCGAGGCTATGACCATGCGCCAGGCCCAGGTACAGCAGGCTGCGGCGGCGGTTGGACTGACCATCGACTTCAGCCGCATCGAGACAATGCCCAACACCGCAGACGCGCACCGTTTGTTCGAACGCGTCAGCGTACTGGGCAATGCTACTCAGCGTGAAATGTTGCTCGAACGGCTGTTCGCCGCTTATTTCCGCAAACGCGAAAACCTGGGGTGCCGCGAGACCTTGCTCGCCATCGCCCGCTCCTGCGGCGTTGATGCGCAGGTGGTGCTCGATTGCCTGAAGGGCGACGCCACGCCATTTGACGGCTTTCCCGGCGCGACCAGTGGGGTGCCGGGCTTTCAGTTCGACCGTCGCATGACGATGGTCGGTGCACAACCTGCTCAGGCGCTGCTCGGGGCCATGAACCAGGCCCTGAAAGAAAGTGATCACGAGCGGCAACCTGCATGAACCGACGTATCCCCGTGCCTGCCGGAAAGCTCCCGCAGGCGGGCGGTCGTGCACTGTTCGAATTCGATGACAAAAGCCTGGCGCTATTCAACGTCGAAGGTGACGTGTTCGCCGTCGACGACAGTTGCCCCCATCAAGGCGCCTCGCTGTGTGGCGGGCGCCTTGAGGGGTGGGTGATTCAGTGCTGCGCCCATGGCCTGCGATTCGATTTGCGCAGCGGTTACTTGCTTAATTCCACCGCAGTCAAAGTCGCCAACTACCCGGTTGAGATCATCGACGGCCAGGCTTTCATCGTTATCGTTCCCGAGGAGGCCGCGCCATGAGCGCCATCGCTCTCACCCGTATCCACAGCCGAACGCGCGAACTGGCGCCGGGCTTTATCGTCAGTCTGATCGTTGCAGCGGCTGCGTCCTTTTTGTCCGAGCACTACGGCGCGCCGGTAATGCTGTTCGCTTTGTTGCTGGGCATGGCGCTGAACTTCCTGGCCGGTGACGGTGTTTGCAAGCCGGGCATTGAGTTCACCGCACGCACCGTGTTGCGCATTGGTGTGGCGCTGCTGGGCATGCGCATCACCCTCGAACAGATGGCTGCGCTGGGCTGGAAGCCTGTGGCGCTGGTGGTGATTCTGGTGGTAGTGACCATCGGCGTTTCAGTGATCGCAGCCAAGGCGCTGGGCTTTCAGCGTTTGTTTGGCATGCTCACCGGCGGCGCCACTGCAATTTGTGGGGCATCGGCCGCGTTGGCGCTGGCGGCGGCATTGCCCAATCATCCGCAGAAAGAACGCGCGACGTTATTCACGGTGATCGGGGTGTCGGCGCTGTCGACCCTGGCGATGATCGTGTATCCGATGATTGCCAACTGGCTGTCGTTGTCGCCACAAGTGGCGGGCGTGTTTCTGGGGGCGACCATTCACGATGTCGCCCAGGTGGTCGGTGCCGGTTACAGCATGTCGACCGAGACCGGCGATACGGCCACGGTGGTCAAGTTGATGCGGGTTGCCATGTTGCTGCCGGTGATCGTGTGTGCCGCCATGATCACCCGCATGCAGGGCGCCGACCCGGCAGGCAAACGACCTCCGCTGCTACCTTGGTTCGCCGTCGGGTTTCTGTTGTTGGCCTGTATCAACAGCACCGGCTGGGTGGCCCCGGTGGTGCAAGGGTCGGTCAACGAGTTGTCGCGCTGGTGCCTGGTGGTTTCCATCAGCGCCCTGGGTATGAAAACCCAACTCAAGGAGCTGGCGGCGGTGGGCATCAAGCCGATTTTGTTGATGGTGGGGGAGACGGTGTTCCTCGTCGTGCTGGTGCTGTTGTTGCTGCGCTGGGGAATGTAGGTACACAAACTTGTGGCGAGGGAGCTTGCTCCCGCTGGGGAGCGAAGCGCCCCACAAAGACCACCGTGCTTTTTCAGAAACTACTCGGCGTCTTTTTTGGGGCCGCTGCGCACCCCAGCGGGAGCAAGCTCCCTCGCCACAGGACTCCTCGGCCGGTGTCACAGACACCGGTTCTTTTGCGGCGACTGTACCAGCAGTCGCCGCTTTTTTTTTTGCAAAACGCCGGGTCTGTTGCGTTCGGTTCAGGGTTCGCTGGAGCCGGGCCGGGTGGTCAGCTCCGGCGGTGCTTTGACGGTGTGCTTTTGCGCACTGCGCCAAGCCGCTGGCGGCATGCCGAACTGGGTGATGAACCAACGGGTGAAGGAACTCGCCATCGAATAGCCGAGCATGTCGGCAATGCGCCCCAACGAGTAATTCGGGTTTTCCAGGTAGCGCAACACCAGGTCGCGGCGCACGTCGTTGATCAGGTCGTTGAAGGCGCAGCCGTCGTCTTTGAGGCGGCGCTGCAGGGTCCGAACGTTCATGCCCTGGGTCTGGGCGATCTGCTCGATGGTGGCGCGCCCCATCGGCAACAACAGGTAGATGGCTTTGCGCACCTCGAACAGCATCGAAGGGCCTTCGTGGCTGAGCAGCGAGTCAAGGTAGCTCTGGGCGTAGCGCGCCATGGCCGGGTCGGCATGGGGGTTGGTCATGTCGAGGCTGGCATTGGGGCAGACGATGCCATTGAACTCGCTGCCGAACTCCAGTTTGCAGCCGAACAGGCGGCGATGCAGTTGCAGGTTGTCGGGAGGCTGGTGCGTGAAGTTGACGCTGTAGGGATGCCAGTGTGCGCCGAGCAGGGCGGCGCACAGGCGGAACATCACCCCGATGGCCAGTTCATTGGCTTGTCGGCAGGGCATCGGCGATTCGGTGACCACCTCTTCGCGAATGATCACCATCTTGCCTGCCTCCTCGATGAAGAGGGCCAGCGAATCGTTCATCAGATGACGGTAGTGCACTAACACTTGCAACGCATCACGCAGCGTTCGCTGATGAGAGAGCAATAGGCTGACCACGCCGAAGTCCGAGAGCTGGCGCGACTCGGCCATGCTCAAGCCGAAGCTCTGGCAGCCGCTGGCGGCGGCTGAATCCTCCAGCAACCGCACGGCGGCGTCGATGGGGATGCGATGTTCAGGAGCTTGCAATATGGCTTTACTCAAACCGACGCCGGCCAGTACGTCTCGGGGGTTGAACCCCAGGTACTGGGTGACCTCCAGGTAGTTGGTCAAGACGGCGGCGCGAACAAGCTTGGGCATGCGAAGGTCTTTCCTGGGCCGGTTGCGATTCAAATGAGCGTGGCGACTATATCCAGCACTTCAGCAATTGAACAGTTGTGACAACGTCGAGGGCGCTCGCCCGGTGCTGGCCGGAATCACATCGTTGCAGTGTAAAAAACGACACGCACCCATTGATTACAGTGAGCTGGAGAGAAGCTGCGGGGATATTCGACCAATGGTCGATGCGCGACAACACGCGGAATTTTGTCATGAAAAGAAAAGTGCCTGACGTCCAATGAAAAGCGCCTCGGTCGGGCGCTCTTTAATGTCACTCCTACAAAAAGCCCCTGGCCAATAGAGCCAGTCGAGTCATCGAGAAAGCGAAGGTGTTGACGTGGACAAACTGCAAACTGCCGCAACCGTTGTGATCGTACCGGGTCTGCGTGAGCACGTTGCCGAGCATTGGCAAACGTTGCTTGAATCCAGGCTGTGCAAGGTGCGCAGTGTGCCGCCGCTTGATACCGACAAGCTTGATTGCAGCAAGCGGGTCGAAGCCATTCAGCACACACTTGCGCAGATCGACGGGCCGGTGATTCTGGTCGCTCACAGCGCCGGCGTGCTGATGGTTGCGCACTGGGCTGCGCGTCACAGTCGGCCGATCAAGGGCGCGCTGCTGGCCGCTCCGCCGGACCTTGATGCCCAATGGCCGCAGGGCTACCCCTGCGCTGAAACCCTGCGTACCCAGGGTTGGGACCCTCTACCCAAAGGCCGGTTGCCGTTCCGCAGTCTGCTGGCCGCCAGTACCAACGACCACCTCGCCAGTCTGGACGCCGCCACGCGCATGGCCGAAGGCTGGGGCAGCGAGCTGCTCAATCTCGGCGATGTCGGTCATCTCAATCCTGCTGCCGGGTATGGGCGCTGGCCACAAGCCGAAGCACTCATCCTCGAACTGGACCGCTGATTCAGGCGCCGGTTGGCCCGCGCCATCCGGCATTTGCCCTCACTCCTGAAAACGTAAACCCCTGGAACAAGGGGTTGCGCGAGGGCGGCTGCGCTTAAAACAAATACAAAAAGGCGGAGACAACGCAATGCACAACAATAAGAGTCATGGGTTCGCACCCTCGCGTTACACCTTGTTGGCCTCGGCCATTCTGGCCGCAGGCGTGCCGGTCGCGCAGGCGATCGAGCTCGACACCGGGAACCCGGACTGGACCGTGCGTTTTGATAACACTGTGAAGTACAACTACGGCGTACGCACCGAAAGCGCCGACAAGCGCATGCTGGCAACGCCGAACAACAACGACGGCGACTACAACTTCCGCAAGGCCGGGACCAACATCACCCACCGTGTCGACCTGTTGACCGAGATGGATGTGGTCTACCAAAACCACATGGGTTTCCGTGTGAGCGCTGCCAGTTGGTACGACAAGGCCTACGAGAACACCGGTTCCAATTCCAATCCGTTCGTCAACGGCAACGACGCAAGGTCGGGGCTGGTCGCCAACGACCCACGTCTGGCCGCGGTCACCCGTGACAACGTCGGCAATGGCAGCCCGCACCTGAGCAACTACGCCCAGCGTTATTACACCGGTCCTTCCGGCGAAATCCTCGACGCCTTCGTGTTCTACAGCACCGAAGTGGGCGAGGAGTCGCTGTTAAGCGTCAAGGCCGGTCAGCATAACGTGTTCTGGGGCGAGACTATTCTCAACCCGGTGCACTCGAACAGTTACGGTCAATCGGGCCTGGACCTGGCCAAACTGGCGGCCTCGCCCGGTACCGAAGCCAAGGAACTGTTCGTTCCGCGTAACCAGTTGTCGATGTCGTTCACCGTCAATCCCGAGTTGACCGTAGGCGCTCAGTATTTCCTGGATTGGGACGCCGCGCGCCTGCCGGAAGCCGGTACTTATTACGGCGGTTCCGATCTGGTCGGTTTCGGTGCGCAATCCTTCCTGCTGGGCAACACCAATGGCGTGGTGCCGGGCAGTCCGCTGGGGTGTGGTCTGGCACCCTGCAACGGTTTGACCAATGTGCGTCGCGGTCACGACCTGACGCCGGACAAGCGCGGAGACTGGGGGATTATGGCCAAGTGGTCGCCAGCCTGGCTGGACGGGACCCTCGGCGTTTACTACCGCGAAACCTCGGAAATCCTGCCGCAAGCCTGGCTGGATGCCAGAGGCCTGAGTTCGGCCAATCCCAACGGCACCCGGCCGGCAGGGCAAGTGCCTGCGGTGGTCAACACCCTCAACTCGCTGAGCACCGCCACCTATCAAATGGCCTATGCCGACAACATCAAGATCGTTGGCCTGAGCCTGTCCAAGGACGTGGGCGGGATCAGCGTCGGTTCGGACCTGAACATTCGTCACAATATGCCGTTGGCCAGTATTCCGGCGGTTGTCAGCACTAACAGTCCGCTGGGCCTGGGCGCAGGTCTTGGCCTGTTGCCTGCGCGCACGGCTGCCACCGGCGTGGTTTATGACACCCCGCAGAAGGGCGACAGCATGGCCGCCACCGGCGACACCTTGCACTGGACGCTCAACGGCCTGATGACCATTGCTAAAACGCCTGTGTTCGATTCGGCCACTCTGCTGGGCGAGCTGTATTACAGCAACCTGCTCAAGCTCGATAGCAACAACGAGGCGCTCTACAAGGGCAAGGACACCTATCGCGGCATCGACCAGCCGACCCGGGACAACTGGGGCATCGCGGTCAACTTCACCCCGACCTGGTACCAGGTGTTTCCCGGTGTCGACCTCAACGCCCCAATGTCCATCAACGTCGGTCTCGATGGTGTTTCACCGGTCTCCGGTGGCGGCGCCAAAGACACCGGTAACTACGCCATCGGCCTCGGGGCCGTTGTGTACAACAAATACTTTGTCGACCTGAAGTACGTGGACTCATTCGGCAAGGCCGACAAGTGCAACGTCAGCGGCGTGAGTACCGGCCCAACCGGAGGCGACGGCGCTGCGCCGAATGCCTTTAGCGGTAACGAAAACTACGCCTGTTACGCCGGTGGCTACTCCGCCTTCTCCGGTGGCGGGGCCACGACTGAGGACCGTGGCGCCGTTTACCTGACGATGAAAACCACTTTTTGATTCACCACTGATTTGCTCAATGCAAGCAGGAGAATAACAAGATGACATTCGCAAAAACCGTGTTGGCCGCTTCGCTGGCCATGGTCCTTGCCGCCCAGGCACAGGCCGCTGTTTCAACTCAGGACGCTGCCCGGTTGGGCACCAGCCTGACCCTGGTGGGCGCTGAAAAAGCCGGGAACGCTGATGGTTCCATCCCCGCCTACAACGGTGGCCTGACCACGCCGCCGGCCAGCTTCAAATCCGGTGACAGCATGCGTCCGGATCCGTTTGCCAGTGAAAAACCGTTGCTGCAGATCGACGGCAAAAACGTCGAGCAGTACAAGGGCATGCTCAGCGCTACCACCGTTGAACTGGCCAAGCGTTTCCCGACTTTCCGTGTCGATGTGTTCCCGACCCACCGCACCGTTTCGCTGCCCCAGGCCATTCTGGATAACGGCGTGAAAAACGCCAGCGGCGCCAAATCCCTCGAAAACGGGCTGGCCATCGACAACGTACTGCCGGGCGTGCCATTCCCGATCCCGCAGTCGGGCAACGAAGCGATGTGGAACTTCCTGCTGCGATATCAGGGCGTGAGCATCAGCTCCAAGTACGACTCCTGGAACGTCGATTCCGCTGGCGTGCCAAGCCTGGCGACCACTGGGCAGGCGTTCATTTCCTACCCGATCTACGAAAACCTCGCGCAGCCGATCAGCAGCGCCGACGTGTATTACCAGATGAAGTTGTCCTACACCGGCCCTGCGCGCCGGGCCGGCGAAGCGGTGATGCTCAAGGACGCCGCCAACCCGTTGCAACAACCGCGCCGTGCCTGGCAGTACCTGCCGGGCCAGCGTCGGGTCAAGCTGGCACCGAACCTGGCCTACGACACGCCTAACCCTGGCACCGCTGGCGCGGGCACATACGACGATGTCTTCGTGTTCAACGGTGCGCTGGATCGCTACGACTGGAAGCTGGTGGGCAAGCAGGAAATGATCGTGCCCTACAACACTTACAAGCTGACCTACGCCCAGGATCCCAAATCGCTGACCACGGCCAATCACCTGGCACCCGACTACGTGCGTTGGGAAAAACACCGCGTCTGGGTGGTGGAAGGCAACCTCAAGTCCGGCGCCCGACACATCTATCAGAAGCGTCGCTTCTACCTCGATGAAGACAGCTGGACCGCGCTGGCCTCTGATCAATACGACGCACGTGGTCAGTTGTACCGTGGCTCCTTCGCGTTCCTCAGCCAGAGCTACGACAAGCAGATCCCGGATTCCACGCCCTTCATGATCTACGACCTGGTGGGTGGTTCCTACAACATCAACGGCGTGGTCGGGCCTTATGGCGGCATCAAGTACACCGATCCGCTTTCCAAGGCGCAATGGTCGTCGGAGTCTCTGGCAGGTAGCGGGATTCGTTAAGCAAACCGTGACAAGCGTCCATTCGGTCCGCTGCCTGCAAGGCAGGGGATCGCGCGACGGTCGGCGCATACCGACCGTTTCGGACGCCAGGTTGGAACGTCAGGCACACGGACGTGTGTCCCGGCGCAGTTTTCCGAAGAGGACGCGGTATGTGTTCGTACAAAAGTTACCTGCAGCTGGCGCTCGGCGCTCTGCTTGCAGTGTTGCAGGGCCTGAGCCAGGCGTCCGCTTATGTCGACGTGCTGGATCTGCCGGCCAGGGTCAGCGCCTTGGCCGTCAACAGCCCGTTATCCGACATGGCCCGCGCCGGCGACCGCTTGGTCGCCGTCGGCCAGCGTGGCCACATTCTGTTTTCCGATGATGCCGGCCAGCACTGGCAGCAGGCCGCTGTGCCGGTCAGTGCCGACCTCAATGCAGTGAGTTTTCCTTCCGCCACTCAGGGCTGGGCGGTGGGCGGCGACGGCGTGGTGTTGCACAGCAATGACGCGGGTGCAACCTGGAGCAAGCAACTCGACGGCCGCGAGATCGGTGCCTTGCTGGTCAAGCATTACCAGGCGTTGGCCCGTGCCGAACCTGGCAATGAACAATGGCCACTGCGGGTCACCGAAGGTCAGCGGCTGGAGGCGCAGGGTGCCGACAAACCCTTGCTCGATGTCTGGTTCGCCAACGACCGCCTCGGCTATGTGGTCGGGGTGTTCAACCTGATCCTGCGCACCGAGGATGGCGGCCAGAGCTGGACGCCGTTCCAGGATCGCACCGACAACCCGCAAGGTTTTCACCTCAACGCCATCGCCGCCACCGGCGATGCGCTGTACATCGCCGGCGAGCAGGGCTTGTTGCTGAAGTGGGATGACGCCCAGCAGCGATTCGCCGCCCTGCAAACACCTTATCAGGGCAGCTTTTTCGGCGTTGTCGGCAAACCCGGCGAAGTGCTCGTCTACGGCTTGCGCGGCAATGTGCTGCGCAGTACCGATGCAGGCCTCAGTTGGACCTCGCTGGACACTGGCCTGCACGTCAGCATCACCGCCGGCCTCGTCGATGCCCATGGTGATTACCGCTTGTTTACCCAGGGCGGGCAGATGCTGGCGAGCCAGGGCACCGGTGCGCAACAGCGCTGGGTGCAGCAAGCCCAGCCGGTGCCAGTGACGGGCGTCACGCGCGCCATCAACGATGCGCTGGTGGTGGTCGGCAGCCGTGGTGCGCGGACGCTGTCCGTTGAATAAGTCCTCGAACCCTTAAAGCGAGAACCCAGACATGGGCAATATCAAACAAGACGCCATGCCGGTGATCCGCGATCTGCATGATTTCGACCGCGATTCCGGCAATCGGCTGGAGCGGCTGGTGTTCAACTACCGTCCGCTGTTCATGCTGTTGATGGCGCTGGCCACTCTGGTCTTCGGTTACATGGCCGCGACTCGGCTGGAGCTGCGTCCAAGTTTCGAGAAAATGATTCCGCAGAGCCAGCCCTACATCCAGAACTTCCTGGAAAACCGCCAGTCACTGCGAGGTTTGGGCAATTCGGTGCGGGTGGTCGTGGAGACCACTCAGGGCGATGTCTTCGACCCTGCTTACCTGGACGTGCTCAAACAGGTCAACGATCAATTGTTTCTCACCGAAGGCGTCGACCGCGCCTGGATGAAGTCGTTGTGGAGCCCGGCGGTGCGCTGGACCGAAGTGACGGAGGAAGGTTTCCAGGGTGGTCCGGTGATGCCTGATACCTACCAGGGCAAGCCTGAAGAAATAGAACAACTGCGCCAGAACATTTCCCGCGCCGGTATCGTCGGCAGTCTGGTGGCCAGCGACTACAAGTCGAGCATGCTGATCGTGCCGCTGCTGGACAAGGCCACGGCCAGCGGTCAGCGCATCGACTACCACGCCTTTTCGCAGATGCTTGAGGAGCAGTTGCGCGACAAGATCGAGTTTGCCGGCGACAGCGCTGCACGCAAGGCCGGGGAGGAGGGCAAGGGCCCGTACAAAGTCCGGGTGATCGGTTTCGCCAAACTGATGGGCGACCTGATCGACGGACTGATTCAAGTGATGATGTTCTTCGGCCTGGCCGTGGTCACTTCGCTGGTCATCATTTACGCCTATACACGATGCGTGCGCAGCACCTTGCTGGTGGTCGGCTGCTCGTTGATCGCTGTGGTCTGGCAACTCGGCATCGTCGCCTGGCTCGGCTATGCCATCGACCCGTATTCGGTGCTGGTGCCTTTTCTGATCTTCGCCATCGGTGTGTCCCATGCGGCGCAGAAGATGAACGGGATCATGCAAGACATCGCCCGTGGCACCCACAAACTGATCGCCGCTCGCTACACCTTCCGCCGTCTGTTTATTGCCGGCGTCACGGCGCTGCTGGCCGACGCCGTCGGATTCGCGGTGCTGATGCTGATCGATATTCCGGTGATCCGGGACCTGGCGATCACCGCCAGTATCGGTGTGGCGGTGCTGATTTTCACCTCGCTATTGTTGATGCCGGTGGCGCTGTCTTATGTCGGCGTCGGCGCCAAGGCGGCCGAGCGTGCGCTGAACATCGACACGCGCGCAGAAGGGCACAAAGGCTTCGGCAAACTGTGGGACGTGCTCGACCGTTTCACCACGCGCAAATGGGCCACGGGGGCGGTATTGGTCGCGGTGCTGATGGGCATCGGCGGCTTCATGGTCAGCCTGCAACTGAAAATCGGCGATCTGCAAAGTGGCGCACCTGAGTTGCGTGCCGACTCGCGCTACAACCGTGACAACGCCTACATCACCCGCCACTACGCGCTGTCCAGCGACCTGTTCGCAGTGATGATCAAGACCGCACCGGAAGGCTGTCTGAACTACAAGACGTTGATTCTCGCTGACCGACTGGCCTGGGAGCTGCAGCAGTATCCGGGCGTGCAGGCGACGGCTTCGCTGGTGAACGCGGTGCGCCAAATCACCGCTGGCACCTATGAAGGCAACCCCAAGCTCAACAGCATCCAGCGCAATCAGGACGTGCTCAATTACGCTGCGCAGCAAGCCTCGGTCAACTCGCCGGAGTTGTTCAACACCGATTGTTCGCTGATGCCGGTGATCACCTTCCTCAAGGACCACAAGGCCGAGACGCTGGATGCCGTGGTGGGCATCGCGGAAAAATTCGCCCGGGAGAACAACAGCGAAGATCGCCAGTTCCTGTTGGCGGCCGGGTCGGCCGGGATTGAGGCGGCCACCAACATTGTGGTGCGCGAGGCCAATCGCACCATGCTGTTGTACGTCTATGCGGCGGTGACGCTGTTCTGTCTGACCACCTTCCGCAGTTGGCGCGCGACCCTGGTTGCCCTGTTGCCACTGGTGCTGACGTCGATCCTCTGCGAGGCGTTGATGGTGGCCATGGGCATTGGCGTGAAGGTCGCGACCCTGCCGGTGATCGCATTGGGCGTGGGAATCGGCGTGGACTACGCGTTGTATCTGCTCAGCGTGCAACTGCATTACCAGCGCCAGGGCCTGCCGCTGTCTCAGGCTTACCGCAACGCCGTGTCGTTTACCGGACGGGTCGTGGGCCTGGTGGGCATCACCCTGGCGGCTGGCGTGGTGTGCTGGGTCTGGTCGCCGATCAAGTTCCAGGCTGACATGGGCATCCTGCTGACCTTCATGTTCCTGTGGAACATGCTGGGCGCGTTGGTGCTGATTCCTGCCCTGTCTTATTTCCTCCTTCGCGAACGAGCGCTGGAACCCGGGCCTGTTACGCAGGCCGACAACACCCCGATCTCTCAACGTCCCGGCATGCCACATGCCCTGACCACTTCCGAGTAAGCCAACGATGTCTGATTACAAAGCTCCTTTGCGCGACATGCGCTTCGTACTCAACGAGGTCTTCCAGGTGTCCCGGTTGTGGGCCAAATTGCCTGGCCTTGGCGAGGTGATCGATGAAGAAACGGCCGCTGCGATCCTTGAAGAGGCTGGCAAAATCAGTGGTGAGGTTATCGCACCGCTGAACCGCAGCAGCGACGAGCAGGGCTGCATCTGGAGCAACGGCACGGTCACGGCGCCGGACGGTTTTGTCGCGGCGTACCAGGCATTCGCCGACGGCGGTTGGGTGGGTGTTGGTGGTGATCCGCAGTTCGGTGGCATGGGCATGCCCAAGGCCATTTCGGCTCAGGTCGAGGAGATGGTCAACTCGGCCAGTCTGTCGTTCGGCCTGTACCCGATGCTGACCGCCGGTGCGTGCCTGTCGATCAATGCCCACGCCAGTCGGGAGCTCAAGGAACGCTATCTGCCGAACATGTACGCCGGCACCTGGACCGGTTCCATGTGCCTGACCGAGGCGCATGCCGGTACGGACCTGGGCCTGATTCGCACCCGTGCCGAACCTCAGGCCGACGGCAGTTTCAAGATCAGCGGCAGCAAGATCTTCATCACCGGCGGCGAGCACGACCTGACCGAAAACATCATTCATCTGGTACTGGCCCGGTTACCGGATGCACCGGCCGGTCCCAAGGGGATTTCGCTGTTTCTGGTGCCCAAGGTGCTGGTCAATACCGATGGCTCGCTGGGCGAACGCAACGCGCTGTCCTGCGGTTCCATCGAGCACAAGATGGGCATCAAGGCCTCGGCCACGTGCGTGATGAACTTTGACGGGGCGACCGGCTGGATCATCGATGCGCCGAACAAGGGCCTGGCGGCAATGTTCACCATGATGAACTACGAACGTCTGGGCGTGGGTATCCAGGGGCTGGCGTTGGGTGAGCGTTCGTACCAGAACGCCGTCGAATACGCCCGTGACCGTCTGCAAAGCCGTTCGCCGACGGGCGCGCAGAACAAGGACAAAGCGGCCGATCCGATCATCGTTCACCCGGATGTACGCCGCATGCTGTTGACCATGAAGGCCTTGAACGAAGGCGGGCGGGCGTTCTCCAGCTACGTGGCGCTGCAACTCGATATCGCCAAGTACAGTGATGACGCAGCGATCCGCAGTCGCGCCCAGGAACGGGTGTCGCTGCTGACCCCGGTGGCCAAGGCATTCCTCACCGACATGGGCCTGGAAACCACCCTCCACGGTCAGCAGATCCTCGGCGGCCACGGCTATATTCGCGAGTGGGGCCAGGAGCAATTGGTGCGCGATGTGCGCATCACCCAGATCTACGAAGGCACCAACGGTATCCAGTCCCTGGACCTGGTCGGGCGCAAAATCGTCGGCAGCGACGGGGCGCTCTACCGGCTGTTCGCTTCGGAAATCCGCAACTTTACCGCCAACGCCTGCGCTGACCTCGCCGAGTTCACCCAACCGTTGAACGCCGCCCTCGACACCCTCGACGAACTGACCGCATGGCTGTTGGACCGAGCCCAGAGCAACCCGAATGAAATCGGTGCGGCGTCGGTCGAGTACCTGCATGTATTCGGCTACACCGCGTACGCCTACATGTGGGCGCGAATGGCCAAGGCTGCCATGAGCACGCATTCCAAAGACGATTTCTACGCCAGCAAACTGGCGACCGCGCGCTTCTACTTCGCCCGCCTGCTGCCACGTATCCACTCGTTGAGCGCGTCGGCCAAGGCGGGCAGCGAATGCCTCTATCAATTGGATGCAGAGCAGTTCTGAGCCCACGTAAAAAGGACCGGGAACCACAACCATGATGGCGACAAAAATAATTCCGCCCGCCGACGGCGCCTATGCCTACCCCTTGCTGATCAAGCAATTGTTGCTGTCCGGCGTGCGCTACGAGCCGGGCCGGGAAATCGTGTATGCCGACAAACTGCGCTACAGCTACCAGACCCTCAACCAGCGGATCCGCCGACTGGCCAACGCCTTGACCGCTGCCGGCGTCAAGGCCGGGGATACGGTGGCCCTGCTCGACTGGGACAGCCATCGCTACCTGGAGTGCTTCTTTGCCATACCGATGATCGGCGCGGTGCTGCACACCGTGAACATCCGTCTTTCGCCGGATCAGGTGCTCTTCACCATGAACCATGCCGAGGATGACCTGGTGCTGGTGCATGATGATTTCCTGCCGCTGGTTGAACAGATTCACGGGCGGCTTGAAACCGTCAAAGGTTACCTGCAGCTCACGGACGACACAGCAACCGACACGTCGCTACCGGTGCTGGGGGAATATGAAAACCTGTTGTCCGGGGCCACAGACCAATACGACTTTCCCGATTTCGATGAACACTCGGTGGCGACCCTTTTCTACACCACGGGCACCACTGGCGACCCTAAAGGCGTGTATTTCACCCATCGCCAACTGGTCCTGCACACCTTGAATGCCGTGGGCACTTTGGGCGTCTATCAGGGGTTGCCGCTGCTGCGCTCGGATGATGTCTACATGCCGATCACGCCGATGTTTCACGTGCATGCCTGGGGTGTGCCCTATGTTGCCACCCTGATGGGAATCAAGCAGGTGTACCCCGGTCGCTACGAACCCAACAGCCTGGTCAGGCTGTATCGGGAGGAGAAAGTCACGTTCTCCCATTGTGTGCCGACCCTTCTGCAAATGATCCTGGGTTGTGAGGAAGCGGCACACACCCGTTTTGATGGCTGGAAAATGCTCCTGGGCGGCAGCGCGCTGACCTTAGGCATAGCCAGCGAAGCGAACGCCAAAGGTATGCAGGTGCACAGCGGTTACGGCATGTCGGAAACCTGTCCATTGCTGTGCCTGACGTACCTGCGTAACGAAGACCTCGAACAATCCCCGTTAGCCCAACTGACTGCTCGTATCAAGACGGGCACGCCGGTGCCGATGGTCGACCTGAAAATCATCGACGCCAGTGGCAAAGACGTTGCCCATGACGGCGAGTCGCTGGGAGAGATCGTGGTGCGCGCGCCGTGGCTGACCCAGGGCTATTTGAAGGAACCGGAAAAGGGTGCAGAACTTTGGCGCGATGGCTGGCTGCACACCGGCGACATGGCTTCCATCGACGGGTTGGGCGGTGTGGAAATCAAGGATCGAATCAAGGACGTGATCAAGACAGGCGGGGAGTGGATCAGCTCCCTGGAACTGGAGAGTCTGATCAGCGAGCACGCTGCCGTGATGTCGGTCGCGGTCGTGGGCATCGCCGATGAGCAATGGGGCGAACGGCCCATGGCGCTGGTGGTGTCCGAACCGGGGCAGTACCTCGACCGCAAGATCCTGGAGACGCACCTGCAAGGGTTTGTCGAGCGCGGCCGCATCAACAAATGGGCGATCCCCAAGCAGTTCAAGTTCGTCGCCGAAATCCCCAAAACCAGCGTCGGGAAGATTGACAAGAAACTCATCCGGAAAAGCGTATCGAGTTGAAAGGCGTGGCGGGTGCAACAGGTCAGCGCCTTGGGCGCTGACACGTCTTGATTTCAGGGTTATTCGTCCTGTCACCAGGCCTGTGTTTTTGGGAAATAAGCACCCTGACCAAGCGGCCCGCGCCTTGCCTGGAACTGGAGGCTGACTAACGTCGATCCGACGCGCCGTACGCAAAAAAGCCCGCCACAAAGAGTGACGGGTTTTGGGCCAATCACCGTCAGTGCCGGGATGAATTCGCGCCGTGGGGGATGCCCTTTATCGTACTCACGCCCGTGCACCACTCGCCTGCAGGCTTACTGTTGCGGCTTCGACTTGGCTCCTTCATTCCCTGAACCACTCGAACCAGCGGCGTCTTTTTCTATCTCATGCGATTCCGCGCCGGAATTGGAACCCGATGCTTCCTCGCCCTTTTTGTCAGCCTTTTCTGCATTCGACTCGCCTTGGTTGAGCCCGGGAAGTGCGCTGGGTGGGAGGGTGGCGTCTTCCGTGGTTTTCTCGGTTGCGAGCGAGTAGAGCGGGCAGATCGAGACAAGTCCGGCGAGCATGAGAGGGGCAATTTTGCTGTTCATCGTTTGCACCTGCTGTGCGAGTGGATGTACCCATTGGAAAAGCATGGAAGGTGAACGTGCCGAGGTCAGGACGAGCGGTACAGGATGCTCAAGGCGCCGGCTCAAGCGTTTCGAGATTCAGCAGGGTGAAATAGCCCTCCGCCGGCCTCCACCCCGCCGTGTCGATATGAATCACATTGCCAAGCCTGACGGGCACGGGAATGGGGCTATGCCCGACCACCAGCGCACGCAGGCCCGCAACGCCCTGTGTTTCCTGCTGTTCGAGGCGGCTGCGGGACCATAGGCAGCGGTTCTGGACTTGCATCAGGCGCTGGCTGCTCTTGGGCGATTGCAGTTCGTTTCGCAGTTGAGCCCATGATGGAAACGGACAATCGGCGTGCACGATGCCGATCAGGCCCTGGGCGGTTTCGACTTCGATTGCGATTGGCAACTCGGCGAACGTCGCGGCGAATGTTTTCTGTTCGGGCAGCGACAGGTGCGTGAACCATAAGCCGCCGTTGAAGATCCAGCTGTCGACGGCACAGGTATCGAAGTGAACCACGTAGTCATCATGGTTGCCGCACACGGCCTGGAACCACGGCTTGTCCAGCCAATCGAGCGCGGCGCGGCATTCGGGCCCGCGGTCAATCAAATCGCCAACACTGAACAGGCGATCGACCGAAGGGGTGAACCTGGCGGCATCCAGCGCAGCCTGCAGCCGAGTGAAGTGGCCATGGATGTCGCCAACCGCGAAATCCCGGCCGGCCGTGTTTGCGGCGAAGCGCTTAACCCGCGCCACCGCTGAGATTTCAAACATGACAGTGCCTCATCCTCCAATCGCAGGGCGAGTTCGTTGTCAGTTGAGTTTAGGCGCGTCGGCGCCAATCGTGGGCAAGGGCTTGGGTTGATTAACAGAAAAACCCGGCCATTGCGCCGGGTTTTATCGTCAGGGGACGGCGTTAGTAGCCAGCCGCCTGGGCGAGGTGGTTTTCCGGCGTCACGGTGATGAAGTGCAGTGGAACGTGCGGTTGTTCATCGCTGGTGCGGATTTCGACGCTGCCGACGATTTGAAGATGTCGCTCACTCAATCCGGTCGACTCTTGCGCCTTTGCCATAGCCATTCTCGCGTGGTTCGCTGCGATTTCATTGAGAGTTGACACGTTACATCTCCGGGGGGACTGACCAAGCATTGATTAGAGGGCCGCCGCGTCAGAATTACGTCGTTCCGGGGCTGCCAAGACCGGCTTGTGCAATCCCTAAGCCAGAGAGGGCCGCCTGTTGTGCGTCAGGTTTTCATAGGCGACGAATGGTTGTCGTGCTGCTGGGTTGTCGGCTTCAGCGCGACGGTTTAAACGCGTGGGCAGCGAGGTGATTGCCTTCGTCAAATCCACCGAGGTCTCCATCGCCAAGCTCTGAAGAGCGCGTTCGACATTCAACATCTGCGGCCTCGGCGGATGCCGTTAAGTCCACGAGCGACGAAAATCCAGTGGGAGCGAAGCTTGCCCGCGAAGCATGCACCGCGGTTTTTCAGGTATTGCGTGTCATCGTTCTTCGCGGGCAAGCCACGCTCCCACTGGTTCTGTGATCACGTTGAGGTTTTCAGGGGAATATTCGGGCGTAAGATAGAGGCGCTTCTTTCATCAGACGGTGCCCACGCAACCTGTCGATCAAGCGGGCCTAAGCGCTCGCTGACAAGATCCTGGAAACCAGGAAATAACCAAGGAACTCAAGGGGCCGAGGCGCCACTTGTTCGAAAACATGCAAGCACCTACCTACCAACTGCTGGAAGTCGCCCACGGCAAACCGATCAAGCTCTGGACCGAAGGCGTCCCGGTCGAAAACGAAGCCAGGCAACAATTGATCAACACCGCAAAGATGCCGTTCATCTTCAAGCACCTGGCGGTGATGCCTGACGTGCACCTGGGCAAAGGCTCGACGATTGGCAGTGTGATTCCGACGGTGGGTGCGATCATTCCCGCCGCTGTCGGCGTGGACATTGGCTGCGGCATGATCGCCGCGCGCACATCGCTGACCGCCGCTGACTTGCCGGATAACCTGCATGGATTGCGCTGCGCAATCGAAAAAGCCGTGCCCCATGGCCGCACAGTCGGGCGTGGCGTGCGGGACAAAGGGGCTTGGGATAGCGTTCCGAAACAGGCCGATCAGGCTTGGGCCGCACTGAACCCGCGGTTCAAGGCGATCACCGACAAATACCCGAAACTCGCCAACACCAACAATCGCGGGCACTTGGGCACGCTGGGCAGCGGTAACCACTTCATCGAGGTGTGCCTGGATGAAACCAACCGCGTCTGGTTCATGCTGCACAGCGGTTCACGCGGGGTTGGCAACGCCATCGGCAACCTGTTCATTCAACTGGCTCAGGCCGACATGCGCCAGCACCTCGCCAACCTGCCGGACCGTGATCTGGCCTATTTTGAAGAAGGCAGCCGGCATTTTGATGATTACGTCGAAGCCGTCGGTTGGGCCCAGGACTTCGCCAGACAGAACCGGGCCTTGATGATGCACGCGGTGATTCAGGCCACACGTAAAGTGATCAGCAAGCCGTTCGAAGTTGCTCTGGAAGCGGTCAACTGCCACCATAACTATGTGCAGAAAGAACGGCACTTTGGCCAGGATATTCTGGTCACCCGCAAGGGCGCGGTGTCGGCGCAGAAGGGCGAATTGGGGATCATCCCAGGCTCGATGGGCGCGAAAAGTTTCATCGTTCGCGGGCTCGGCAACGAGCAATCGTTCTGTTCCTGCAGCCACGGCGCCGGCCGCGTCATGAGCCGCACCAAAGCGAAAAGCCTGTTCACCGTCGAAGATCAGGTCCGCGCCACCGCCCACGTCGAGTGCCGCAAAGATGCATCGGTGATCGATGAAATCCCCATGGCCTACAAAAACATCGACCACGTCATGCACGCCCAGCGCGAACTGGTGGAAGTGCTGCACACCTTGCGGCAGGTGGTGTGCGTGAAGGGGTAGGCGCTACTGCGCCAGCCCAACCTTTTCTGGTCGGGCTGTTGGATGTCTGGAACTCGTCACTGATCCTTTTCGCAATTCACCATCCACGACACACCAAACCGGTCCACCAGCATTCCGAAGCGTGCCGCCCAGAAAGTCTCTTCCAGTGGCATTTGCACCTTGCCGTCTTCTGATAACGCGTCGAACACACGTTGCGCTTCGGCAATGCTGTCGACGTTCAGCGAGACCGAGCAACCGCTCATGTCATCCGTGGGGCGATCCGGTGTGGTGTCCGAACCCATGATCGCCTGATCACCCACGGCCAGACGGGTATGGATGATCAGGTTGTGCAAGTCTGCGGGGAAGTGTTCGCGCGCCGGGCTTTCGCCGAAGGTCATCATCATTTCGATCTGGCCTGGCAGGGCTTGCTCATAGAAGGTGAAGGCAGCTTTGCAGTCGCCGTTGAAGATGAGGTAGGGATTGATTTTCATGTTTTGCTCCCGGTAACCGTGGGTCTGGAGACCCACATTGGCCTTTGAATGGACTCCAAGTAGCAAAGCGTTAGACGTGAAATCGTGCCGGGTTTGTTTAGACGTTTTTTCTATGGAAGAAGCTAGGCTTATTGCTTGAACACTCAGGCCGCCGCACGCGTGGCGGGCGATGGGCGCAGCAAGCGCTCGACGGCGCCGATCACCAGGCTTTCCAGCAACTCATCGCGCTGCGCTTCCTCCAGCGGGTGATGTGCCAGCCAGCCGGGGGCGCTGTTGAGCAAGTTGGCGATGGCGTGTCCGGCGGCGATCAAACCCTGTTCGCCGAGGCGGGACGGGGCGCCGAGCATCTTCAATAGCGTGCGCTCGTATTGCTCGCGCAACTGTCGAACACGCGCTTGCTGCTCGGCGTTCAGGCAGCCGCTGTCGCGCTCCGCCAGGCGAAAATGCCACGGCATTTCCCGGTGCAGATTCAAATGCGCGCGGATCAGGTTGGGCAGTTTGTCGCGTTTTGCCGAGCCTTTTTGGTCGATGCGCCCCAGGGTCGACAGC
The DNA here is from genome assembly GCF_005930655.1 of Pseudomonas sp. FSL W5-0299. Classification (NCBI taxonomy): domain Bacteria; kingdom Pseudomonadati; phylum Pseudomonadota; class Gammaproteobacteria; order Pseudomonadales; family Pseudomonadaceae; genus Pseudomonas; species Pseudomonas sp. FSL W5-0299. Next base: position 270,497 of record NZ_RXHX01000005.1, read on the forward strand.
AGTTCTTCGTAGAACTCCTCGATCAGGTCGAGCAGCAAGTGCTGCTTGCTCGGGTAATGGTGATACAACGAGCCCGGGGACAGCCCCAGGCACGTTGCCAGCTCACGCATGCCGACCTGCCCGAAACCCTTGCTGGCGAACAACTCCAGCACGATGTCCCGGTACTCGGCGAAGCGCGAGCAACGCTCAGGCATAGGCATGGAAGCCACGTCCTGTCTTGCGTCCCAGGTAGCCGGCGGCGACCATTTCCTTGAGCAGTGGCGCGGGGCGGTATTTGCTGTCGTTGAAACCGTCGTAGAACGCTTCGAGAATCGCCAGCACGGTGTCCAGGCCTATCAGGTCGGCCAACGCCAGCGGACCGATCGGCTGGTTGCAGCCCAGGCGCATGCCGGCGTCGATGTCGTCGGCGCTGGCCAGGCCTTCCTGGAACACCAGAATCGCTTCGTTGATCATCGGCACCAGAATCCGGTTGACCACGAACCCCGGACGGTTGCCAGCGGTGATCGCGGTTTTGCCGAGGGTGGTGGCCATGTCCAACGCCAGGGCGTGGGTCGCGTCGCTGGTTTGCAGGCCGCGAATCACTTCGATCAGGCCCATCACCGGCACCGGGTTGAAGAAGTGCAGGCCGATGAAACGCTCAGGCTGGCTGACGCTGGCGGCCAGTTGAGTAATCGACAGCGACGAGGTGTTGGAGGCAATCACGCACTCGGCGCTGACCTGCGCGACGATCTGTTGCAGCACGCGCAGTTTCAGGTCGAGGTTTTCGGTGGCGGCTTCGATCACCAGCTGCACGTTGTGCAGGCTGCTGTAATCGGTGCTGGTGCGGATCCTGGCGAGGGCGTCGAGCTTTTGCGCTTCGGTCAGGGTTTCCTTGGCAATCTGCCGGTCGAGGTTTTTGCCAACGGTGGCCAGGGCTTTTTGCAGCGCGCTCTCGGAGATGTCGATCAAGGTCACGTTGAAGCCGGCCACTGCGCAGACTTGCGCAATGCCGTTGCCCATGGTGCCCGCGCCGATCACGCCGATGTTTTGCAGATTCATGTTCCGTCCTTCCGATCAAACCCTGCGATACCTTGGCCGACGTAACGGCCGAAGGCGTACTATTGGCCGCGAGTCTAGAACCGGCAGGGCGGTTGTCCTATGCCGCAACTGTTCAACGGTGCTGGTGTTTTTTGCCATTCGGGCGATGGGGAGAGAAGCGTTCAAATGCGGGAAAAGGACTCGGTGGCGGCCTACTTCGTGCAGGCGATGATCCATGGGCAGAGGGACAATCCGCAGCGTTCGCGAGCTGCGCTGGAAGAGGCGGGCATCGACCCGGCATTGATCGAGCAGCCGACCGCCCGCGTGCCGGCGAGCGCGTTTGCTGCGCTATGGCTGATTCAAATCCGCGAATTGAACGATGAGTTCTTCCGACTCGACTCCCACGGCATGCCACCCGGCAGCTTCGCGCTGATCTGCCGCGCCTTGATCCAGGAACCCGACCTGCACAAAGCCATGCGCCAGTGCCTGGCCAACTTCGCGCTGTTCCTGCGCGACTTTCGCGGCACCCTGACCGTGCGCGGCAAACGCGCCATCATCAGCCTGGACAGCCACGCGCAAAACGAAGACGCCAGCCGTTTTGGTGAAGAGACGTTCCTGGTGTTGATGATCAGCCTGCTGTGCTGGCTGGGCGGGCGGCGCATCCCGATCGACCGCGCGGACTTTCGCCACGAGCGCGTGTCCCTCAGCGACGACCGACTGCTCTGGGGCCCCAACCTGACCTTCGGCGCCGAACGCACCGAAATCGAATTCGCCAGCCACTACCTGCGCCTGCCGGTGGTCCAGGACCTGGCTTCACTGAAAGTGTTCCTGCGCACGGCACCGCAATGGCTGGTGATCCGCTTCCGCAACCAGCATGGCCTGGCATCACAAGTCCATCAGCGCTTGCGCAACAGCCATTACAGCCAATGGCCGACCTTACAGGCGTTCGCCCTCGAACAACACCTGAGCCCCAGCACCTTCCGCCGCAAGCTGGAGCGGGAAGGCTGTTCGTATCAGGAGATCAAGGACGAAGTGCGGCGTGGGGTGGCGTTTGAGCAGTTGCGTGAGAGCCGGGCGAGTATTAGTGATATTGCTGAGCAGCTGGGGTTTCAGGAACCGAGTGCGTTTCATCGGGCGTTCAAGAAGTGGACGGGGGAGAGTCCTGGGCGGTATCGGGCGCGGTTTCAGGATTCCCAGTGAGCGTTTTGAGCGGGCATTTTGTAAGCCACCTGACTCGGTTGTTTAACCATGAAACGGGGCTTGTTTAAAACCCGTCAAGGTTACGTCCTGAAAGCTACAAAACCTTGCGCCGTTGCCTACGGCTACGCCAGAATCCGCCGGCTTGTGCGGTTTGACCCCGGACTCTATCGTTTCCCTGCCACTGCTCATCAGTGGTCGGGTTTAGTCGCCTGTTGTAGTCAAGTCGCACGATGTCTCTATCAGTCGGGTATCTCATCCTGCTCCTGATGGTGGCTGTGCGCAGGGCGCCTTCGGGCGCGCCGATTTCTTGGCTCATCGGTCGACTAACCTGTGCACAGCTGCCTCCATTTCGTTTAGTCGCGAACGGGTTGCAGCCTCACTCTTAGATGAGGTTAGAGCCAATGTTCAAGGTAACACCCAACCCACCGGACACCGATCCGGTCTCTCCCTACGAACCTGATTCAAAGAAGCTCAACGAAGCCGCCGAGCGCGCGCTCGACTTCCACTTCCCGTCGAATGCCGACATCAAAGCCACCCCGCGAACACGCAGTACCCTGTTTTCCGTGGACCCTGAAGCCACGGCCGAAACGCTGGCGGTGTATCTGGTCGAGACGCTGGCCTCGGTCGATGTGATGGTTCACCAGTTGGTGGATCATCTGGAGGGTGAGTCGCGTTATGCGCTGTTGGGTATTTCCAACAGCATCATGACGGCGGAGATCACGGCGAACCGGGTGTTGGATAAGATTGATCTGCCCAAGTAGGTGCGGTTTGCCGGGGTGAGTGGTAACTGATGTTTGGTGTGCAGCGGTGCCTTTTTTGGGGCCGCTGCGCGACCCGGCGGGAGCAAGCTCCCTCGCCACAGGTGTTTCTCGCCTGCGGGATTTCTGGCTGAAGTACCATGACGTCTTTGTAGTGTTCAGCGACTTCCTTTGCCGAGTTCATCAATCCATGCCTGCGGCACTTTCCCGTTTCACCTCATTACTCGACCAGGCCCGGCGCGCCTTGCTGCTGGTCTGGGGCACTTCTCGCGGGCTGTTTCTCGGCCTCGTGCTGGCGACCCTGATCGCCGGTGTCCTTCCGGCGCTGGCCGCGTGGCTGGGCCAGCGCATCGTTGACGCAGTGGTTTTCGCCATGCAATTGCACGCGCAGCAGGGCAGTGCGCCGTTGTGGCCGGTGGTGCGTTACGTGTTGTTCGAGGCTGGCGTGCTGGCGTTGTTGTCCGGGACGCAGCGGGCGTTGTCGGTTCAGCAGTCGTTGTTGCGGGTGCAGTTGGGGCAGAAGGTCAACACGATGATTCTGGAGAAGGCCCAGACGTTGTCGCTGGTGCAGTTCGAGAATTCCGAGTTTTACGACAAGTTGGTGCGGGTGCGGCGCGAGGCGTCGACCCGGCCTTTGGCGTTGGTGATGAAGTCGTTGGGGCTGGTCCAGAACCTGATCGTGTTGATCAGCTTCGGCGTGTTGCTGGTGCATTTTTCGCCTTGGGCACTGGTGTTGCTGGTGGTGGGTGCGTTGCCGGTGTTTTTCGCCGAGGCGCATTTTTCCGGGGATGCGTTCCGGCTGTTCACGCGGCGGGCGCCGGAAAGTCGGCAGCAGAACTACATCGAGACGCTGCTCTCCCACGAGGGCTACATCAAAGAGGTCAAACTGTTCGGCTTCGCGCCGCTGCTATTGAAGCGCTATCGCGAGACGTTTGCTCGCCTGTATGCCGAAGACCGGCGGCTGACCTTGCGCCGCGATGGCTGGGGATTTGTGCTGGGGTTGCTCGGCACGGGGGCGTTTTACCTCGCCTATGCATGGGTGGTGGTCGATACCGTCCACGGCCAGATCAGCCTCGGGCAGATGACCATGTACCTGGTGCTGTTCAAGCAGGGGCAGACGGCGGTGAGCAGTAGTTTGAGCGCCATCAGCGGTCTCTACGAGGATGGGCTTTACCTGTCGAGCCTCTACGAATACCTCGCCGAGCCGGTGGTGGCCGATGCCGGGCATCTCACGGTGGGCGCCGTGCCCGGCGATGGTTTGCGATTCGAGAACGTTGGTTTTCGTTATCCGGGGGCGAGCCGCGCGGCCCTTGAAGGCATCGACTTGCACCTGGTGCCGGGGCACAGCCTGGCGCTGGTGGGGGAGAACGGTTCGGGCAAGACCACGCTGATCAAGTTGCTGACCCGTCTGTATCGCCCCGATCACGGGCGCATTCTGCTCGACGGCAGCGATTTGCAGGCCTGGGAAGAAGACGCGCTACGCCGGCGCATCGGCGTGATTTTTCAGGATTACATCCGCTATCAGTTTTCCGTCGGCGAGAACATCGGCGTCGGCGACACGCTGGCGTTCAACGATGAGCAACGCTGGAAAGAAGCGGCCACCGAAGGCATGGCCGCGCCGTTCATCGAGGGGCTGGATCGAGGCTACGCCACTCAACTGGGCCGCTGGTTTGCCGGTGGCCAGGAGTTGTCCGGAGGGCAGTGGCAGAAGATTGCCTTGTCTCGCGCTTACATGCGCCGTAACGCCGATATCCTGATTCTGGACGAGCCGACCTCGGCACTCGACCCGGCAGCGGAAGCGGCGGTGTTCGAGCATTTCAGCCAGCACACCGAAGGCCGCATGACGTTGCTGATCTCGCACCGGTTTTCCAGCGTGCGCAACGCCGACCACATCATCGTGCTGGATCAGGGGGCGATCCTTGAGCGCGGCGATCACGGCAGTTTGGTGGCGGCGGGCGGGCGCTATGCGCAGTTGTTCAACCTGCAAGCCCGGGGTTACCGCTAGGCCCGGCGATCTGCGGTGGTTTTGCTTTCATCAGGCCTTCGAGTGCCTGGCGGTATTGGCTGCCACCCCGGCTCATGCTGTTGTTGTGCGTGCCGCCGGGGATCAACAGCAGACGCTTGGGTTCGCTGGCGGCGTTGAACAGCTGCTGGCTGAACCGCGAGGGCATGAACGGGTCGGCCAGGCCATGCACCACCAGGAGCGGCATGTCGATGTCGACGATCTTGTCGATGGAATCGAATTTCTGCGACAGCAGCCAGCGCACCGGCAACCATTTCACCGGCAGGTTGCTGTCGGCCACTTGCGCCACGGCATCGCCTAGCGAGGTGAACGTGGACTCGATCACCAGACCGCGCACCGGTATCGGGTTGCGTTGTTTTTTCGCCTGCGCCGCCAGGTCTGCCGCGAGGTCGATGGCCACCGCGCCGCCCAGTGAATGGCCATAGATCAGGCGCTTGTTGGCGTCCGGTTGCATCGTCTTGAAGCGCTCCCAGGCGACGCGGGCGTCCTCGTAGACACTGGCTTCCGACGGCAGGTCCCCCTTGCTCTGGCCGAAGCCGCGGTAGTCGATGGCCAGAACCGAATAACCCATCGCCCGCAACTGCTCGATGCGGAACGCCTGGCCCGTCAGGTTCCAGCGCACGCCATGCAAATACAGGATCGACGGTGCATCGCGACGCGCGGCCGGCCACCACCAGGCATGCAGGTTTTGCCCGGCCTTGAAGCTGGCAGGCTTGATATCGAATTCCTGGACGTCTGTTGGCAAACCGCGATACCAGCCGGCGGTGCCCGGCTCGATGCGGAACAACAGCTCACGCTCTTTGTATTTAAGTGCGCCGCACCCGACGGGCAAGCCGACGACCAGCGTGGCCATGCACAGCCAGGGCAACCAGCGGCGGCTTATGCGGCTCTTCAGGTTTGAAAACATGCAGGCGGCCTGAGGGTGAAAAGGAAAGTTCGGGTTTTAACAGATGCGTGGGGGAGGTGGGGATAAATTCGACAGTCGTATCAAGGGCCCGGATCAGTCGGTGATGCGTAGGGCCCCATCGCGAGCAGGCTCACTCCTACAGGGGAACGCATTCCAATGTGTAAGCGAGCCTGCTCGCGATGACGTCCCTTCTGCCCACGCATCTCGCAAAGCCATTCGTCTTTGCCTCAAACCCCGCTCAACAAAAAGATTGAATAATCACACAAAATGTTATTTAAATAACAAAACAACAACGTCCAGCATCAGTCTGGCAAGCCGGATCAAGGTGGGATAGCAATGAGCAAGATCGCAGTCATCGGCAGCAATATGGTGGATCTGATCACCTACATCGACCGCATGCCGGCCCAGGGTGAGACGCTCGAAGCGCCGGGGTTTGCCCTCGGGTGCGGCGGCAAGGGCGCCAATCAGGCGGTTGCCGCGGCGAAGCTCGGGGCGGATGTGCTGATGCTCACCAAGGTCGGCGATGACATGTTTGCCGACAACACCCTGGCCAATTTCCAGCGTTTTGGTATCGACACCCGTTACGTGCAACGCGTGCCCGGCGTGTCCAGCGGTGTGGCGCCGATCTTCGTCCAGGCCGACTCGCACAACAGCATCCTCATCGTCAAAGGCGCCAACGCGCACCTGGTTCCGGCGGATATCGACGCGGCGGCCCAGGCGTTGCGCGAGTGCTCGCTGATCGTTCTGCAGCTGGAAATCAATGTCGACACCGTTTACCACGCCATCGAATTCGGCCGCGCGCACAACATTCCAGTCTTGCTCAACCCGGCGCCAGCGTTGTCCGGCCTGAGCCGTGAGCATTTGGCGCACCTGGATTTCCTGGTGCCCAACGAATCCGAGCTGGCGCTGATCACCGGCCAGGTCGTGGACTCCCCGGCGTCGGCCCATAAAGCCGCCCAGACCTTGGTCGCCGACGGCATTCGCCACGTCATCGTGACCCTCGGCCAGCAAGGCGCGCTGTACGTCGGCGAGGAAGGCGAGTTCCAGATTCCCGGCCTGTCGGTTGCCGCGCGCGACACCACCGGCGCAGGCGATGCCTTCATCGGTTGCTTCATTCATCACTGGAGCCGCGACCGCGACATCCGCGCCGCCATGACCCAGGCCGTGGCGTATTCCGCCTGCTCGGTCACCGGCCTGGGCACCCAGACCTCCCGGACGCCACTGCATTCGCTGAGTTCCAGCGCCAGCTCGGCGCTTGAAATCAAGCTGATTCACCCCTCAACACTCACCACGGAGAACAACAATGACAAAGCCTCCGCTCCAACAGACGGCCGATGGTTTCTACCTGAACCGCACGCCCTGGTTCGCCTTCATTTTGCTGTGCAGCATCTTCGCGCTGTGGGCGGCCGCCGCGAGCATGAACGACGTGCTCATCGCGCATTTCAAGAAGGCCTTTCTGCTCAGCGATTTCCAGACCGCGTTCGTGCAATCGGCGTTTTACCTGGGCTATTTCTTCGTGGCGATCCCGGCCGCGCTGGTGGTCCGCCGTTTCAGTTACAAGACCACCATCCTCATTGGCCTGATGCTCTACATGTTCGGTTGCCTGCTGTTCTTCCCGGCGGCGTCGACCGCCAAGTACGGCATGTTCCTGCTGGCGCTGTTTGTGATCGCGGCGGGGCTGTCGTTTCTCGAAACGGCATGCAACACCTATTCGACGCTGATGGGCCCGCGTGAAACCGGCACCCGTCGCCTGAATATTTCCCAGACCTTCCATCCATTCGGCGCGATGGCCGGGGTCTACGTCGGCAGCTTCGTGATGTTCAAGGACACCGACGCCACCCCCGAGCAGCTCACGCAAATGAGCGCTTCGGACGCGGCGGTCCAGCAACTGCAAATGATCCAGTCCACCTTGCTGCCGTACAAATGGATGATCGCGGTGCTGGTGCTGATGTTCATCCTGATCGCCATCACCCGGTTTCCGAAGTGCAAGGGCAATCAGGTGACCAGCAAGAAATCCGCCAGTCTCGGCCAGAGCCTGTCGCGACTGTGGCGCAACAAGCGCTTCACCTTTGGCGTGCTGGCGCAGTTTCTGTACGTCGGCGCCCAGGTCGGCGTGTGGAGTTTCACCATTCGCCTGGCGATGCAGTTGGGCGGCATGAACGAACGCAGCGCGTCGTGGTTTTTGCTGACCACCTTCGCCGCCTATTTCGTCGGCAAGCTGATCGCCAACGTGCTGATGCGCAAACTGCACCCGGCCAAGGTGTTGGCGGTGTATGGCGTGCTGTGCATCGTGTTGCTGGCGTATACGATCCTGGTGCCGAACATCACGGCGGTGTACGCCGCCGTTGGCGTCAGCGTATTCCTCGGTCCCTGCTGGCCGACCATCTACGGCTTGACCATTGACGGCCTGGGCGAAGACACCGGCGTCGGCGGTTCGCTGCTGGTGATGAGCATTGTCGGTGGCGGGGTGATCCCGATCTTCCAGGGCCTGCTGTCCGATTACAGCGGCGGCAACATGCAACTGGCGTACAGCGTGCCGTTGCTGTGTTTCATCGTGATCGTGATGTACGCGGTGCGTTGCCTGCGTCATTCCGACAGCGAACGGAGGCCAGTAGGTGCGGTGGTGACCTCATGAACACGCGGATCAACCTGCAGCCGTCGCAGTTCGGCGAGGCGCGCAAAACTTTGCTGGAGTCGGAGGCGTTCACGGTCAGTTCCTGGGTCTATCCCAGTGGCGTGCTGGCGCTGGAGTTGGCCAACAGTCGCGGCCGTCTGGTGGTGTTGCCGTATCTGGGGCAGATGATCTGGTCCGCCGTGTTCGACGGTTGCGACCTGACCATGAGCAACCTGTTCAGCCAGCCCCGACCGAGCCCGACGGTGATCGGCACTTACGGCTGTTTCATGTTTCACAGTGGCCTGTTGCGCAACGGTTGCCCGAGCCCCGAGGACGATCATCCGCTGCACGGCGAAATGCCTTGCGCGGCGATGGATCGTGCCTGGCTGGAGGTCGGTGAAGACAGCGCTGGCGGTTTCCTGCGACTCGGCGGCGAGTATGAATATGCGCAAGGGTTTGGAGACCGATACCTGGCCACGCCCAGCGTGACCTTGCGCGCTGATTCCGGGCTGTTCGACATCGCCATGCAGGTGACCAATCTGGCAGGCAAGCCGATGGACCTGATGTACATGGCGCACATGAATTACGCCTATGTCGACGGCGCCCGCTTCATCGAGCCCTTGGGTGTCGAGCGCGTGCGCTTGCGCAGCAGCGTGCCGGCCCACGTCAAACCGACGCCGGCCTGGACTGAATACATGCAGGTGCTGGCCAAAGACCCGGAGCAGTTCACCTGCCTGGATCAGCCGAGGCTCTACGACCCCGAGATTGTGTTTTTCTTCGACGGCGTGCGGGCGGACGACAGCGGTCATGCGCATTTTCTGCTGAGCCATCCCGACGGTGCGGCGTTCTACACCCGCTACCGTCCAGACCAATTCGACCACGCCGCGCGCTGGATCCTGCACAACCCCGATCAGCAAGTGGCAGCGTTTGTGCTGCCGTCCACTTGCGAGCCGGAAGGCTATCGCGCCGAGTCCGCCAAGGGCCATGTGCGTTCGCTGGCGGCAGGGGCGACGGCGGATTTTTGCGTCACCACCGGTTACCTGAGTGCAGCGGAACAACAGGCCTTGATCAGATGATCAACTGCGCGCCGCTGGCGGTGATGGCGTCGCGGTAGGCCTTGGGGATTTTCTTGTCGCTGACCACGAACTGGAAATCCCCGAGGTTGGCGAAATGCGCGGTACGCACCGTGTCGAACTTGCTGTGGTCGGCCAGCAGCAACCGCTGTTGCGCCTGGCGCAGGACCTTCTGCTTGACCTCCACTTCATTGAAATTGAAGCAGGTCACGCCGAAGTCCTGGCTGATGCCGGCGGCCGACACGAAGGCCCAGGTCAGGCGCACGCTGTCGAGGATGCCGGTTTCGCGGGTGTTCTCGAACACCTGGTTCTTGCGATGGAACGTGCCGCCGCACACCACGATGTGGCAGTTGGGTTTTTGCGACAGTTTGGTCAGCACGTTCAGGGAGTTGCACACCGCGGTGAACTCGAGCTCGTCGGGAATGAAGTCGATCACGAAAGGCGTGGTGGTGCCGCAGTCGAAGAACACCGTGTCGCCCGGCTGGATAAACCCGGCGGCGAGTTTGCCGATGCGGCGTTTTTCTTCGACGTGGCGGGTGTCCTGTTCGGCCACGCGGTAATCGCCGGGCTCGTTGCCATCGTGGATTCTGGTGATGTAGCCACCGAGCAGGCGCAGGTGGTCGGTGTATTTGCTGAGGTCGCGGCGCAGGGTCATCTCGGACACGTCCAGCAATGCCGCCATCTCGCGCAGATGAATGGCGCTCTGGTCTTGCAGGGCTTGTTGAATCAGCTTGAGACGCTCGGCTTTTTTACTGTCCACAGGCATTCCGGGGTTGATTGTTGATGTTATTTAAGTAACATTATTTGTGAGTTTTGTAACGTTTTTGCGCGAATCACCCTCGATTGTGGCGCAGGGGCATTTGAATATACAAACAGGAGTTTTTGCGATGGCACACCTCGAACCCCAAGCGCTGGCGCAGTACATCGATCATACCTTGCTGGCGCCTGATGCTTCCCGCGAGCAAATCGCTGCGTTGTGCCGCGAAGCTGCCGAACACGGCTTCTATTCGGTGTGCGTGAATTCGGGTCAAGTCCCTCATGCGGCTCAGTGCCTTGAAGGGCAGCGCGTGAATATCTGCGCGGTGGTCGGCTTCCCGCTGGGCGCCGGCCTGAGCGACACCAAGGCCTTCGAAGCCGAGCGGGCGATTGCCGCCGGTGCCGGGGAAGTCGACATGGTGTTGAACATAGGCTGGTTAAAGGACGGCTTGTTTGATCAGGTGCGCGACGACATCGCCCAGGTGTTGCAGGCGTGCGGCCAGGTGCCGCTGAAAGTCATCCTGGAAAACTGCCTGCTCACCGATGCCGAAAAGGTGAAGGCTTGCGAGATTTGTCGTGAACTGAAGGTCGCGTTCGTCAAGACTTCGACCGGTTTCAGCCGCAGCGGCGCCACCGTGGAAGACGTTGCGCTGATGCGTCGCACCGTCGGCCCCGACATCGGCGTCAAGGCCTCTGGTGGCGTGCGCGATTACCCGACCGCCCTGGCGATGATCGAAGCCGGCGCTACGCGACTGGGCACCAGCTCGGGCATCGCGATCATCGGCGGCGCATTGGCGGCTGGCGAGGGTTACTGATCAGTCCACCTGCAACACAATCTTGCCAATGTGATCGCCGGCTTCCATCCGTGCATGAGCCTGCGCGGCCTCGGTGTACGGGTAAACCTTGTCGATCATCGGCAGGCAACGCCCGGCAGCCAGTACCGGCCACACGTACTCGCGCAGCTGTTCGGCGATCGAGGCTTTTTCTTCACGGGTGCGCGAGCGCATCAGCGAGCCGGTGATCGTCGCGCGCTTGCCCATGATCGCCATCAGGTCGACATCGTTGGCGCGGGCTCCGCCGAGGAAGCCCAGCATCACCAGGCGACCCTCCATGCCCAGTGCCGCGATGTTCTGATTCAGGTACGAACCGCCCATGATGTCGAGGATCACGTTGACGCCTTTGCCAGCGGTTTTTTCCGCGATGACCTGGACGAAATCCTGGTCACGGTAGTTGATCGCCTCGGCGCCCAGCTTGCGGATTGCCGCACACTTTTCCTCAATGCCCGCCGTGGCGAACGCCTTGACGCCGAATTCGCGACAGAGCATCAGCGCCGTGGTGCCGATGCCGCTGGTGCCGCCGTGAATCAACGCGCGCTGGCCTTTGCTGGCGCCGCCCATGTCGAACAGGTTGGCCCACACCGTGAAGAAGGTTTCCGGGACGGCCGCTGCGTGCACCCAATCCATGCCCTCAGGGATCGGCAACGTCTGGCTGGCCGGTGCAACGCAATACTGCGCGTAACCACCGCCATTGGTCAGCGCACAGACGTTGTCGCCGACGATGAATTCGCTGGCGCCGGTGCCGACGGCCACCACTTCACCGGCCACTTCCAGCCCGGGAATCGGGCTCATGCCGGGTTTCATCGGGTACTTGCCGGCGCGTTGAATCACATCGGGACGGTTGACCCCGGCGGCGTGCACACGGATCAGCACTTCGCCTGCGCCGACCGTGGGCACCGGTTCCTGGCGCGGCTTCAACACCTCGGGGCCGCCGGGCTCGGTGATTTCAATCAGGGTCATGGTGTGGGGCAAAGTCATGTTGGAGTCCTGTGGAGAAAGTCGTCTGTAAATGGGATCGCATCAGTGAACCAATAATTCAGTCCAAACCACCGACCCCCTGTAGGAGCGAGCCTGCTCGCGAAGCGGTGTGTCAGTCACATTGCTGCGGGATCTGCCTACGTCTTCGCGAGCAGGCTCACTCCTACAGTGGGTCTGTTCAGCAAACGCATGGCCTGTTCCAGCAACAGTGCAATCACAATCGCGCCCGCCGCAATCACAAACAACAACCCATGCTGACCACCGCTGGCATTGAACAGCGCCGAATACGCAAACCCGGCAATCGCCTGGAAGGTGGCGAATGAAACCGTCGCACGGCTCCAGGCAATCTGCTGCTGGTGATGGTTCGGCAGCAGTTCATGCACCCGCGCCAGCGCCAGTGGAACGATGCCCGGCGGGAACGAACCGAGGATCACGGCCAACACGGCCAGCGCCGTAAACGAACTGGAAATCGACAGCAGGCCGACGGCAATCGCCTGCACCACCAGCACCAGGCGGATGCTCAGCTTTGCGCCCAGTTGATCGGCCAGAAAACCGTAACTCACCGGCCCGATGATCGCGCCCAGTCCGTACATCACCCAGATCAGCGCTCCGATGTGCGGGCCGGCGCCGAGGCCGCGGGCCACGTAATCCACCAAAAACACCATGGCCGGCACCAGCCCGGCCGCCATGAAGGCGTATTGAGCGAACAGCAGGTACACCCCCGGGTCGGTTGGTGTGGTGGTTTTCTCGATCGACACCGCAGCGGCTTGATGATGCGCCTCTTTCGGCCAACCGAACCAACTCGTGGCTGTCAGAAGCAGTGACAGCAGCCCCAGGCCAAACCAGGTTTGCTGCAAGCCAAGGCTCAGCAGCGGCGGCACAATCGTCCCCGAGCCGGCGATGCCCAGGCCGATGCCGAGGAAAATCGCACCGCTGGCCAGACCTCGGCGGGACGCCGGCACGTGGGGCAATACCGTCGCGGCCACCAACACCATGATTGCGCCACCGGCAACCCCCGACAGCAATCGCCAGCCGAAGAACCAGCTCACCGACAATGGAAAACCGCAGGCGAAAAACGACAAGGTCACGGCCAGCATCATCAGGCGTAACGCGGTTTTGTTCGACGTGCGGTTGGCCACTGGCCGGCCGATCAGCGCACCGATCAGGTAACCCACGAGGTTGGCGGCGCCGAGGTACACCACGTCGCTGGCGGAAAACCAGTGCGCCTGGATCAATGAGGGAATCAGCGGCGTGTAGGCAAACCGCGCCAGGCCGATGCTCACCAGGCTGGCGCTGAGGCCGGCGAAGATCGGCAGCCAGATCGCGCTGCGCGGGGTAGTCGATGTGCTGTGCATGGGAAGGTCCTGAGAAGGTTTTACGCTGGCCTTCAGACTATCCCGATCGGTTGATGTAATAACGCAGCGAGTTTGCGCTATGGTGATGCAAATTTGCATCAGCGTGGTAGGCGTATGAATTGGGATGACGCACGGGTGTTTCTGGCGGTGTGCCGAGAATCGACGCTGCGGGGCGCGGCGCGGGTGCTGGGGGTCGATCAGGCCACGGTCGGTCGACGGATCACGTCGCTGGAGAAGTCGTTGAGTGCGACGCTGTTTCTGCGCACCTCTGAAGGCTATGCGCTGACAGCGGTGGGGGAGGCGGCGCTGACGGCCGTGGAAAAAATGGAGCATTCGGCACTGGAACTGGAGCGTCGGATTCAGGGGCTCGACGATCGACTGACCGGGCTGGTGCGGGTCAGCACCACCGATTCCCTGGCCATCGATTTTCTGATCCCGGCCATTGCCCACTTACATGAACAGCACCCCGACGTGCGCGTGCAACTGGACGCCTCCACGCAAATTCTCAGCTTGGCCAAACGTGAAGCCGACATCGCCGTGCGCAATACCCGGCCGGACAACCCGGACCTGATCGCCCGTCGCATCGCACGCTGGCCGGTGGGTTTGTTTGCTTCTCAGCATTACGTAGATGCCCATGGCGTGCCAACGCCGGGCTCGGCGTTCGAAGGGCATGACCTGGTGGTGTATCAGCCGTACCTGCAAGGCAATAAAGACATGACCCTGGTCTCGGAACCGCTGGGGCGCGGGCGGATTGTGGCGAGTCTGAGTTCCAGTCTGCTGGTGCGCCGATCCATCGCGGCGGGGCTCGGGGTCGGGGAAATTCCGGTGTACATGGGGGAGAGGGACGGGCTGGTCAGGTTATGGCCGGAGCGCACGCGACCGGTGCCCTATGACGTCTGGCTGGTGACCCACGCGGACCTGCGGCACACGGCCAGGGTTCGGGCGGTTATCGATGAAATTGTCGCGGTGTTTTCCGGTACCGGCGAGTGAGTCGTCGCTAATCGAAGGACTCACACAACCCCTGTGGCGAGGGAGCTTGCTCCCGCTGGGCTGCGGAGCGGCCCCTATCTATCTAAAGAGAAGGGGACTGCTTCGCAGTCCAACGGGAGCAAGCTCCCTCGCCACGATGATGTGATTGGCTGGTAGAAGCCTGGGGACACAGAAGCCCCCAGGTCAGTCACGGTCATGGCATTTCTGGCAGTTCTTGCGGGCGCAGGTCAAACACCAGCACTTCGGCATCCACACCGTTGCTCAACGCCAGCACCTGCTCATCACGCACCCGCACGCCATCACCTTCTTGCAGCTGCACGCCATTGAGTTCGACGCTGCCACGGGCCACGTGCACATAGACGTAGCGGTTGGCGGCCAGTTCCAGCGTGGCGCTTTCCTTGCCGTCGATCAGCGCGGCATACACCCGTGCGTCCTGACGCACCTTCAGCGAACCCTTGGCCCCGTCGGGGGAGATGATCAGTTGCAGGCGCCCACGTTTTTTCTGGGTGCTGAAGTGCTCTTGCTGATAACGCGGTTTGGCGCCGCTGACGTCCGGCACGATCCAGATTTGCAGAAAGTGCACCGGCCGCGTGGCCGAGTGGTTGTACTCGCTGTGGGCCACGCCGCTGCCGGCGCTCATCAATTGCACGTCGCCAGGACGGATCACCGAACCGGTGCCCAGGGTGTCCTTGTGTTCCAAAGCACCTTCGAGCACGTAGGAGAAAATCTCCATGTCGCGGTGCGGGTGCTGGCCGAAGCCTTTACCGGCCGCCACACGGTCATCGTTGATCACCAACAGGTCAGAAAAACCCTGCTCTTTCGGGTTGCGGTAATTGGCGAAGGAAAAGGTGTGGAACGACTTCAACCAACCATGATTGGCGGCGCCGCGATCCGAGGCTTTGCGAAGGGTCAGCATGATGAAATCTCCTGTGGGGACGTTGATTCGTCCGAGTGAGGAGAAGGTTAATGGTTACTGACTGGTGCAATAAGTAGATGGAAATTGAAATACTGTCGCTTTGTGGTTGACAGTAATGAACGGGCATTCAGGCATTTTCCTCCGACGCTGGCGCCGGACATTAGCCATAATGCACAGCAATGCCTGGCAAGAACCCTGTAGGAGCGAGGCTTGCCCGCGAAAGCGTCATTACATTCAATATTTATGCTGACTGACACACCGCTATCGCGAGCAGGCTCACTCCTACAGGGGATTGGTGTTTGTTAGAGGGACCTTCTTTTGACTTCAGTGACTGTGAACCCATGAAAACCGTGGCTATGGTGTTGTTTCCGGACTTTCTGCTGCTCGACATGGCCGGGCCCATGGAAGTGTTTTCCATCGCCAATCGATACCTGGCAGCAGATGACCGTTATGAACTGGCGACCATCGGCACCGAGCATGGCGCGCTGCGGGCCTCCAACGGCGTCAGCGTTCAGGCCGATCTGCACATCGATCAGGCCGATCAAGCCTATGACCTGCTGCTGGTGCCGGGCGGCCCGGGCGCGTACAACGAAAAACATCCGCCGTTGCTGTGTTGGCTCAAAGCCGCTGTCGATCGCGCCGGGCGCTACGGCTCGATCTGCACCGGCGCGTTCGTGTTGGGGCATGCCGGTTTGCTGGACGGTTATCGCGTCACCACCCACTGGCATTACACCGAACGGCTGATCAAAGGCTTTCCCAAGGCGACGGTGGAGACCGATCAGATTTACGTGCAGGACCGCAACCTCATCACCTCCGGCGGCGTCACTGCCGGTATTGACCTGGCACTGGCGGTGGTCGCCAAAGACCACGGCAAGAAAGTCGCCCAGGACGTGGCCAAGGTGTTGCTGGTGGTGATGAAACGCCAGGGCGGGCAAGCGCAATTCAGTCCGTTGATGGCCACTGTCGCGCCGCAGGAAACGCCGATCACCCGCGTGCAGAATCACGTGCTCGAACACCTCGACGAAGCCTTCAGCATCGAACGCATGGCCGGCCTGGCGAACATGAGCACGCGGCACTTCGCCCGGATGTTTGCCCGGGACGTGAACATGACGCCCATGGAGTTTCTGCAAAGCGCGCGCATCGATTGCGCCAGGAATCTGCTGGAAACCAGCGATCTGCCACTCAAGACCGTGGCCTTCAAAAGTGGCTTTGGCAGCGTGCGCCATATGCGCTTCCTGTTCGCTGAAAAGCTCGGTCTGACCCCGACGCAATACCGCGAACAGTTCAGCTAGAGCGTTCTTGGCCGTTGTGCGCACCGCAATGGCCGTGACGCTCCCCCCATGGCAGTTGTACCGTCACCGAGGCCTGCCAAGATAGTCGTGAACTCTTTGCAATGGAGGTGCGGGAGCCTGGAAGGTGGGTGCGATCAATATTTCTGCACTGTGAGCCGGGCCAGGTTTTCAGCACGCAAACGTGCATGAACAGCTTCAGAGATTTAAACAGCGATACGGTGCTGCGGTTCGGCCCCTACGCCTTTCACCAGCGGCAACGGCTGATCCTGGACGGTGATCGGCCGCTGCGCATGGGCGGTCGCGCCCTGGATATCCTCCAGGTGCTGGTTGAGCGCGCTGGCCATGTGGTCAGCAAGGACGAGTTGATTGCCCACGTCTGGCCGACGTCCGTGGTCGAAGAAATCAACCTGCGCGTGCATATTGCGGCGCTGCGCCGGGCGCTTGGCGACGGGCAGAACGGTGAGCGCTACATCGTCAACATCCCCCAGCGCGGCTACAGCTTTGTCGCCCCGGTGGAGTCGGTGCCGGCGACCACCTTGGTCTCGATCGAGACCGCGCAAAAACATCAACATAACCTGCCTGCGCGGCTCACACCCGTGACCGGACGGGACTCGATGGTCGGCAGCCTGGTCCGGCAATTACCGGTTCGACGGCTCATGACCCTGGTCGGCCCCGCTGGCATCGGCAAAACCACCGTGGCGCTCCGCGTGGCCGAACTGCTGTTGCAGCACTATAAAGATGGCGTTTGGCTGGTGGATTTCGCGGTGCTCGATGATCCCGCACGCGTGGTGGATCACCTGACACAAACCCTGGAACTGGAGGTCGGCACGTCCCTGGAGGTGTTGGCGAATCGGCATATGTTGCTGGTGCTCGACAACTGCGAACACCTGTTGGAACGCTGCCGGGCATTGGTCGACGATTTGCTGGCGTCGGCGCCTCGGCTGTCGATTCTCGTCACCAGTCGTGAACCGCTGATGGCGGCGGGGGAAACAGTCCAGCGCTTGCCGTCGTTGGCGGTGCCGCCCGCGTCGGCGTCGCACAGCGTAGCCGAGTCCATGGGCTACTCGGCGGTGCAGCTGTTCGTCAGTCGCGCCCGAGCCCGTCAACAAGGGTTTGCCTTGCGCGAACAGGACCTCAAGGCAGTGCGTGAGATCTGTCGACGACTTGACGGTTTGCCGCTGGCCATTGAACTGGCAGCGGCGCAGATCGATGCGTTGGCATTGGTCGGCTTGCAGGCTCAGCTGGATAACTGTTTTCAACTGCTGACTCAGGGGCGACGCACGGCCGTGCCCCGGCATCAAACCCTCAAGGCTGCGCTGGACTGGAGCTATGAACGGCTGAACCAGGGGGAGCAAACCGTGTTGCAGCGCCTCTCGGTGTTCAAGATGTCCTTCACCCTGGAGGCGGCGATTGGCGTCAGCAGTTGCGAGCTGCTCAAACCCGATCAACTGGCGACGCTGGTGCAGCGGTTGGTCGCCAAGTCGCTGCTGTCGATGGATCAGGTCAACGGCACCACGCGGTACCGCTTGCTCAATACCACGCGCACCTATGCCCTGGAGAAACTCGAACACAGCGGCCACCTGCGTACGTTCGAACAGCGCTACTCGCATTACATCAGCCGGGCACGCTGGGTCTCAGGCGTTCAGGTGCCCATGCAGCTCGTCGAGTAGCCGACGGACTTTGCTCAGGTCCGGGGTGGCAAAGCCTTCGGTGAACCGGTTGTAGATCGGCGTCAGCAGTTCATGAGCCTGCTGATGTCGACCCTGGCGCTGCCACAATTGCGCCAGCGAGGTGGCGCTGCGCAGCTCCCAGGCCAGGGCGCCCTGATGCCTGGCCACATTCAACGCTCGCAGCAATACCTCCTCCGCCATCTCGCTTTTGTGGGAGCGAGCCTGCTCGCGAACGCGTTCACTCGGGTCATCCACTGCTTGCGCATTTTCTTCAGTCAGCAACGCATCAGCCCTGGCCCGCAATATCTCCGCCGTGCTCCAGCCCGCCGCCCCGGTATCGGCCCGTTGCCACAAGGCGTCATCGACGAACGTGGCGTCCAGCGTGACCATGATTTCCTTGATCAGCCCGGCACCCGGCGGTGGCGCCGACGGTGCTCCAGCCTGGTCGATCACTTGCGCGTAGTGTTGCGCCCACGTATGAAACAGCAGCACCGAATGTTTCTGCGCCTGTTCCAGTAGCAGCCGTAACAGTTTGCGTGCGGTTGTACTGTCGCCGTTGTAGTGGGCGATCAGGCAGCCGGCCAGCGCAAGGGTGTAGCAAATGGAGGTGCCGTGGTTGATCTGGAGCGCGATGTCCAGCGCCTGGCGGGCGGTGCGCCACGCCTGCTCCGGCTGGCCTTGCAACCAGAGGATGCGCGCCAGAATTGTCAGGGCGGCCACGCTCTGATCGTATTGCACGCCAAAGCCGTGGGTGAAGCGGTTGAGGTGCCCGCTCTGGGCCATGCGCTGGATGACCTGTTCGGCATTCACCCGGGCCAGTTGCTGATTGCCGGCAAAGTGCAGGGCCAGGACCCGCAGGCGGTGCGTGCTCAGTGACAGCACGGGGTCACCCTGGGCGCCCAGGCGGTCGAACAGCTGGCTCTGCTCCAGCGCCATTTGGTAGTGGCCGCAACTGAGATTGACCGCCATGTGCCCGGACACCGCCCGCAGTTGACCGGCCACGTCGTTGTTGTGCCTGGCCAGGGTTCTGGCGCTGACGAACGCGGCAATGGTTTCGGCCGTGCCGCCCTGGGTGTGGTAGCAGGAACTGCCGAGGGCGAGCTTGAGGGCCATTTGCAGGTGAGGACAGGGCTCGGGCGCCGCCTCCAGCAAGGCCAGCGCCTTGCGCACGTAAACGCCATGTTCCTTGAGCAGCGACAACTCCTGCCACAGCGGCGTCGACGTCGCGGTCAGCCGGATCGCCAGCGCCTGCGAACCTTGGGCGTTAAAGCCCCAGTCGAGGGCCGAACGAATGTCATCCAGACTGCGGGCGTAACGCTCGATCCACAGGCCCGTGGAAATCAGCTCCCAATCAGTTTGAGCCTGATGCATCAAGGCCAGGCAGCGTTCGGCGTGGCGCTTTCGGGTGTCCGGCAGGTCCAGGGTCTGGTCGAGTTTTTCCAGTGCGTAGCTGCGGGTGGTGTCGAGCAAGCGGTAGAACACTTCTTCGTCGCCCACTTCCACGTTCAGCAACGACTTGGCCACCAGTTGCGTGATCGAGCCGAACACCTCGCCGGGCTCGATGTGTTCGCCGACGATCACCGCCGCGGCCGACTCCAGCGTAAAACCGCCCCTGAACACCCCCAGTCGGCGCAGGCAGGTTTGCTCGCAGGCGTTGAGCAGTTCGAAACTCCAGTCGAGCGTGGCGCGCAGGGTCTGGTGCCGGCCCAGCGTCGACGGACAGCCTTGGGTGAGCAGGCGAAAACTGCCTTGCAACTGCGTCAGCAACCCGCTCAGGCCAAAGTGGCTGACTTGCGCCGCCGCCAGTTCGATGGCCAGCGGAATGCCGTCCAGGCGGTGGCAGATGTCAATCAATAACGGCAGGTCGTCATCGCTCAGCTCGAAACTGTCCTGGCTGGCCATGGCCCGCTCGACGAACAGTTGCAATGCGGAAAAGGTCAGCGCCTGGGCGCGGTCCAGCACCGCGATGGGGGGTGGGCAATCAAGCGATTCGAGACGCTGGACGAACTCACCTTCGGCCCGCAGGCTCTCGCGGCTGGTGGCCAGGATGTGCACATGCGGCGCGGCGCGCAGGATGCTTTCACAGAGCAGCGCGACCGCGTCGAGCAGGTGCTCGCAGTTGTCGATCACCAGCAGCATCCGCCGCTCGCGCAGGAACGTGGCCAGTCCGTTTGTAGATTCGGCATCGTGCAGGGACAAATCCAGCAGCGTCGCCAACTGGGCGCTGATCATGCTCGGATCGCTGAGCGGCGCCAGGTCCAGCAGGCGAATACCGTCCCGGTAGCGGCCGATCAACAGTTCGGCGACGCGCAGCGCCACGGTGGTCTTGCCGATGCCACCGGGGCCGACGAGGGTGATGAAGCGCTGGCGTGACAGCTGAGTGACCAGGTTTTCGACCAGTGATTGACGACCGATCATGCGCGTCCGGCGGATCGGCAGGTTATGGGCGCTCGGCTGGAGGCTTTCGCTCGCGGGGTGCTGCTCGATGGACTCGAGGGAGAAGGGCGCGACAAAACTGTAGCCGCGCTGGGCGACAGTGACGATATAGCGCTGGCCGGCCTGGCCGTCGCCGAGGGCTTTGCGCAGCGCCGCCATGTGCACGCGCAGGTTGATGTCTTCGACGACGCTTTTGGGCCATACCCCGGCGATCAGTTGCTGTTTGCTGACCACGTTTGGGGCGTGCTCCAGCAGGATCAGCAGAATATCCATGGCGCGCCGGCCCAAGCGCAGAGGCTGGTCGGCCTCCAGCACCAGGCGTTGTCCGGGATAGATCCGGTAGGGGCCGAAATGGATGGCCTGTTCTGGGGAAAGGGTCAACGTGTCGCTCCTGCTTGCAGCCGTCTGGTACGCGGTTTCCGAGCATATTCCTCAGGTTTTTCCGGCAACGCAACGAGGTGTTCGCCTGACTGTCGGGTGTCCGCTGCGACTGCCTGTACCTGGCGTCCCTGGCAGGCGCCGCATTTATTGAGGGGCAACCTTGGCAAAGCCGCTGTTGAGGCTTTTGGCGCGCCAACGAAAATTAACAACGTTTAACTCGTCCTGCGTCTGGTCTACGCCCAAAACTCTGCTGCTTCAACACCCGCTGGTCTTGTAGGCGCGAGCCAGCTCGCGATAGCGGTGGGTCAGCTTGCATCGATGTTGAATGTGCCGCCGCCATCGCGAGCAGGCTCGCTCCCACAGGGAATTGTGCCGGGCTGGCGAGTGGGGCATGTAGCAAAGGGATCAACTTGTCATGAGGACACCGGGATGAGCAACGTGGTGGTGGTCTATCACAGTGGCTACGGGCACACCCGGGTCATGGCCGAAGCCGTGGCCCTGGGTGTGGAACGGCATGTGGGCAGCACCTGCCTGCTGGTTCCGGTCGATGAAGTGGACCAGCACTGGGACCGGTTGCACAGCGCCGACGCCATCATCTTCGGCGCCCCGACCTACATGGGCAGCGCGTCGGCGCAGTTCAAAGGCTTCATGGAGTCCACGGCGGCGTTCTACCTCGCCCAGCCGTGGCGCGACAAACTGGCCGCGGGCTTCACCAATTCCGGCTGCCTGTGCGGCGACAAACTCAACACCTTGCTGCAGATGGCGGTATTCGCCGCGCAGCACTCGATGATCTGGGTCGGCCTCGACCTGCTGCCGGCGCGCTCCAGCACCGGCGCCTTCGAGGGGCAAATGAATCGCCTCGGCAGCTCGCTCGGCGCCATGGCCCAGTCGAATGTCGAACAGACCCCGGACCTCGCCCCACCTCCCGAAGACCGTTGCACCGCCGCGCACCTCGGCGAGCGGGTGGCGCGGCTGGCTGAACGAATGAACCCATCACCGCTTTGATACACCCCCAACACTCGCAAAGGAGACATCGCATGAGTACATTCACGACCCGAGATGGCACCGAGATTTACTACAAGGACTGGGGCACCGGCCAACCCATCGTCTTCAGCCACGGCTGGCCGTTGAACGCCGACAGCTGGGAATCGCAGATGATCTTCCTGGCCTCCAAAGGCTACCGGGTGATCGCCCACGACCGTCGTGGTCATGGCCGCTCCAGCCAGCCGTGGACCGGCAACGACATGGACACCTACGCCGATGACCTGGCGCAGTTGATCGAGTTGCTCGACCTCAAAGACGCCGTGCTGTTCGGCTTCTCCACCGGCGGCGGCGAGGTGGCGCGCTACATCGGTCGCCACGGCACCGGTCGCGTAGCCAAGGCCGGGCTGATTTCCGCGGTGCCGCCGCTGATGCTCAAGACCGAAGCCAACCCCGGTGGCCTGCCGATCGAAGTGTTCGACGGCATTCGCCAGGCATCTCTGGCCGACCGTTCGCAGCTGTACATCGACCTCGCCAGCGGGCCGTTCTTCGGCTTCAACAAACCGGACGCCAAGCCGTCCCAGGGCATGATCGACTGGTTCTGGATGCAAGGCATGATGGCCGGTCACAAGAACGCCTACGACTGCATCAAGGCGTTCTCGGAAACCGACTTCACCGAAGACCTGAAGAAGTTCGACATCCCGACGCTGGTGGTGCACGGCGACGCGGACCAGGTGGTGCCCTTCGAAGCGGCGGGCATCGCCTCAGCAAAACTGGTGAAAGGTTCGCAGCTGAAGGTCTACCCCGGTGCGCCCCACGGCTTGACGGATACCCACAAGGATCAGCTCAATGCTGATCTGTTGGCGTTTCTCAAGGGGTGATGTGCCCCGGCGCGGGCATGGACCCGCGCCGGTTTTCGCTCTGATAAAACAGGCTTTATAACGCGTGAGTTTGAGCGGTGCAGGCGCGACGTGGGGGAAGGGTGCGCACCGCACGGCAACGCCACGCAAATGGGTTGATGCCTTCGCTGCGGGTGAAGATGTGGCAGAAATGCGCCTGATCGCAGAAGCCGCATTCGAGGCTGATTTGCGTCAGCGTCATGTCGGTGTTCTGGATCAATTGCTTGGCCCGGGCGACGCGTTGGTGGCGAATCCAGTCCTGGGGCGAGAGCCCGGTGCTGCACTTGAACGCTCGGGAAAAATGACTGCGCGACAGGGCACAGGCGCGGGCCAGTTCGGTGACTTCAACGGTTTCACCCAGGCGTTCGAGGATCAGTTGCTTGGCCAGCTCTTCACGCCATGGGGTCAAGCCGCCGGTGGCTTTTCTGGGTGCTTCATCGACTGCCGCACGGGCGACGTTTTGCTGAGAATGGGCCATGACAAATGTCCGTGTCGGTGAGCTTCATTCTTGGTTGCGAGGCCTTGTCAGGCGAGTTAAACGTTGTTAATTCCTCATGCCGGGTGGGCAGTCTCACGTAAAGTCAGAGACAATCGTTACCCTCAAGCCTGGCTGAACACACAAGGAAACCGTGCCTATGAACCGTAACGATCTGCGTCGCGTCGACATGAACCTGCTGGTGATTTTCGAAGCGTTGATGTTCGAAAAGAACCTGACCCGGGTCGCTGAAAAACTGTTCATGGGGCAGCCGGCGGTGAGTGCGGCGCTGGGGCGGTTACGGGATTTGTTCGACGATCCGTTGTTGCTGCGCAATGGTCGCGCCATGGAGCCGACGGCGCGGGCACTGGCGATTCTCAAGGAGCTGCAACCGGCGATGGATGTGATTTCCGGGGCGGTCAGTCGGGCGAAGGAATTCGATCCGACGACCAGTAGCGATGTGTTCCGCATCGGGCTGTCTGACGATGCCGAGTTCGGTTTGTTTCCGCCGTTGTTGCGGCAATTGCAGGAAGAGGCGCCGGGGATCGTGGTGGTGGTGCGTCGCGCCAACTATCTGCTGATGCCGGCGTTGCTGGCCTCGGGTGAGATTTCCGTGGGGGTGAGTTACACCACGGATTTGCCGGCGAATGCCAAGTGCAAGAAGTTGCGGGACATTCCTTGCAAGGTGCTGCGCGGGGACAAGCGGCCGGGGATGCTGACGCTGGACGAATATTGTGAACGTCCGCATGCCATGGTGTCGTTCTCGGGTGATTTGAGCGGCAATATCGATCTGGATCTGGCCAAGGTCGGTCGCAGCCGTCGGGTGGTGTTGGGTGTGCCGCAGTTCAGCGGGTTGCGGGCGTTGTTGGCCGGGACTGAGATGATTGCCACGGTGCCGGATTATGCGGCGTGTGCGCTGGTGGAGGGGTGTGCGTTGCGGGCGGAGGATCCGCCGTTTCCCATTGATGCGGCGCAGTTGTCGATGGCCTGGAGTGGGGTGCATGACAATGATCCGGCGGAGCGGTGGTTGCGGTCGCGGATCAGTGAGTTCATGTCTAGGCCTTTGGTGGTTTCGGCTTGAACGTGGCGGCCTTCGGGCCGACCAGGTTCCCCTTGATGTACCCCATCCCCAATGTGGGAGCGAGCCTGCTTGCGAAGGCGGCCTGATAGCCGACCTATCTCTTTCAGGTGTACATATCCATTTCTGCGGTAACGGCTGCTTATGGTTTCGCTCTTACAGCGACTCACTTTTCCAAACGCCGAAAAGTAAGCAAAAGGCTTCGCCCCAGCGTCCGGCCCCTCGCCTAGGCTCGGCGTACCCTCGCTCCGGCATTCATCTGGGGGCATCGCCTCCGGTCGGCTTCGCTTCGACCTCCTCTCGATGTG
>NZ_RXHX01000050.1:0-33423 GCF_005930655.1 Pseudomonas sp. FSL W5-0299
GCCTCCTGAGAGAATCGGGAGCACAGCATCCGGCATCAGCTAAGCGCTTTGAATGTGGGGTTCATGGAGCGCTTACTACGAAACGATGGCCCCGTCGTTCTAGCTCGTGGTCGAGTTCGTTGAGCAGAATGTTCGACAGCAACGGCGAGAGCGGGCCGCCTTGCGGCGTCCCTTCCTGCCGTCGGCTGACGAGTCCACCTGACATCGTTCCCGCTTCGAGATAGCGACGGATCAGCGTGAGCACACGTTTATCTTCGATTTGACGCTCGATGTAGGCCATCAGCACGTCGTGGTTGACCCGATCAAAGAACTTCTCAAGATCGAGTTCCACGCAGCAGCGATGACCCGCCGCCACGTGGGCACGGGCAGTTTCGATGGCTTGGTGAGCACTTCTACCCGGACGGAAGCCGTAGCTGTAATCCGAGAACAGAGGGTCGAAGATCGGCGTGAGCTGTTGCAGCAGAGCCTGTTGGATCAGGCGATCCACGACGCTGGGGATACCCAGCTGCCTTGTCCCGCCTTTGGGCTTGGGGATTTCGACGGCACGTACACCTTGCGGGTGGTACTCGCCTGCCAACAACCGAGCCTTGAGGGTCGGCCAATACTGTTTCACGTAGCCTGACAAATGCTCGACCGTCATGCCATCGGCACCCGGCGCGCCTTTGTTGCTGACTACGCGTTGGTACGCACGTCTGAGGTTGGCGGGTGCAAGCACCCGCTCCATCAGCGTGTCCGGCTCCGCGTTCGTCCACGTCACAGACGCCGCCGATACCTGTGCGCTGTCAGCCGTCATCCTCGGATACTGTCCGGGACTCGGAGTAACAGTCTTCTCTTGGAGAAATTTCTGCATTTCGGTATTCAACGAGACTTTGACGCCTACTGGCGGCATAACTTGTTCGGCCCTTGGTGACGCGGTTATCCGCCACTTACTACGGCCTCGGCTGACTTCTGCACGTTCATCCCGTCGCCTCTCGACGCTCGGTAGCACTGTGGCAAACGTGCAGATCTCCCAGGGTAATTCGCGCGACCTTCCTGCTTATGCCTGTCGGATCTACGTCGCAGCGTCCCGTGCAAGTATTGGGCTTTAGGGAAACACGCCCCTTTACCCCGCTGCGCCGCCTCTATCCGCTTGCTGTTCGTCAGGCCAGCATTTTGCCTCGGGCTTCCTTCAGATTCGCGGTCACCCGCGACACCCTTGCCTCTGGCTAACACTTCCCCTTGCCGGGTGTGTAGAGGACTTTCACCTCCAAGTCACCAGCGAGGCCACCACAGCCAAGCTGGTTGCGCTTGCGCGCAACGCGCCATGCCTGGCGCACGCATAAAAAAGACGTCCCGAGGGACGTCTTAAAAATTCACCTTTTTCCAAAGGAGCTTCTAAAGGTGAGCTTGGAGCTTTAACTGAATAGCAATGAGTTTCAGATTTTCACAGACTAGCTACTTGTCTGTAGGACTCCAACCAGATGCGCTAGCTAGGTTCCTATTAACTCCCACTTACTATAGGTGATTCAAGTTAACATGGGAATGACTGAAAAATTACATTTTTGAAATCTTTCGACTGAAAACGGGATGTTCGTCCAGTGAATCATCCCATTCAGGTATTACAGAATCGCTAGTGGATACTCAATGATCACACGAACTTCATCCAGATCCGATTCAAATTCAGTTGAGCGAAAGTTCATTTGTCGCAAGCGGAAGGACATATCTTTCAAGGAGCCTGCCTGAACGACGTATTTTACTTCGATGTCGCGCTCCCAACGTTTCTGATCGGTCAACGGGTTTCCATCCGCATCGCGCCGCATGTATGTGGCGTTGGCGTTGGAGTAGTCGGCGTCGGTGCCACGACCATAACGTGTCATAAACGACAAGCCAGGTACACCATACGAGCTCATGTCGAGGTCGTAACGCACCATCCATGAACGTTCTTTTGGCGAGTTGAAGTCGCTGTACTGGATTGAGTTGTCGAGAAAGATGGAATCCGACTGACGCAGATAGTCGAAGTCGTCGTTACCATTATTTCGCTGGTGAGAAAGTGCAAGTGAGTGTGCGCCATACTTCACGCCAACCTTAGCGCTCCAAATATTGTTGTCGAACTCGCCCAGCAGTTTTTTCCCTTCATCCACGGCCTTGTAGTAATTCACACCGCCGAATACAGAAAGCTCATCAGACAAGGAGTAGTTCAACCCGGTACCAGCATAGTATTGATTCCAGGCGTCTTTGAGACGACTGGAGTAAAGACTAACGATAATATTCTTATTCACATTGTAGTCGCCACCAAAATAGCCGACCCAAGGTGAGTTAACAGGGCCTGCATAGAAGGTTGCGAAGTTGTCGCGCATATTGCTGGAGACTGGTTGACTCATAGCATGCAGGCGACCACCCTGAACTGTCAGCCCTTCGATGCTGGTATTGGTAGCGGTCACACCCCGGAAACTTTCCGGTAAAAGCCTTGAGTCGCCAGACGCCACGACAGGGTTGGCGGGAAATACATCACCTACTTTCACCACAGTGTCAAAAGCGCGAACTTTTGCCGCGCCACCGACTTTCGTGTATTCATCTCGAGCTTCGCCGTCGCCATTGACAGGTAGTACATCGAATGAACTACGACCGCCGTTACGACCGTCACCCGTATCAAGCTTCAAACCGATCATCGCGAAAGCGTCGACGCCCACGCCTACAGTGCCTTGGGTAAACCCGGATTCGAACTTACTGATAATCGCATGCGACCAAGCTTCGGAGTAGCCATTGCCCGTGGGGCTTGATTGACCGTTGCGATGATCACGATTGAAGTAGAAATTTCGATTGAGCACGGTAAGGCTGCTGTCTTCGATAAATCCCCCAGTCTTTTCCTCCGCAAATACCATAGACGGCCCAGAACTGACAACCAACGCCAAAGCGGCCATCGAAAATTTTGTATTGTTATCCATTAATCACTCCTTAGGTTCGGCAGAACTAGAAAGTTCTTCGGCTGGAATTATTGTTTACGGGAGCAGTTTCTGCTCCCGTATCGTCGCCGACTTGTATCGTTGCAGTTTGAAGATAACGGGGAGATGATTGTAAAATTACAATTTTGTAATATTTATGATTGTGTCAGCACATGACTGCAAGCAGTGAGGCCGCAGGCCATGGCCTTCAAACCATATCTGTAACGACCTGCATTTGAAAACGCCCCGACCTGCAATGTGGGCGTTTTCAAATGCAGGTCGTTACAGCTAACCCTTCGCATCCAGGATACTTAAAGGGCCAGCACTGACCTACTTCCAAGAGTCGTAGGGCACACCAAACTTCTCGACATAGGCTTTGGAAACTGCTGAAAGGGGCCGGTGGTGACCGCCAGACTTACCTTCATACGGGCCACGTGGATCAATCACCGCTTGTACCGTAGTCACCTCGATCGGTGTCATGCAGGGACCGGTTACCCAGACTTTGGCAATGCCTCCGGGAACCAGCCTTATACCGATTGCCTCACGATATCCGGTGATCCATTGCCCATCGGCAGAGCAGAACACCTTTTCCCCCTTGCGCATGATCTCCCGGGTCGCCTCAGGTATGTTAATCACCATTTGGTAGGTTTGCGGCTCGACCAGCGATTGCCAACGGACATAGATCTGTTTGGGCAAGTCAGCCCCTGTCACGTACTTACCCTTACCCCAACCTGCTCTTTTCGGCCAGCCTCGGGGATCGCCGGAGTTGTTGGGGGGCGTTAGTATTGACGCGGTGCCACTCATCGCACGTGAATATAACTGTTCCTGAATATCGACCACATCCGCCGACTCGATCCAAACTTCCATGTAAGCGGGAGCCGAAAATCCCAAGCGCCAGGCTTTATAGGGCATTGACTGGCTTTTGGCAAAGGTGCAGCCACTGAGTAGAAAGGCGGCAAGAGCGACACGGATAAAATTACTCATTCGGGTGCACCGTGCGCACAGAGTTTTCGTCTGGTCGATTAATGAAGACGATATTCAGGTCGCTATTGTTGCGATTTTTAGCGGCGTTCCAGTTATCGGAGACATGAACGTAACGTTGGAACAGCAGTTCCTCCTCTTGCGGAGTCAGCCCTGTTGTTTTGCTTTTCCCCTGAGCGAATGCCATCAGTTTTTTGGAGATGGGAACGAGTTCCGCAGGCAGCGCTAGTCGCGGTTCGCCTTCGTCAATCTCGCCAAACGGTACTCCGTTTTCAACAGCCAGTTCGCGCATGATCCGAAAGTGGATCAAGGACAAGTCACTGCGGACTTCGCGCTGGCTGCTGACAGCCGCATACACGTGTTTCATGTTTTTTTGATCGTCTTTGTCAGTGCTACGAAACGGTACCTCCCAAGTCCGGATCTCCAACGAAAGGTTATATTGGGCCAGTTGATCTTGAAGCCGTCTCAAGTCCTGCTGGGCAACCTTGTAACTGTTGGCTTCAGCGAAAGAGGTCCTTTCTTCGACCTGGCTTTTACGCGGTTTGCTGAGCAGGATGCGCTCCATCGCCTTGGGTAAATAGCCGCCGCCCAGGTCTGAATGTACGCCAGGTAGGACAATATCGGCCGATCCAAGACTGTTGAGGGCAAAGTTATAACGGCGTTCATTTCGAGCGACCAATTGGACGACTTTCTTAGCCGCGTCTGGCGCAAGATGGATATTGATCCCTGGGTTATAAGCGTTATTACCAGTCCAGTCCCCCACCAGCGGATTGGCAATGGCCGCGACGGCGTCGTAAACGCCAATGAAATTTATAGAGACATCAGTATGCGGCGTCCATGAAAAGCTATCCGACAATATCGGGGCACCCATCGGCAACGCTTTGGCGAGGATACTTTGGTTCCCTTTAATACCTCATTGGCAAAATCCCCTGCCGCTGCGGAGCCACGGCTGAACCCGAAGATATCGAACTCGATTTTCGCCACGCGCTTATCGGGGTTGTTGTCTTGAAATGTTTGCATAGCCTTGAGAATAAGTGGCGGTGTTTCTTCAACTCGCGCCCTGACACCCTGCACACCTATACCGGTACCTTGCGAAAAAGTGGAATCTTCTCCAGTGCTGCTGGTTCCGATCCCGTCCACATAAACGGGCAGGCTGGCCGTCTTGGCATCGATGGGCAGGGTTTCATCCGCCTGGTCTATGTAAAGGTCATACAGCCTGGCGACGTTGCTAACATCATTGCCATAGCTGTTGTCCGGGGAACTCCCCTTGCCGTCATAACCGTGAGCCGCACAGAACTGACGAATATCTTCAGCGGCTTCCTCCAGGTTCACGTCCGGCGCAAAGCAGCCAAAGACACGCTCGCTGTTGTTGCGGTTGTTGCCCGTCCCATCGAAGAACATCCCAACACGTAAGGTGATGTCTTCCAGCTCGACCTCTTCTTCCTCTTCCTCAAGCTCTTCTTCCACCGCAGGTGGTTTCGAGTCAGGGGCAACACTGAGTTTCCCAACCGGTGGCGCACTCAACTGTTGCCCCGCAGTGGCAGCGACGGCGGCACCAGGGACTAATGGAGTGAGAATCTGGATACCCGTGCCGACGCCAGGAGCGCCCCCAGAATTGACCTTCACCTCAGCGCCACTGATCGTCACGCCACCGGCGTCCAACTTGACGAAGCTCTCGCCAGCCTTGGCGGTCAGTTCCATACCGCCCTCAATCACCACCTTGTCGCCTGCGTAGTAGTGAATCTCCTGGCCCGCCTCGACAACTGCGCCGTCCCAACCTTTACATGCTGAGTCACGCCAACGGTCAGGTGATCATCCGCCCGCACTTCAGTCTTGCGATCCAAGTGGGTGATCCGATGCTCTTCAGCCTTGAACTCGCTGAACACATTGACCTCAACCGTGTCATGTCGTTCGTTGCCGACGCGAATCTTCTGGTCATGCTCGATGCTTTCATCCCAGTCACGCTGGGCATGCAAATAGATCTGTTCCGCACCTTTTTTGTCTTCAATACGAAACTCGTTGTAACCCTTGCCGCCCGACGAGCTGAGCGTCTTGAACGTGCTGCGGGTCTTGTTCGCCGGCAGTTCGTAGGGGACAACATTTTCCTTATGAAACAGGCAACCGGTGATTAGCGGTTGGTCGGGATTACCTTCGAGGAAGGTGACGAGCACTTCCATGCCGACGCGCGGGATGGCGATGCCGCCGTAGGCATTACCGGCCCAGCCGGTGGCGACGCGCAACCAACAGCTGGAGTTATCGTTAGTCTGACCGTCACGATCCCAGTGGAACTGGACTTTGACACGACCGTATTCGTCGCAATGGATTTCTTCGCCCAGAGGCCCGGTGACGATGGCGGTCTGGCTACCCAGAGCCTTAGGTTTTGGGTGTTCCAGGGCAGGCCGATAATGCGCATCCCACGGAGTAGCGAGGAAGCGGTTACGGTAGCCCTGTTGAAAATCGTCTTTGCTGTGGGTGACATCGCTGGTGATGCTCTCGCCGAGCACTTGCGGCTGTTTGCCTTCGTGAATCACTTCCAGCAACAGCCAGAGGTCGTTCCACTCGGCGAGCGGGTGTTCGCTGAGGGCCAGGAAGTGGCCGCTGACCAGGGTTGGCTCGTCGCCTTTGCCTTCGGCGAGTTGGTAGTCGCTGCGGTGGCGTTCCAAGGCGCGGGTTGCCAGTTGCTTGCCGCGTTCGCGGTCGGTGAATCGGCCGGGGTAGTCGTAGTCTTCCAGGTCCGGGGCGAACGTGCTTTTGGCGGCGCCTTCGGGCAGGATGCGCGGTTTTTCGAAGTCGTAATCCCGGCGGCTGACGCGGGTGGTGCGGGTTTCCAGGCGCAGGTTGAAGCGCTTGATCACCGGTTTCTCGGCAGCCATGCCGGAGTCTTGCTGGTAGGCCACGGGCGCGAGTTTGCGGAACACCGTCTGGTCATCGCCGAACACCAGTTTGTGGCCGCCGGCACTGTGCTGGAAGTGGAAGTGAATGCCTTCTTCTTCGCACAGGTGCTGGATGAAATGCAGGTCGGATTCGTCGTACTGCACGCAGTAATCGCGTTCCGGGTAGATCGCGCCGAGCTGGAAGCTGTAGGCATCGGCCAGGATGCCGCGCGCTTCGAGGACCTGCGCGATGATCTTCGGCACACTTAAATGCTGGAAAACCTGCTGGTCATGGTTGTGGCGCAGGTAGGCGAGTTGCGGCACCAGGCTGATGCTGTAACGGGCCAGGCTTTTCCGGAGTCGCCTTGCTCGATGCGATACACCAAGCCGTGGATGATGCCTTTGCCGGTGGCGCCGAAGGTCAGGCAGCCAGGTTTGTACTGGATCTCTTCGAGTTTCAGGTCAGGGCGGGGACTGACCAGTTCAATGTCAAAACAGAACGGCTGGTTGAGGGCTTCACGGCCAACAAAACTAAGTACCTGAAGGTCAACGGATATGCCCTCCAGCGTCAGGGCAATATGAGTTGCGTTTGCGTCCAGCATGCCTTGAGTTCCATCCATTGATGCGATTTAGAATCTGGATGGTGCTGGAATATATCCATTACCTCAATGCAAAAATTGCCGTAGCAAAAAAGTCGGCCTGCTTGGCTTTTAGAGTACGCGTTTCTGCCATCAGTACTTCGTTAATCGAGGCGAGGTTGGCAATCTTTTCGCGCAGTTCCTCATTCTCTTGGCGGAGCATTCGATTTTTCTCGCGCTCAGCCAAAAGATCCTGGTGTTTCACATCCCGCTGAGCACGACTTGAACGCCCCTGAGCTTCGCGGATCGCCTCAGCGACAGTTGGGTAGTGATTGTGAATCAGAGCGGTTGAAACACCCGCTTCACGCGCCACCGCGGCGATAGTGACCTTGGATTCGCCGCTATGCGCCCGACCGCGCAGGATGCGTGCAAGTGCGAGTTGCAAATCCCGCTCGCGGGCGTCTGAGGGCTTGCGTTTAATGGTCATGCTACGTTCTCCTCCGGATCGTATCCAAGCTGCATAAGCACGTCACGACAGCGATCCAAATCACGCAATACGCGCTGACGACCACCGTCACCAATGTCGTTGCAATCCAACAACCTCTTCAGGTTGTCGTAAAGGCGCTGGTAGATACCAACGTGTGCACCTCCAATCACGGCGTTGTTGCAATCGCCGCAGCGCGTTCGCTCCATGGTGTTGCCGACGCAACGATCATCGTCGGCGGTACACCAGGCGTGACCATTACTTCGAATCGCGGTGCTCTCAGCGATCGAGGTTACCATTGAGGCGTGGCTCTTGAAGATCGCGAGGTTCGCCGAATCGCGCTGCCAATGCTTGATTGATCGACCGTAGCCGCCAGTCAGCGGTGTGTCCCCCAGCCAAGTGCCGACGACCTCGGACTTGATGTCTTCGAGTTCTGACTGGATGTCTTCGTACAGTTCAATATCGAGATGCTGCCCCCAATCTTGATCCATGGCGTAGCCCAAGGTCATGTCCATGGACCAGTGTGCGAAATGCTCACGCAGGTAACGCAGGTCGCCGAATTGACTGTGTGCGGCATAGTTGGCGAATTTACGGCGAAATTGATGGCTGGCTAAGATCCAGTTCAGACCACAGCTCTTCGCGTACGCTTTGAGGCACATGTTCCATGCCGAACCCGAGAGGGTACGAACTTGATTACGCTTCGTGGCAGCCACCCCGAGAAAGAGAGCATGCCGATGCTTCTGCGCCGTGGCGATTTGCGGATCACTCGAATTAAGCGTTCTTCGCTCGGAGATCTCAGCGTCGATCATGGCCTGGTACGGCTCGGCCCAGCGCTCCATTAGGCGCAACACGTGCACAGCAATTTTTGGAATCATCCAGTCGTGCACGCCGGTATCGGTTTTTTCCGACGTGGAGCGCAGCCAGTGAAAGACCGTGCCTTCATCGTCTTCCGTACGGTGGCACGCGCCAGCTTTTACGTTGGCCAACTCATGATTCCGGCAACCGGAGGTGCTGGCCAGAACGATATAGGAGGCGGTTCTCAAATCTTTAATCGCTTGGTTGAATGTCTCAAGCCCGCCTTCCCACCCAAGAGCGGTCAGCTGGCGAACCTTATGCTCCTGAATTGATCTGGTCACCTGTCCCTTGCGTGCTACAGCGACGCTATCGAGGGTGTCGCGCAGATCGAGCAGACGCTCACCGTGCTGAACCTGTTCATAGGCCTTCTCGAACAACGTACAAAACACCTCATCTGGTATCAACGGCGTTTTGCCGGCCTCACTGTTGAGGGAGGCTCTACCGGCCAAGGCTCTCGCCGATGTATCAGGCCAGGGATGTCTTGGGATTGGGTCGTTGGTGTACTGACTGAGTTCATGAAGCGCCTCGACTGACATAAAACGACGTTCAAGGGCCGCCGGAGACAGCGCCTGCCCCCGATTGCGACGCGTCTGTCGGATCTCCCTGCACTCGGCGACGTAATTTGCACAGATCATGGGCGTTACAGCGCCGAAGTGACCGAGCTTAAGCGCGCTTAAATACCGCAGAAAGGGCAATACATTTTCAAAAACATTGCGCAAAGTACTTGCCACGGGACGCTTCTGCCCTGCGCGACCGCGTCGTAGGTAGCGATACAATAGGGACTTCATCACCGCTAAAAACGCAGCGGGTACTCGATTGAAGTCCAAGTTCCTCATGTTGTCCGGTACATTGCTCGTCAACCCTTCGAGCTGCCAAATGTTATCGCGATAGCGACTGAGGATGACCCAGTGGCCATCAACATGAATGGCACTGACAATGAGTGCTTCGCGGTCGCTCTCGGGCAACTCACGTATATCCCCTGGTTGTTGTTCAATGCTTGCCCAAGGCAACATGGTCACATTGTTTTTGCTCATGCAAACATCTCCAGACTTTCCACTACATCGGATGACCAAAACAGGTGCGGATCGCGGCGAGCCTGCTCGCGAGCAGCTTCAACGGAGGCCGATTTGAAGGTTCCACGCCGCAGCCCTTCAGCCACGATATAGTCGTCAATCAATCGAGGGATATGCGCGTATTCCTGCGCCCAACGCCGCTTGTTCATGCGGGTACGCTCCGCAAACACACGGAAGTAAAAACTAAATAGCCGGTGCAAATCGTCTCCCGTGACCGCGTAATGTTTGCATCGCAGACAGTTGAGGAATGAGAAACATGCTTCCCCCTCACGTTTTGGCGCATATTGGCCGTTCACCGGATCACCACAGCGCCCCATTGGGGTAGTTTTGTAAGTAGCGCCAATAGTCCGGCTGAGTAATTCCTGAACCATTATCTCGCCCATAAACTGCCAGTTGCGCCTGGCGTCTGCGCTAGATGCCAAGTAATTTCGTCCGGCCACCTGTGGTGTGTTACCAAGCGCGATGGCCGTGGTCATCAGGTCACCCGCGAGCAATTCGAATATTCGGTTGGCAAACGTTTTACGTAGTCGAGAGATGTTGATGCGCAGCGGCTGACCATCCGTATCGACGAGTCCATAATCAGTCACCAATTTTTTGGCCGCTAGTTTCAGCGCTGAATCCGTCAGGACAATGACCGTGCCGACGCCTGGACCACGGTGCACGCGATACAGCCAAACGCAATCCTTAATGTCGTTCGGAGCCTCCGCACGCAGCGTTTCACTGTGAGCAAGGACACGGCGGATCAGACGTTCAATGTTGGTTTTGATGGTTGGGGTCGACTCCAGCCGACGCTCAGTGGCGCTCTCTGCGCGCAGAGCCACTTTACTGCTGCTGTGTCCGCGGCGCTTCCAGAGAACCAAAAAGACACTGTTGTCTTTGGGGTGAGCGCGCAGGCAATCGTGCCCCATCTCCAGCAGCGGCGTGGCGTTACGCCCGGTGTGCAGCGCAACGGTCAACAAGGCATAAGCCAGTAGCTCACCAGTCACAAAGGCGTCTTCATTCCAGATTGGCAGGATCGCCTGTTTCAATGCTGAGGTGAACGCTTGTCGCTGGCGTTTCGGTAGGGGCGTTTCACCCTTACTCTTGCCACTGTTTGGGAACGGGTTTCGCGGAAATGTCGCATCGTCTCCTGTGGTGACCAACGAAATTATCCCTCTGCGGCCCAACGCGTGAAGGACGCACTTCATACCGGTGTAGTGAGTACTCTGGCTAAGCGTGGTAATGCCCAATCCAGCAAGGTAGCCAAGAAAATCGTCAATCAATGCACGATCGATGTCGTTCAGGGTCAACTCACGGCTGAGCGCGGTTGCACGCAAAATCATGTAATTGAGGAAGTGGCGTAAACCGCCTTTACAGAAGCTTGCTACGGAGCTCGCTTCGACCCCAGTGTCCTGCTGGGCTAGAAAGCGTTCCGTCTGTCGCTGGCAGGCATAGGTAATCGAATCGATACCCACGCCATACCAGAAAGCGAAGTCGATGCCGCGCGAGCGAGTGGCATTCCTTCCGAAGTCGACCCTTGTGTGGACAGGTGGAATCACTTCGGGGAAAACAATGACAGACCCGTTCGCGTCATGACTATGCTCGACTTGCGGGATACTGAGGTCGGTCTTTAAGAAGACCTTGCGCTTCCCCATTAAACCGCTCCCAAGTCGTCAGACAGTTCATCGTCGTAAGCCAGCACGGCGTTGTCGGCCAGTTCGTTGACCAAGTGCAGGTACACCATCGTCGTCTGGATCGAACTATGCCCGAGCTGCCGCTGCACAAACACGAGCGGTTCCAGGCTGCTGCCATTGCGCTGAAGGGCGACCAGCGTATGGGTCGCGTAGGTGTGGCGAAGCATGTGCGTATGAACCTTGATATCCGCACGCTTGCCAATTTCTCGGACAATGCGCTCGATGCGTTTACCATCATCGGCGTAGGGCTCACCAGACTGATTCAAGAACAGCGATTTGTGCTGAGTACGACTCAGTGATGCCCGCTCGCCACGAACCTGCACGACATATCGGTGCAGATCCGCGAGAAAGCGTCGACTGATAAAGATGTCACGCGGTTTGCTTCCCTTCGTACGCATCCCGTGACCATCGTGCGGATCAAGGCGAACCCGGATGTTGCGCTCGTGCCTGCCCGCTTTATCCGGATCGAAGACATACGCCAACGGAAAAGAGGCGATTTCCGCCCGCCGCAGCCCCGTCCGAAGTCCGAGTCGAATTATCATTCGGTGATGCGGGTTTTCCGCCTTCTCCAGCAACACCTTAATCTCGTCCATGCTGAGGAACTTCGGCAGCACCCGATGCTGACGCGGCATGACGTCGTTCACCATCGCCTTTCCGCCGCTGGCATTGACGTGTGCAAGAAAACCGGTGGACCGTCGGACCTTCCGCTCCTCATAGCCAAACGGCAGTCTACTCACCCATCCCTGCTGCTGAGCGTACTCGTAGAATTTGCAGACATAGTGAAGTCGTTGACGGGTCGTTGATCGAGCCAACTGACACTCCACCAAGCAGTAGTCCCGGTAGCCCGCGACAACGCTCTTGTCCTCGCCACGCTCCACATCGCGCCAGGCGAGGTCATGTGCCTGAAGGAAACTGAAAAAGTCGTACAGAGCACGCCCCGTGCTTGGCCAAGATTTCCGCGACCCAATGGCTCCCCGCAATAAAAAGTAGCGCATGAACTCATTGGCAGGAACACAACTGTCCATGGTGTCCCAAAGCAAGAGCGGAAAGCCTGGATATGGACGACCGCCAATCACCAAGGACTCAGTAGCCCACAGAAGCTCCATCTACTCCCCCTAACCTATGACCTGAACTAACGATTCGATAATTATTTTCTAATTTATTGTTTATAAAATACTTATGTCCTAACGTTTATCAAGCCCCAGAACAACGGCTTTTACTGCTCGGCGCAGACGCTGTTTGAGCCGTGGTACCGGGACCGTCCAGTCGTGGTGGCCAGCAACAACGATGGCTGCGTTGTCAGCCGCAACGATCCAGCCAAAGAACTGGGCATCAAGATGGGCCAGCCGGTGTTTCAGCTGCGCGAGCTGATGGCCCGAGGCGAGTTGAAGGTCTATTCCTCGAACTACGCGCTGTATTAAGTTAGGTGGAATGCTTTTGAGCTAGGCTGAATCCGTTGACGCTCAGGGGGCGCCCATGACCACCACCCCATTGCACAAGCAAGTGTTAAGTCGTTATTCCAGTGTACAAGCTTGGCTGGAGCTCTTGGGTAATCTGGGGCGTGCGCCGGCCACCCTTGACGCCTATGGCCGTGCCCTTGCGCATTACTTATTGCATTGCGAAGGGAGTGGGCTGAAACCCGAATCCGCGACATTCGAACAAGTCACGCTCTACATCCGTGAGCTGCTACCTGGCGCAAAGAGCGCGGTGGCGAATTCAACCTTGCACCAGCGGCTTACTGCTATCCGGTTGTGGTACGACCACCTCGTTTTTCAGGGTCTTTGCGAGCACAACCCCGTGCCCCGCGGACAGCATGGTCGGCTGGCCCAAGTGCCTGGACATGGAGGGTTTGTCAGGGGCTTGCTCCCACGGCTGATTAAGTTGCCAGACATTCCCACCGATGAGCAGTGGCGACACTTTCTCAGTATTGCGGCCAGGTCGTCTATCCGTGATCGACTAATGCTGTCGTTGGCGTATTTCGGGGCTCTTCGCCGTGCCGAGTTGGTGGCCTTGCGTATTGAGGATTTAGACGTTGCACACCGACTGATCTCGGTGCGAGCGGAAACGACCAAAGGCAAACGCAGCCGCGTCGTGTGCTACAGCCCAGACATTGCACCTGTCTTGATAGAGCATCTACATGCTCTTCGCGGCGCTGGCTGGATGCGAGGTTCGTTGTTTCGATCAGCATCAGATCGTAATCGAGGCTCGCCACTGTCCCGTTGGGCGTGGAGTAAAACGGTTGAAGGGTGGGCCAAGGAAGCGAAACTATCGCACCTGAGCACTCATACCTTTCGCCACCTTCGGCTTACCCATCTGGCCCGTGCGGGCTGGAAGCTCCATGAACTGACCACGTATGCTGGACATCGAGACCCCAAAACCACTTTGATTTACCTGCACCTATCTGGCGCGGATTTAACCGCAAAGATGGCGCACTCCGTCGGCAGTCTCGATGCTCGGATGTTCTGTGAACTCTTTGGGTCTGAGGCATTGCTATGAGCACCCCCTCAGTCACCCCTTATGTTCCGTTCGACGCGAGCAAGTACGTACGTCAGAGCGATCTATCGAAAATCGAGCTGAGCATACTTTCGAATCGCTCTCACCGTTCAGACTGGGGCTACCTCCAATCAGAGATACCTGAGCTCATGAGGCCGCTAGCTGATATAGCGGCGCACAGCGGCGTTTCTCAGCGATTAGCCATTTCATCAGTGGCAGTCATTCTCTGGAATGTCAGCAAAACCGGTAAACCCTACTGGTGTTGGTCTGAGTCGCAGTGGTTGACCTTGCTCAGTAATCGAGCAGGATCACGACCATATCTCGCTTCCGTTGCTTACCATCTCGGCGATTTTCGAACCCCGCAGCGTATCGCCAAATTCCGGCAGCCGGCGATATATGCTTCTTTTATCTTCGGCCATGCCGTGTTCAGACATGAGCACGTTCGCTTGAGCCAAGCGTTGAGATCGCTGGGCTACGCTGCTCGCCATCTTGAGCAGTTCCTTTCCAACGTGCTGGGTGCCTTGATGCTGGAAAACGGCGATCCGCGGTTGGAGACATTCACCGAGGAACTGCTACTGAAGGGCCAACAGCATCGAAGCGAAGGTGTCGCGAGATCGGTCGGAAAGGTATCTCACGGCCTCGCTGCCATGGGGATTTTGGCGAAACCTTTACGCATGCGAGGCTATACCTGTTGGCGGGCGAAAAGCATCGAAGGCATCGATCCGACTTGGGCAATGTGGTGCCGTCGATGGCGAGACACTTCCACCTTGCGTCCACGCACACGTGAAAGCAATTACAGTTTTATCTTGAGGACCGGTGTCTGGCTAGCGCGCGAGCAATCAGGAATGGCGGCGCCTACCGATTGGAGCATGTCCACTTGCGCTGCATTTATTGCTGCCGTCGACCGGATGACGGTCGGTGAGTGGGCTTTGGAGTCAGCGAAGGGAACACAGCTAAAGGGGCTTGGTCAGCCTATCGCTGCCAACTCGAAGCGCGGCTTTCTACATGCCTTGCGACGATTTTTTACAGACTTTGAACTCTGGGGATGGGGTCGTTTGAAGTTCAGCCCCCGGCATCACCTCGCCACCCCGCGATCCGTGACATTCAACTCGGGTATCAACCCGCGGGTAATTGATGACTCGACCTGGCTCAAGCTGATTTGGGCGAGTCTAAATCTTGAGCGTAGTGATCTGCTTTCGGAGATTCACTATCCGCTGTCGATGGTTCAAGCCATTGCTGTAGTGTGGACGCACGCTGGTTTGCGCAGCAATGAAATCATGCGCTTGGATAAAAGATGCGCGCATCCTCAGACCAATGATGTGGTACACGAGGATGGGACCATCGTTCCAGCAAAAACTTTATGCTATCTCGATATTCCTGCCAGCAAGACGTTCAAAGCTTTCGTCAAACCTGTAGCGGTGGTCGTGAAGGAGCGCATTGACGCCTGGCTGGAGGACAGGCCTGCTAACCAGGCCGCTTTGCTGGATGAGCGAACCGGGGAAAAAGTTAGCTACCTATTTCAGTTTCGAGGCAAGCGCATAGGCTCCAGTGTCATTAATGGCACCATCATTCCAATGCTATGCGCCAAGGCGGGTGTGCCACTGGAGGACAGTCGCGGGCGAATCACCAGCCACCGGGGACGTGCCTCCGCAGTGACGGCGCTCGCCAGCGTCCCTCAGGGCATGTCGCTGATCGAGCTAATGCAGTGGTCGGGACATAGCTCGCCGAATTCGACTTTGCATTACATTCGAATTCGGCCTACCAAGCTGGCAGCATCCTTCGTTAAAGCCGATCAAATGGCCCATATGGTCTCCGTTTTGATCGATCATGACGTAATTGTTCGCCATTCAGATGCCCCCTACACCTTCTATGACTTGGGCGACTCGTATTGTTCAAATCCCTTCTGGAGCAGCTGCCCACATCGCATGGCCTGTGCGGGGTGTGACTTCAACTTGCCGAAAGCCAGCGCAAGGGCCCAAGCATTGGAAAGCAAATCGTCTATCGGACGGTACTTGGAGGCCGTGCCTTTAACTCCCGACGAGCGAGCCATTGCCGAGGGCGACTTGGAAAAGCTGGAGAGCCTCATTCGAAAGCTGGACAATGTGCCGGCTCTAGACGGCAGGATGCCGAGGAGATCGATGAGAGAAAGAGGAGGCTATAAGTAGAAAAGTTCTTAAGCGACTAGTGGCTCGCTAGACATACCTGTCGCGTTACTCCTAAGTTATGCGACACACTAGATTTTTCGGGGTTTTGCTGGGCTGCGGGTGTCGCAGGAGTGTGCCGCACGTAGATCGAAGTTAAACCTGATGCTAGGCCGGCTCATGCACTAGCCGGATGTCGATTTCTCTGTCGACATACTGCCACTCCACCGAGGCTCGGAGTTCGGCCAGAAGCCTGTTAAAGGCCGTCTCATCAGACGGGGAATATTCGAACCAAGTCAAGAAGTCGAAGGGTTCGTTCTCGCCCAGGTCCCGACAATGGTGGAGGCGGCGGGCCACAGCAGGGAGATATTGGAGCCCGATGTGAATGTGACGGGACTGTTCCTCAAAAATCTTCCGGCGTTCGTCTTGAGACAGTCCCCACCATGAGGGGTTTTTCCGGATAGGGATCAGGGCGGCGCAGGTAGCCTCTGCTCGACCCAAGCTTGGCTGCTTCGCCACGAGACGATCCTTCTCTTCACGCACGACATAGCGCTCGTTACTCGTTATCCCGCGAAGGAGCCATTTGGTGCCCGGAGGCTGCGGCGAAACAGAGCCAGCGGCTACGTTGAGCCGTGGGATTCCAGGGAGAGGGGCTCCTGCCACGGCATTCATCGCAACAACGCGCCAAACCCCCGTTTCTCCACCAGCGAACGTAAATACTCGTGTATTCATCAGGTTCCTCTCAGGCCTTTCGCCTATTTCTCAGATAACGCAAAACCTGCACTGCCCGGCGCAACCACGGAGACAAATATGAAAGGTCCTGGACCAGAGTTCACGGCACCATGTACTTGCCCAGGTTTTGCAATGGCAATATCTCCAGCTTTAAGATGAATTTCTACGCCGTTGCCTTGATAATACTTGGCCTCACCTGAGATAACCGTCCAAGTATCTTGGCCGTGAGGATGGACATGGGCAGCTATTTCCTGCCTAGGGTAGGCGTGCCAAACTACAACGACAGAATCGTTGGTCTCCAGAACAACTGAACGGATCGGTTCGCCGTTAGACGGACGGACATATTCGTCCACCGAAAAAATCCGCGATTCCGTTTCTGCTTTCATGTTCACACTCCATTCCTGCACCGCAAGGTGACGTGCATCTGGCACTAACACCAAGACGAAGCCTTGATCTTGATGGGGGCGGAGAAGCTCGACACGCCGAACGGCATCATGAAGAGCACTTTCATGCGGCACCAACCATTTCTTTTAACGACACGAGGCTCGTATGCACATGACGATATGTACTTGAGCGCCTTTCGGAAAAGCTATGTTATAGGACGGAGACCGTCAATACTCCGTCGTGGGTAGGCATGACAGAACGGTAGGATAACGGCGACGTTTTGGTCATATGTACATGGGAGGGCGGTTCACCGCTCGGCAGGGGTGTTGTCGATGGACAGGTGTCCGCCTTCGATGTAACAGATCAGCTTTGACCGGTTACTAACAGGATGACCGGATGATCCGGTGAGCGACGGCGATCTCCTCAGAAGCTACAGCCATACCGGTTGGGTATGAGAAGCTCCAAGGGCGAGCATGGCCCGGTTCTTATTGACTTTCTATTACACATAAACCAGTCACTCAGCAACCGCATCATGGCCATCCTCGAAGAGCTGGCCCCGCGAATTTTTGTCTACAGCATTGACGAATGCTTCGCAGACCTCGGTGGCGTGCCCGATCCGGAAGAGTGGGGAAGGCATGCCCGAGACGAGATTCAGCGCCGTCTTGGAATGGGCGTCGGTGTCGGTATAGGCCCGACGAAAACTCTCTCCAAGCTCGCCAACTGGGCCGCGAAAAAATGGAAGGCCAAGACCGGCTGCGTCGTCGATCTGCGTGACCCGGTGCGCCAGGAAAAGCTGCTCAAGTACGCACCTGTGTCTGAGGTTTGGGGGATAGGCCGCGCGCTCAGTGCCAAGCTGCAGGGCGAGCTGAACATTCATACTGCCTGGCAGCTGGCCACCGCCGACCCCAAGCTGTTGCGCCGCTACTTCAACGTCAACGTCGAGCGTACCGCACGGGAGCTACGCGGCATTGCGTGCTTTCCGTTTGTCGACGGCAGCCCGGAGCGAAAGCAGCAGATCATCTGTTCGCGCTCATTTGGAGAGGAAGTTTTCTCCCTGGAGCAGCTGGAGGGTGCAGTCACCGCCTTCTCCACCACTGCAGCCGGGAAGCTCCGCGCGCAGGCGAGCCTGGCCAACTGCGTCCAGGTGTTCGCCAGAACCAGCCCTTTCACTAAGTCCGAGCCATACAGCGGGGCAAGGATCATTGCACTACCGTTCCCCAGTTCTGACACACGCGACATCGCCCAGGCGGCACTCGCTGGCCTGCGCAGCCTATACCGGGAAGGCCCGGCCTACGCCAAGGCCGGCGTAGTGCTCTCACAGTTCGTTGAGCGCGGATCAATCACAGGGGATCTTTTCGCCCCAAAACCACGCCAGGGCAGTGATGAGCTTATGCGTGTGATAGACGTGATCAACGCCAAGCAGGGCCGGGGAGCAGTACGCCTTGCTCGCGACACAGCAGGCGGCGCGTGGTCGATGCGCCGGGAGATGCTGAGCCCTGCGTACACCACCAACTGGAAGGAGTTGCCGAAGGCGCACTAGCGGGCTTGGGATTCTGCCAGCCCGTGATTCCCTGTATGGGTTCAAATACAGGGTTGACCCAATGGGACTGCGCAACTACCAAAAAACCCAGATGAGCATGCTCCGGCAAGGCGTTGCGGCCAAGAACTTGGTGCAGATGCTCATGAGCCCGACCGGCTCGGGTAAAACCGAAGTGGCCAAGGCGATCATCAAGGGTGCCCACGCCAAGGGCAAACGGGCATG
This sequence comes from Pseudomonas sp. FSL W5-0299, assembly GCF_005930655.1. NCBI lineage: Bacteria > Pseudomonadati > Pseudomonadota > Gammaproteobacteria > Pseudomonadales > Pseudomonadaceae > Pseudomonas > Pseudomonas sp. FSL W5-0299. The sequence continues at coordinate 18,951 of NZ_RXHX01000050.1, forward strand.
GTTCATCGTCGACGGCGTGAAGCTGCTCGATCAGACACTCACCCGCTTCATGGCTGATGGCATTACGGCGGGTGCCATTCAGTCTGACCACCCCTGCACAGATCACAGCCTGCCGATTCAGGTAGCGACGATCCAGAGCCTGCGCCCGCGCCTGCAGTCCATGCTGGCCCATCGCCCCCCGCAGCTGGTGGTGATCGACGAGGCGCACGTTCTCCACCAGGCACACATCGAGCTGATTAATTGGTGCGAGGCGAATGGGGTACCGGTCATTGGCCTGAGCGCGACGCCATTTCGGCGGGGCCTGGGTCTCATCTTCAAGCGCCTGGTTACCTGTATCACAACGAAAGAGCTGACCGAGCAGGGCTTCCTTGTTCCAACTGAGTGCTATGTCCCCTCGGTGCCGTCTCTCAAGGGTGTGAAAACTGCCGCTAACGGTGACTGGATCGAAGACGAGCTGGCCGAGGTCATGGGGGATGCCCAGATCGTCGGTGACGTAGTTAGCCACTGGAAGGAGCTAGGAGAGAACCGTCAAACCCTCGTCTTTGCCTGTAACGTCGCCCACTCCAAGCAACTGGCCGAGGCGTTCTTCAACGCGGGCGTGATGGCTGCCCACATCGACGGGTACATGGACGGCGACGAGCAGGACGAGATTATCCGGCTCTACAAGGCTGGCAAAATCAAAGTGCTTTGCAGCGTCGCGATGGTCGCCAAGGGCTTTGACGACCCTGCGACAAGTTGCATCGTATTGGCCCGCCCGACGAAAAGCTTAATGCTGCACTATCAGATGCTTGGGCGTGTGCTCCGGCTATGCCCTGAGATCGGCAAGAAATTTGGCATCATCATCGACCACGCTGGCAACCTGTTGCGAAACGGCAAGCCCACTGATGACCTGCCTGACCGGCTGGACACGGGAGAGGGCGACCCTATCGACCGGCGCAAGCAGGATCAGCAGCCCGAGGAGAAGAAGGAACGGGCCTGTCCGCAGTGCAAGTTCATGTACTCGGGGCTGCTATGCCCGAAGTGTGGTCATGAGGTGCAGATCAAGGAAGGCGTTGCAGTGGCCAACGGTAAGCTCGTGAAGCTCGAAGACCGCAAAACAGTGATCGGCCCCAATAACAAACAGCGGATCTATGGGGAGCTCCTGCAATACGCCCGCAGCAAGAACAAAAAGGACGCATGGGCGCAGTACGCCTACCAAGCGTTCATGGGCGAGCCGATCAAGCGAGAGTTTCTGAGCGTTCAACCTGTGCCCACCACACCTGAGATAAGCCAGTGGGTGAAGGGCTACAACGTCCGTCGCGCCAAGAGCAAAGGCAGGGAAAGGTTTGGTTGATGTGACTTGGGTGGAATGCAAACCCAAAATGAGCGAGCCTAGAAAACCGAATCCCGAGGAGAGTTTTTCCGTGCAGACCTTCCAAATGCTGGCCAGCACAGCCGCCAGCCTGAACACTCCCACGCCACCAATGGTGTACCTGCAGTTGCTGATGGGGCGTCCATTTCCCTCTACAGCAGATGGTTCCGAAACACGCGAGCGACTTGAATGGATGTTGGAAGCTGAGGCTCGGTACCGCCTCAAACTGGCGCAAAAGATCCTCGACATCGCCCAGGCTGAACACAAGTGAAGCTCAGCGAGATCGAAACCAGCGTGCCCATAGGCCGGACCCTGGAGGGCCGGACCATCACGGTTCGCGATCTGTTGGAAGCATTTGCGACCGTGAGCGGAACGAGGTTGGGCTCGCAGGAGTTCGACCGCGCACTGACCGACCCAGCCCAGCTGCATGCCCGAGGAACGATCGACAACGCCGCCCGCTATTCGGCACTGCGGGCGTTGCTCAAAGCGGCCCAGGAGCAAGGCCCGCGCACATTCGAGTCGAAAGCAGTTGGAGTGGGCATGCAGTCGATAAGCGTTAGCCAGGCAGTGGCAGCGGATGGCCGGCAAACCACCACCCTCAGTATTGAGCTGAGTGGAGAGCCGGAACCAGGGCTTGGGATTGACCAGGCCCTTGATACGCTGGCCAGGCCTTAGAAATTCAACCAGTAGGAGCAACACAATGAATCGTCAAGAACTCGTGCAGCAAATCGCCCAGCAGACAGGCCAGACCCAAACCGCCGTCAGCGAAGTGCTCAACAGCTTCGTATCGACCGTCCAGGATGCCGTGGCTGCAGGCGACAAGGTGACGCTGGTCGGCTTCGGCACCTTCGAGGTAACCGAGCGCGCTGCGCGCACCGGGCGCAACCCGCAGACCGGAGCGCCGCTGAACATCGCCGCGTCCAAAGCCCCGAAATTTTCGGCCGGCAAGCAGTTCAAGGATGCCGTAAACGCCAAGTAATCGAATCATCAAGCAGAGCCGCCTACGGGCGGCTTTGTCGTTTCTGGGCGTGGTTAATCTGGACCTAATCCGTCCCGATATCCGCTTGGGATAAACGAAGGACATGCGAGCATGGCGCCATCGTAAAGGAGCCATCATGGACCCCATCAGCAACCCGCCACTGACCTTCCGCTCTGCAGCCACGGGCTACCTCATCGCTCTCGTTTGGCACGCCTGGAGAGCGCTCACGTTTCGCCATCAGGGCGACGGACTGACATCACTATCAAATCGCCACCTGGCTCTGCTCGTCGTTCTGGGGGTGTTGGTCAGCAGTTTGCTTCCGCCCCTGGTCCTGGGTGTGCCAGTTCCGCCTGTAGGCGCGATGCTGATCACTGCGGTTTCTATCGGCTTTGCTCGCTGGCAATTCGGCGTATCAGCGGCCACTGGGTTTCTTCTGATCATGTTTTTTGGCGATGCGCTGGGCGTCCTTCTGTGCTGGGTAGCTGGTGAACACGGCAAGCAGGTCGACCTGGCGTACACGCTATGGGCATTCATCGCGAACCTAGTGTTCTTCGTGCGCAACGGCCGCGCGCAAAAGCGTCGCGCGAACTCGACAGAAAAATAATCCCTTGGAATCCGCATGAACTCGACTCCTGAACAGCAACCGATCATCGACTACGAAGGCGATCACCTGGTCGTGAAGGCCTACGCCGGATGCGGCAAGACAACGACGCTCGTTGCCTACGCGCATGCACACCCCAAGCTGCGCATCCTCTATCTGGCCTACAACCGGGCGATTCGTGACGAGGGGGCCTCCAAGTTTCCCAGCAATGTCGTGTGCAAGACCTCCCACCAACTTGCATGGGGCACCTTCGGCCGGCAGTACCAGCACAAGCTGGGCAACGCTCGCCTGACTGACATTGGTAACTTGCTGGGTACGCGCGACTGGGGGCTCATCAAGGACGCCCAAGCCACCCTGGCTGCCTATATGTCCAGCGCCCAAGCGGAGATTGGGCTTGCCCACATCTTCAGCAGCGGCCAAGAGGAGCTGCAGACAGCCGGCGACGCCTACATCGACAAGGTGATCCACTCGGCCCAGCGCATCTGGGAGGCCATGTGTGACACCAAGCATAAATTCCCCTGCGAGCATGACGCCTACCTCAAGCTCTACCAGCTCAGCCGGCCGCAACTGCCATTTGACGTTGTGCTGTTCGACGAGGCGCAGGACAGCAACCCTGTGACGGCGGCAATCGTTGCCGAACAGCGCGCACGGAAAATATTTGTGGGTGATAAATGGCAGCAGATTTACCGCTGGCGTGGAGCTGAAAACGCCCTCGACGAGCAGATCGAGCTGGGTGCTGACGCCATGTTCCTGACTAACTCATTCCGCTTTGGCCCAATGATCGCCGGGGTGGCAAACGCCATCTTGGCAATGCAGGGCGAAACACGCCCCCTGGTTGGGTATGGCGCAAAGGACCGAGTAACCACCTCGCTGCCATTCGGTACCGAGCACCATGCTGTGCTCAACAGAACTGTTGCCGGCGTCATCATGACCGCCATCGACGCGGTGACCGGGGGCCAGACCGTCTACTGGAATGGAGGCATTGAGGCTTACCAAATTTCCGACCTCGAAGACCTCTACTACCTCAAGCAAGGTCGACGCGATGAGATCCGCAACAAGCGGATGTACGGCCCGTTCAATTGCTTTGAGAACTTCAGCGAGGCTGCAGAGGAGACCAAAGATCCGGAGATGAATCGCCTGCTGCGCATCATCAAGGATCACCCGGACATCCCGAAACTACTGGCCGCGCTGCGCCGCAACTCCACCGATGATCAGTCCAAGGCCGATGTGACAGTGAGTACCGTTCACCGGAGCAAAGGTCTGGAATGGGATGTGGTGATGCTTGAGGAGGACTTCCCGGACATCTTCGACACTGAGAAGATCAACGGTGAAAAGCTCGTCGACGAATTGAACCTGCTCTATGTCGGCGCGACGCGGGCAAAGAAGGTGCTCGTGATCAACATGATTGTGGAAGTGATTATCCGCAAAGCAGTGACCGCGATGAAGATGATGCAGGCATCAAAGGGCGCTACAGCATGATTGAGCTTTTCCTGGGGCTTCTTCTTGTGCCCTCTATGGTCATCTGGATATGGGAGAAGCTGGTGAGCCGCATGTCGATGATGGCCTGGGGCGTTTATCGGGCCACCGGCATCATTGGTACCCCAATCCATGAGATGGCTCATGCGCTGACGTGCTTGTTGTTCGGCCTGCGTATCACGTCGATCTCGCTCTACTCTCCGAACGTCATCACCGGCAGCATGGGTTTCGTCCGGTTCCGGTATAGCCCCGGCAACATCCGTCACGCCGTAGGCATGGCCCTGCAGGGCATAGCGCCGCTGATCGCAGGTGGGCTGATCGTGGTGCTCGTGCTGGGTACCTACTACGCGGTAGAAGCGCCCAACCAGGGGGTGGTGTGCTTGTCGCTGTGGATAGGTCAGGTTGCCATGCTGAGTTTGGGGGCGTTGCTCGATCAAGCAACCTCGGGCCTCGCAGGCGCTCTGGTGGCCTGCCTGCTGCTGATGATCGCGATGCACGCGATACCGAGCTGGGCAGACATCAAGACTGGCCTCAAGGGGCTGATTGGCGTCGTTGTGCTCGGCGGCTGCCTGGTGCTGGCCGTGGAGGGCCTGTGGGCAGCTGGAACATCGCTGGTCGGTGCCAATGGCGCTCAGTACCTGGAGAAGGCCTTGCTCGGTGCAGAGTGGGCATTGATCTGCGCGGTGTTCGGCGCTGTCTCCGTGGTAACCCTTGCCGTGGCCGGATCGGTTGTGTTCGTCCTTGCCCCCTCGACGGTATGGTACTGCTGGGATTGGGTGCGGGGTGCGCGCGGGGGCCTCTAGTGCAGCAGTTGCTTGGTCGTAAAGCTCAGGGCGCAGCGCACCCTGACCAGGTAGCGCGGCAAGCCCCGGTGTTCAGACCGGGGAGGATAGCGAGCAAGGCGCAGCCTTGCCCGGTGTTGGGTTTTTCTGGGCGCATGAAACACTGATCACATGACCCAGACTAAGACCCTCAAGGTCCGGATTCGAGACAAGCACGCCCCGATGCTCCGGCACATGGCTCGTAGCGTGAATTTCGTCTGGAACTACCTGAACGAACTCAGCCAACGCTCGATCCGTGAGCGCGGGGTATTTTTGTCGGCCTACGACATGCAGAAATACACCAACGGCTGCGCCAAGGAGTTGGGGCTACACAGTCATACCGTTCAGGTGGTGGGAAAGGAGTACGCCACTCGGCGCTTGCAGTTTCGCAAGAGCCGGCTCAACTGGCGCAAGTCCCGTGGTGTGCGCCGTTCTCTGGGCTGGATTCCGCTCAATACCGGCGCGGCGAGCTGGAAGAATGGCCAGGTCTACCACAACGGCAACTTCTTCAAGGTATGGGACAGCTTCGGCCTGGGCCATTACCGTTTCCGCTCCGGTAGCTTCACTGAAGATGCCCGTGGCCGCTGGTATTTCAATGTGGTGGTCGATGTAGAGGCCAAGCCTTCGGCCGGGAAGCACGCCGTGGGTATCGACCTGGGTCTCAAAACCGTGGCCACCTGTAGCGATGGGGCCGCGCTTGAAAACGCACGCTTCTACCGGGATCTGGAGCCGGCCCTGGCCATTGCTCAGCGCGCCGGCAAGAAAGCCCGTGTCCGGACCATTCACGCGAAGATCGCCAACCGGCGCAAGGATGCCCTGCACAAGTTCAGCCGCTCACTGGTCGAGCGGTGCAATCTGATTGTGGTGGGCGATGTTAGTCCGCAGAAACTCGCCAAAACCAATATGGCCAAGTCCGTGCTCGATGCCGGCTGGGGCCAACTGAAAACGATGCTGGCCTACAAGTGCGCTCACGCAGGTATCGTGTTCAGGGAAGTCAGCGAGGCGTACACCACCCAAACCTGTAGCTGTTGCGGCGCAATGCCCGACAGCAGGCCGAGAGGTATCGCAGGGCTTGGAATAAGAGAATGGACCTGTGAGTGTGGTGTCACTCACGACCGCGACATCAACGCGGCCCGGAACATCCTCGCGGCGGGACATCGCCGTCTAGCTGTAGGAATCCCCGCTCTATAGGGCGGGGAGGATGTCAAGGCGATACTGTCCGCGCGAGCGCGGGCCTCCAGCATGAGCTGAGAAGGGTCAGGAGCCTGGCGCAGTTCAAGTTCCATCTGGCCTGGGTTTGATGGGCGCTTTCGCAAATTTGCGTGCTCGTATCGGTTGAAGCTGGCCGGTGAAAACGGCATGATTACTACTGCCGAAAGGCGCGGCAGCTGTCCGCATTACAGCTCAAGAATCTCCAAGCCGCACGCCCTGTGCGGCTTCAAGTAAGTCGCTTTCATACGATAGCGCACTCCAAGTTCCAGAAATCAATCACTAACGCATGAGCGTTGGTGTTTGTCCGTGCCTTGCACGGGTCGAAAACTGGCGACTCATCCAGTTCAAATAACCTGAAAAACATCCCAGCGGGGAATCCCCGTATGGGGTTTCTTCGCTCTTAAAAATTGGAGCTAAGAAAATGAAACAAGTCATCAACCTGACTAAGTTTAAAGCCACTGCTGATCTGGAGCGCTTCGGCGTGAAGGATCTTCGCTCGTGGAAAGAATTTCAGGAGATTCGTAATCTCCTGTACTTCCCATTGCCGCCGACCCAAGAGCAAGTTTCTGTTCGCGTCGAAAGACTCGCAGAAATTGCCCGCAATGAGTCGGAGAAAACGGGTGCAACTTCCGTCCTGGTAAGTTGCCCGCCGTGGATGATGCGCTCACTGGTCGCCGAGTTGGTTTACTTCAACCTGACGCCAGTTGTGAGCTTCACCAAAAAGACCACCGATGAAGGCATGTCCATTATCGCGCTGGTCGAAGCTGCTTAATCGCAACAACTAAATAATCGCCCACTGGGGGAGAAATTCCCTACTGGGAGTTCTCCTTTCTTCGGGCTTTGCTTTTGAGAATGGAGAATTAAAGATGCAAAAGTTTGACAGCAAAGTAGCCATGACTGAGTTCGGTTTTGTTAGCAACGCGCAAGCGCCTGCTTTCGATCCCACCCATCACTTCATGGATTATGTCGCACCGAAGAACGTCAACTATGTCTTCCGTGAGGAGCTGCTGAAGCCCTTCATGAACTGGTTGTACACCCCGTTCGGCGATGCCGGCATGCTGGTAGGGCCAACTGGCTCGGGCAAGTCTTCGCTAGTAGAGCAAGTAAGTGCCCGCCTGAACTGGCCGTGCATCACTGTGTCGGCTCATAGCCGCATGGAGATGCCGGAGCTTACCGGCTACAACCTGCCCGTCACCGACCCGGTGAGTGGCGACCTGAACACGAAGTTTGTGGATGGGCCGCTGACCAAGGCCATGCGCCTTGGTTTCGTGTTTGTGCTCGATGAGTACGACACGCTCGATCCGGCCGTCACTGTGGGCTTGCACGCAATCCTTGAGGGGCGACCCTTGGTGATTGCAGAAAACGGCGGTGAAGTGGTCAAGCCTCACCCTAACTTCCGGTTTGTCGCTTGCGGCAACACCTGTGGGCAGGGCGATGACAACGGGCTCCATGCTGGCACCATGCAGCAGAACCTGGCGTCGCTGGATCGCTTCCGTGTGTGGAAGGTGGACTACCTGCAACCAGATAGCGAAATCGCTGCTCTGATGCAAGGAATCCCCGGCCTCCCTGAAAACGTCGCTCAGAACATGGTCAAGGTGGCGAACTCTGTTCGTGACCAACACCAGGGGAAGAACGGCAATTACCTCAGCGTGACAATTTCCACCCGGATGTTGCAGCGCTGGGCTCGTATCGCGTTGGCCTACACCCAGTTGGGTGCAAGCGCTAACCCAATTCAGGACGCACTGAACGAGTCGCTGCTTAATCGCTGCGACAAAACTCAGCGTCTGGGCATCGTCAAGATCGCGCAAAGCGTTTTTGGTGGTACCTGGTCCCACGCAGCCTGATCAAAACCCTAATGGGGGAATCTCCCCCACAAGGGTGTGATTCCCCTTTTTTGCTTTCGAGAAAAGGAAAATCACAAATGACCATTCAAGCCAATGAGATCAAGATCCTTGATCAAATTCTGCTGGTTGATCTGTCCGGCATTCACCTGTGGACAGCGCGCAAGAAACTGAAGCCTGAAATGCTGGAGGGGAAAATTCCTCCTGCAACTTTGGCGTCTCTTGGCTCGATGCGTGTCATCGACCCGGAGAAGCTGAAACCGTTCGAGAAGATCAAGCGGCAGGCAACAAAGGTGGTGGAAGAGTGCGGGGTGAAATTCCTCGGTGGCTATGCCATTTCTCAGGACCGTATCCAGGATGTCGTTGACCGCCTGGAGGCCCTGAAGACGCAATTCTACGACCTGAAAAACAACTTCCTGCCTAACTACGACCGCTGGGTAACCGAGTGGATCGAGAAGGGGTGGGAGAAACAAGAGTGGCGCGACGCCATCCGGTCTTCCGTGACGCCGAAAGGGGTTGTGGATGCCGGAATGCAGTTCGGCTATGCGGCTTGCCGTGTAGCACCTGATGGCGACAAACACTTGTCCGGCACCCTCGGTGGCCAAGTACGCGGCCTGGCGGATCAGCTCTACGCTGAAACCGCTGAAACTGCTGAACGACTGCTGGAAACCGGCCTGGCCACTCGTGGCCATGTCACTCAAACCACGCTCAATACGGTACGGAAAATCAACGCCAAGCTACGCGGCCTGATGTTCCTGTCCAGCGATGTTAAAGCCCTCTCCGAGCACATCGACGCGATTCTCGCGGCGCTACCAACCTCGGGTGTGGTCAACGGCACGCAGTACAACACCGTGGTAACCCTCGTCTCTTCCCTCTCGGATGAGGATTCGATCAAGCGACTCATCAAGCATCTAAACCAGGCTGTTGGCCAGGTCGCGACGCTTGCTGTGCAGGAACCGGAAGCTGTGGCCCATATCGAGCCGCCGCAGATCGATCCAGTGCAGGAATCTACCCCTGAGCCAGTTGAAGCCAGTAGCGCGCAAGCGCCGCAGGTCGATGCTGTGGAGGCGGTAGAAGAGGAGCTTGAGGAAGCTGACGAAGCGGTGCTGGCTACGTTGTTCCAGTTCCGCCCAAGCAACGAAAAAAGCTCAGTAGTACCCGCCGAACAGGCCACCGATGAGGTGCCTGCCGACGCTGCGACTGAGCCAGACATAGCACCCGAACCACTGCCACAAGCAGCCGGCTTCTGGTTCTAACCAACCAATAAACCCCGCGCGGGAGTCCTCCCGCCTGGGGGGATTCCCTTTAGCGCGGAGGCGAGAAAGGAGAATCGAGATGAACAATAACTCCCTGATTGGCTCCCTGCCGATCTATGCACAACACCTGAGCGAGCAAACCGGCGTCAAGGTGGTGGTAGAGGGAACAACGGCCTACACAGACGGCCAAAAAGTAGTTGTCCCGTTCAACCTGGACGACCTTCCGCTGTCCTTCGGATTCATCGCGCACGAATGCTCCCATGTCCGCAACACTGATATGGACGTGTTCAAGCTCACGCTGAAGACGCCGTTCCGCAAGCGATTGCTGAACGCGCTAGAGGACATTCGCATTGAGCGGATGAGCATGGATCAGTACCCCGGTACTGAGGAGGATATTCGCTACCTGAACCGCAAGGTTCTACTTGAGCCGTTTCGGCCTGAGCAGGTAGAGAGCTGTCCTCCGCTCCATGTCGTACACAACGCAATCCTCATCGGCACTTACTGGAAAGTTCAGGAGCCGCAGCTTGAGGTTCCCGCAAAAGCGTATCTGAACGCGCTGGAGGCACTTCTGGGTGCTGACCTGGCCGACCAGATCATGCTCACAGCCTGTGATGTCCTGAAGTGCAACAGCACAAAGGATGTCCTTGGCCTGGTTGACGCCATCATTGCCATGCTGCCCTCTCCGGAGGATCAACAGCAGGACCAGGATGACGACAGCGACTCTGACACCCAACAGGGCCAAGACGAGCAGAGCCAGCCTGATGACCAGCCACAAGGCCAGTCTCAAGGTGGTGATGACCAGGAGCAGCAGAGCGAGCAAGGCGGCGACACCAAGGCAACCGAGGGTGGAGATAGCGAGGAGGAGGGTGATACCGAATCTGAGCAGAAATCTTCGTCCGGCGATGAGCAGGGTGAAGTCAATGAAAAGGGTGACCAGCAGGATGGCGATGCCGAGCAAGGCGAACCAGGCAACAACGATGGGGCTTCTGATCTGCGCGAGCAGGCCATGAACGCCACCGAGGCCGACTTGGAAGGGTTGGTGTCGGAAGTCGGAGATGCCGCAGCTGCGATGTTGGGTAACAAGGCAAAGCGCCAAGGTGTCGAAAGGGCATTTTCCTTGGGTGGGCGCAGTGCATTGCGTGGTGAAGATGCCTCACAGCGTCGGATTCGTGCAGGCATTGAGCAATCGTCTGGGCTGCGTCAGTGCCTCAATGGACTGCTGCAGGCTCAGGTTGATTGCCGTGTGCGCCTCAAGCGCTCAGGCCGGCGTATAGACACAACACGAATCGCCATGCTTCCGGCTGGTGAGACGCGAGTGTTCCGCAGTAAGGCGCGTGCTGAGCGGCATTCAGCAGCAATCCAATTTCTCCTCGATAAGTCGGGGAGCATGCGGGAAGCGATGAATGAAGCTGAGGCAGCGCTCTATGCGGTGCTCCATTCGCTGGAAAACATCCCGAAGGTTACGACCGGCGCGATGTCCTTTCCTGACCGTGGGCACGATGGTGTTGAGCGATGCGCGCTGATCAAGAGTCACCGGGAACGGCTGATTTCTGCAGTGCAACAAAGAGCTTTCGGCGCTGAAGTGCAGGGGTGTACGCCCCTCGCCGAAGCACTGTGGCCTGCAGCAACGGATCTGATCATCGCCAAGGGCGAGCGCAAGATCCTGTTCGTCATCACTGATGGCGAGCCGGACAACGCTCACTCCGCGAAAGAGATGATCACGCGCTGCGTAAACAGCGGCATAGAGGTGATTGGTTTGGGGTTTGGAGGTGCCAATGAGCACGTTCTGTCCCGGCTGTTCACTCACTACCGAGCAATAGGCACGGTTGCCAACCTCAAGAACGCGCTCTTTGAGCTGGTTCGCGAGTCCCTGGTCGCCTAAGTCAAGCAATCCAACCCGATAGGGGGTCACCCCTACCGGGAGTGGCCCCTTTCGCGTTGTGGGAGCCACAAAATGGAAAATACTGCGTTGGCAATGCCTCTCCTCGATCTGTTTGGCGAGGAGGTAATCATCCAGCGGCGCTCGTTCGAGCGTCGGCCTCGTGCTCTGACTGTTGCGCGGACAGTTGAGCAATTGGGGTTCCTAGACATCCTTGAGATGTCTGATGAAGCACTGGAAAAGCTGCGGGCAAGCGAAGAAATCACCGACGATTATATCGACTGGCTTCGTGACTACCTGCTCAAGCTAACACTGCGTCAGATCCTGCACCCGCAGGTGAGTGATGCGAATTGGCGTGAAGCAATTGACTGGCTGCTGTCGGATGAGAACCATCCCTTCAGCTTCAAGGCCTGCTGCAACGCTAGTGGCGCTGACCATGAGGAAGTCCGCGAGGGCGTACTCAGCATCATGCGTAAACACATGAAATAACCGACTGCCCGTGAGGGGGAAAACCCCCTCGCGGGTTTTCTCCGTCTGGGCTCCAGAAAGGAGAAATGGACAATGTTGAAGACCTCTGTGGTTTCGTACCCTGATCGTGGCAACTATGGGAATTCGCGGTACCGGGGCAACTGCACCGGCCATATCGTGAAGGACTTCTTCGCTACCTACATCAAGCGCAAGGATGGGTTGATTGTTGACCCAAGCATTGGTGGCGGTACGAGCGTCGATGTTGCCCGCGAGATGGGCCTACGGTTCGTCGGAACGGATCTGCACCAGGGGTTCAACCTCCTGGTCGACGATCTCAAATCCCATCTGGGAGAAGAAGCTCACGTCGCCTGGTGGCACCCTCCGTATGCGGGAATGCTCCAGTACAGCGGTATTGAGTGGGGCAATGAGCCTCACAAGTGGGATATGTCGCGCATGTCGATGGCTGACTTCACCGAAGCTCTTGAGCTCGCGGTGATGAACATCCATGACGCCGTTGAGGCCAATGGCGTGTACGGAATCCTGATGGGAAACCTTCGTCGTGCAGGCGAGTATTACAACCTGTCTTCGTTGGTAGAGCGCATAGCGCCGGGCAAGCTGATCGACGAGATCATCAAGGTCCAGCACAACTGCGTATCCGACTCACGCTCGTACCGGGGCAACCTGGTGCGAATTTCCCACGAAAAACTGCTCGTCTTCCGCCGCCAGCAGGCCTCGTTGTTCCTTCTTGGGGCAATGCAGCGCCGAGCTGTGGCAATGACGGGTATTACCTGGCGTGCTGCTGTGCGCCGGGTGCTGCAGGGCGGGAAGGTTCTTCACCTGAAGGACATCAACGCCAAGATCGAGCCGTTTGCGTCGAGTCGCAGCAACAACAACTGGCAAGCCAAGGTGCGGCAGGTTCTGCAGGACGAGCGTTATTTCGTCCGGGTAGAAACTGGCGTCTACCAGCTGGCTGCGTGAGGTGTCCGATGATGACTGATGCCAAGCGTAAAGCCTTCATTTCCGAGCATGTGGCGGCAACGGCACCCATCCCCTGCGAGTTCGCTCAAGGGGACACGGTGACGGTGCTGAACGGTATGGGAGTGGAAATTCAGGGGAAAAAGATTCTGGGCTTTGTCCGGGAGATTGACCCTGAGTGGCGGCCAAAGGCCTTCGTTTACCTCGATTGGGACTGCTACTGGTTCCCGGTTGAAGTCGAGAGGCTGACCCTTGAGAACCAGGACGTATGTTCGTCTTGCAACTCACCAGCAGAAAAAATCATCGGGTGTCCCGATGGTGCTGAGCTGTGCTCGCAGTGCTTCGATAACTCGAACCACTGATAACTGAACAGCCGGGGCACTCGTCCCGGCAAACACAAACCCCTGCGGGAGAAATCCCGTCAGGGGTTTGGGGTTTGGGGAGCAATGGAACCAAAAACCAACGTAAGCCCTACCAACGCTTTTCGGTGTCTTCTTCCCAGGCGCCCATCTCGACAAAACAGTTGCGCATGTCGGCCTCCTGGCTGATCTCGGTCAGCAGGTCATGCACGCTCTTGTCCAGCTCATCGTCGCTCCGATACGGAATGGTCAACTCATAGTGGCCGGCATCCAGCCGCTTCATGCCATAGGGCTCCAGGCAGTAGCGCTCAATGTTCTCCGTGGCCCGCTTCCGGCCGCGCACGAACTTGCTGTTATTCACCACCGCGAGGCGCAGGGTGACGGTGGCCACCCGCTCGGCGGCGGGCGGCTCTGCCGGCGACGCGGCCGAAGGCTGCTGGTCGCGTGACCTGGCGCTCTTCTGGTACGCGCCGATCTCGACACCACGGTGGCGCAGGTAGCTGTACAGCGTGCTCTTGGAGATGTGCAGCTTCTCGCCGATCGCGCTGACGCTCAGGCGACCTTCGCGGTAGAGGGTTTCGGCCGCCATGGCGGTGGCCTCAGCCTTGGCTGGCAGGCCCTTGGGACGGCCACCGATCCGGCCACGCGCCCGTGCGGCCGACAGACCCGCCTGAGTCCGCTCGCGGATCAGCTCGCGCTCGAACTCCGCCAGCGAGGCGAACAGGTTGAACACCAGGCGGCCTTGGGCGTGGGTGGTGTCGATGGGGTCATTCAGGCTCTGTAAGCCGACCTTGCGCTCTGCCAGCTCGCCGACCAACTCGACCAGGTGCTTGAGGGAACGCCCAAGGCGATCCAGCTTCCAGATCACCACGGCATCACCCGGCCGCACGTTGGCCAGCAGTTTGTCCAACTCCGGCCGGGCGCTTTTCGCGCCGCTGGCGATGTCTTGGTAGATGCGTTCGCACCCGGCCTGTTTCAGGGCATCGACTTGTAGGTCGGCTTTCTGATCCCGAGTGCTCACTCGCGCATAACCGATCTTCATCAAAAGTACTGTTTACTCGACTACGTTAGTAATAGTTGAACTTTGATTAAGCGTACCAGTTATTTGAACCGTAGCGCGGGGAGCTTAACGAACCGAGCCATTCCTCGATAGAGTTCGGCAAAACCTTCGTTTTGTCGAACCATTGCATCGCCCTTTGTGATTGGCGTATAAACACACAAACACCTATTAGCGGAGAACGCTATGAATACCATT